>CAZRZN010000206.1:0-7935 GCA_964604565.1 uncultured Rhodobacterales bacterium
CGATGAGGTCAAAAGCCGCTTTGGCGCGTTGTTTCAGGCGTTTCACTACGGCGCCCCGCCGCATGGCGGTTGTGCGGCGGGAATCGACCGGATCGTCATGCTGCTGGCCGAAACCGCCAATATCCGCGAGGTCATCATGTTCCCCATGAACCAGCGCGCCGAAGACCTGATGATGAATGCCCCTTCAGAGCCAAGCTCGGATCAACTGATGGAGCTTTCGCTGCGGGTGATCCGGCAGGACTAAGGTTTGGCACGGGCGTGAGGCAACCTTGCGCCCCGGCAGACCATCCGGGTGCGCATCCTGTATCGATGCGCTGACCCCGCTGCGCGCCGCCTGTGCGGCGGCTTTTACAAGGGCGCTTCTGGCCCCGATGCCAAAGCTGGGCCGCGTCCGAGGATGTTCTTGGGTTGTCGCGCTGGATCGCGCGACGAACGGTGCGCGGACTTCATCTAAAGAGAAGGCGATGCCGCCCGTCGCCGTCCGAATGGGTTGGGTCCGATTGGGCGGGGCATCGTTGCAATACAGGTTCGGTCCATCGGGTGGCTGATGCCTGCCCGCCCCTGTTGGGCGGTGCCGTTTCGGTTTGGTGGCAGAGCCGTCCGGTCAGATCGCCATGCGATCCGCCAGCCGATCCTTTATCAGTGCATTGATCTGTGAAAGGCGCGGTTTCAGCGGATGGCCGGCATCGCGGGCCTCCGCCAAATCCTCTGCCGCCTTTTGCAGCAACCCGTCCCCCGCGCTGCGTGCGACACCCGTCAGGAACTGCGTCACATACGCAAGCGTCGCATCGTCCTGGGTTTGCTCCAGAACGTCGGCGGCATGGGCCATGTCGTCGCGATAGGCCACTGGATCCGGCAAGACCGGATCATCGACGACCAGCCGTGGACCCGTCGGCCGACGGTCGGATGGCAGGGCCGACAGAACGGCGTTCTGAAACCCGACAACGGACAGCACCGGCTTGGCCAGAAACCCGTCAGCGCCAGCCGCCAGCGCCACATCTTCTGCGAAACTGTCGCCGCTTGTGCCGAGGATGACATCGATCCTTGGACTGGCGACCGCCAGTTCCGAGATCAGTTCGGCACCCGATCCATCGGGAAGGCCCAAATCGACGATCACCACGCTGGGCCGATACACTTGCAGATGACGGCGCCCCGATTTCAGGCAGTCTGCCCGGCGGATGCGCGCCCCCGAACGCAGACAAAGCAAACGCATGGCATCACAGGCATATCGGCTGTCCTCAACCACCAGAATGGTCAATCCCAATAGCGGCCGTGTCGCGGTAGGGCGCAGTCGAGAGGCAAGGCTTTCGTTGTCATCCATGGCAGTGTCTCCTCAGCGAGTCGGGGCCAGATTGGCCTGTCACAGTGAACAAGCGGTTAAGGGTCGCACCGACTTGTCCGACAGTGGCGCAGGGGCTACCACCCGATCAGAGAGTTTTGCTGGAGTCACAAAGATGATCGGTCGCCTGAATCACGTCGCCATTGCCGTTCCAGACCTTGAGGCCGCCTCGGCGCAATACCGCGATGCGCTCGGCGCGACAGTCGGCAATCCGCAGGATGAGCCTGAGCATGGCGTGACGGTGGTCTTCATCGAACTGCCGAACACCAAGATCGAATTGCTCTACCCGCTTGGGGAAAACAGCCCCATACAGGGGTTTCTGGACAAGAACCCCGCCGGCGGGATCCACCACATCTGCTACGAGGTCGAGGATATCCTTGCCGCACGGGACCATCTGAAAAGTACCGGTGCCCGGGTCCTTGGCAGCGGAGAGCCAAAGATCGGCGCCCATGGGAAACCGGTCCTCTTCCTGCATCCCAAGGATTTCAACGGCTGCCTCGTAGAGCTGGAGCAGGTCTGATGGGGATAACGTCCGGAATCGTCCTGTTTGCGGTGATCTGGTTCATGACCTTTCTGTGCGTGATCCCGATCCGCCTGAAAACGCAGGGCGATGTGGGAGAGGTCGTGCCGGGCACCCATGCCGGCAGCCCCGAAGTGCATAATCTCAAGCGCAAGGCCTGGTTGACCACGGCGATTTCCGCGGTGCTCTGGGCGATCATTGCCGGGATCATCCTGTCCGAGACGATCACCGTGCGGGACATCGATCGCTGGATGTTCAACAGAATGGATGGGGTCACTGTCGAGTGACCGCGGGTCTACAGTCAGCTTTTGGACTTGAGGAACTCGGACAACCCGGGAATGTGATGACAGGAAGGTGCAGAACCGGCCCAGATGGCCATGGAGGGGCAACTATGCTCTGAGGATCGAACATGCCGATCTTTTCAGCACGTCTTTGTCCGGATGTTTCTCCAGATTGGATTGGGTCTCTGTCCCATATTTGGGGTAGAAGCATCTGCTGAACCCCACCGGAAAACCGGGTGCTGTCATCGGAAACGGTGACCGCTCCCCGATCGACCAAAGCGGCAAAGGCGGACCCGTCGTCCAAGGTTTTCGGACATTCCGTGCTGTGGTATTGCGTGGTCAGACCAAACCACCGCGCACTATGACGCGGATATCTCCGCAAAGCTATTGGCCACTGGCTCCCTCGATCTTCCTGACAGCCCGCCTTCCTTTATTTTATGGACAGGGTGCGGAACCAAAAACATGTCCCTTCCAGAGCCTTTGCATCCGGTCAGGCGCTACCGCGTCGGTGAAGGTCATGAAACACATGGGTGAAGGCCGCAGCGCCCAAGACCGGCACCAGCAAATTGACCAAGGGGATCGTCAGTGGCACCGCCATGATGACCCCGACTGCCCAGATCGTGACGATATGGCGGCGGCGCAGGCGTTTCGCCTCTGCCGGGCCGACGCGGCGCAGCGCGGCTAGCGTGAAATACTCGCGGCCCAGCAGGAACCCGTTCAGTGCCCAGAAAATCACCGGAGCAAGCGGGGCGAAGAGCAGGTAGAGCACCAGCGCCAGCATGTTGGCGACAATCATTGTTCCCAGAAAACCAAGAGAATCGCGCAATCCCTCGGAAAAGCTGATCGGCGCTGCAGGGCCGAGGGACGGATGATACCTGTCCTCTACCGCCTGTGCCACGTCTTCGAGAAACATCGAGGTGATGGCCGAGGCCACAGGGATCATCATGAAGGCGGACAGCACCAGCATGACCGGGATCGCCGCCCAACTTATCACGTCGTCCAGCCATCGCACCGTGCCGATCCAGGGCAAAGTCAGACTGTCACCGATCAGCCATCCAAGCCCCCAGATCACGGCAAGGTTCGCCGCGATCAGCAGCGCCAGCGTGATGCCGATGCCGCGCAGCAAGACACCGCGAAAGCGCGGATCCGGCATCTGGCCGATGGCGCGGGTGACCGCCTTCGCGATCATTCCGTGACCCAACTGGTGAGCTGGCCAAGGTCAGGACGCGGGCGCTCCGGCGGGGTCGAGGTTTCCGTGCCGATATGGACGAAGCCCGCGATGCGTTCATTCTCGGCGAGGTCCAGCGCACTCGTGGCAAAGCCGCGGTCGTGGCTTGCCCACCCCGAGAGCCAGTTTGCCCCCCAACCGGCGGCCAGCGCGGCGTTCAGCAGCGCAAGGCAGACCCCGCCTGCCGAATAGGTCTGCTCGATGGCCGGGATCTTCGGGCTGTCTTTCTGAACTTCGATCACTGCAACGCATAGCGGGCTGTTGGCAAAGGCGGCCTGCGCCTTGGTGATGTCCTCGACGCTTTTGTCCAGCCGTGCGCCGGCGGCGCCCACCTCTGCCGCGACGCGCTGAAGCGCGTTTCCCTTCAGCACGACAAAGCGCCAAGGTTCCAGTTTTCCATGATCCGGAGAGCGGGCTGCGGCAGTCAAAAGAACCGCAAGTGCAGCGTCGTCGGGCGCCGGAGAGGCCAGCGTCTTGGCCGGCCGCGAGCGGCGCGTCAGCAAAAAGTCCATTGCGGCGGGGTTGGGGGTGGGCATGACGTCTCCTATTGCGGCTTGGGTGCTATTTCAGGGGTGCGGCGGACAGTTTCAACCGGCAAAGTCACGCAGTGCGGCCCACTATTCCCTCAATGCACGATTGCTCCACGCAATCCTGCCAGTCCGGTTTCAGGGAAAGGATTATTTCGGCGCTCTTGCCATCCGGGGTGCGTCGCGCTGTGCCATCCGCTATGGGCGACTGCTTGGTCATCTGCACGCCTATGAGGCGGGCGAGCAGGCAGGACCGGTTAAAGACTTTTTGGCCAGCCGGATTTGGGCAAATCTGCCTTTGCGGGTTGACAGCGAACTCGCGCGGTCGTCTTTTTTTCACAGAAATGGGATTGAACACCCGCACGGTCAAAGAAATTCCCTTAGACCGGCTCGGCGCTATTTCTTACGGCGATAAACACCCTCGGGCATGGTGAGTGCCGCCATGAGATCCTGCATCTGAGAGATTGACAGCGTGATCTTCTGGACGGTGTCAGTCCGCGCGTCATACTGCTCGACGGTGATGCATTCCTCGAAGCTGGATACCGACACGTCTTCCTGCAAAGGGGTCTCTCCCTCATCGACAAGCGTGACGACCGTCGCGTCAAAATCGTGTTCTACGCTGAACATCTCATTGCCCTATTGCCCGCTGGCATCGCCCGACGCACATTCCAGCCGACGTTGCCGCCGTTTGTGCATGAGGTAAAGGGCAGGCGCCAAGATATGGTCATAAACAATACACGCGAGCCAATGCACCCCCGGAAGGCTCACGAGCCGCGCAAGCCAGCGCAATCGCGGGATTTCGGACCAGAGGGCCGCAAAGGCCGGCACACCCGACAGCATCCTTCCGTCCTTGACGACGTGAAACTCCCGAGCGGCTTGTGCCTTGGACAGGCCATATGCTGCGTAGGCCCCGTCGGACAATCCGGCATAAGCGACGTCGGTGCCCTCGCCCGCGGTCATCCGGCGGTATCCATCCACTTCACGCGAACAGATCGGGCAGGTATCGTTGTAAATTACCGTGATGTTTTCAGTCATGCGAAGGAAGATAGCGTTCCGGCATCACACCGCCAAGTGATCGCGACGGTCTGGCGCAGCCGCACATAGGGCCCTATCAAGGAGACACATGCCTTCGCTTGTCGGGATCGTCCATGTTTCGTGTCTTATTGCCTCTCGTTCTTGTGCTGCTTGCGGCCTGCGGGCCCATGCCGCTGCCGCCCCCCATGCCCGGTGCCATCGGCGAGTCCGAGCCTCAGCGGCGCGCCAATCAGGCGGCGCGGCAATTCGTGCAAGTGGTTCAGACGGTCGAACCTGTGGCCGAGCGGGAATGCCGGGTGCGGACATCGGGTCTGAACTGCGATTTCCAGATCGTCGTTGATGATCGTCCCAATCAGCCGCCCAACGCCTTTCAAACGGAGGACCGTTTTGGCCGTCCCATCCTCGCGTTCAACCTCGCGATGATAAATTCGGTGCGGAATGTCGATGAACTGGCCTTTGTCATGGGGCACGAAGCCTCGCACCATATTCTGGAGCATCTGGCGAAGACCAAGGAAAGCGCCACGATCGGCGCAGTGGTTTTTGCAGGCATCGCTGCTATCAGCGGTGCCGAGGCAGAGGCCGTCAGATCCGCGGAGCAACTGGGCGCTGCGGTTGGCGCGCGGACATATTCCAAGGAATTCGAGCTGGAGGCTGACCAGCTTGGCACGATCATCGCATTTCGGTCAGGGTTCAATCCGGTGCGTGGCGCCGAGTTTTTCGCGCGGATCCCGGACCCCGGAAACCGTTTTCTGGGCAGTCACCCGCCCAACGCCGCCCGGCTGGCGATTGTCCGCGCCACGGCGAATGCGCTCTCGGCGGAGTGAGGCGGCAGCACGAAACGGGATGTTGACCTGAGTCAAGGCGCGTTGCGGCAATCTGATTCACCCTGATCCTTGATAGGTCGGATCAAGGAGGTGAAACGATGCAATCCGAAACCACGTTGAAGCGGCACGCGGCATTGGTTGACGAAATGGCGAATGCACGCGGAATCGACCTCGAAGAGGAAATCCTGCGCGGCCGAATGACCATCGGCGATCTGGACGATGCTGTGCTGCGGTGCACCGGCTGCACGGGCACGGAGGCATGCGCGCACTGGTTGGCCACCCAGCCCACCGTTCAGCGGGCGGAAGACGCGCCTCTATACTGCCGCAATACAGAGATGTTCCTCGAGTTGGAAAATGGTTAAGGCGCAGGGCGTAACGATCACTTCGGCCACGACGCCCATGGGGGAACCGACCGCGCATTACTGGCTGGTGCAGCGGATGGCAAAGGTCTCGGGCGTCGATCTTGTCGCCGCATTCGAGGCCGGCGTCCTCAAGCAGGAAGATTGGTGCGATATCGTCACGCGGTGCCGCCGTTGCCAGCAGGCTCAGGGCTGCAAGCGCTGGCTGGATGAGCGCACCGATGACAGGTTCCGTCCGTCACCAAACTGCATTAATCAAGAGCGACTCGCGGCTGTTCAAGAGGCGCTTGAACGATCCCGGATTTGAGAGAGCTGGCATGACCTTTCCGATCGGTGACCCTGCTCGCCATTTTTTCATGACGCGCAGCGTGGCCCGCATCATGGGCGTAAATCTGGCGAAGGCGATGGAGGACGGTAGCCTCCGCCCGGAGACCTACGCCGATATGGTCACGCGCTGTCGTGGCTGCGCGCTGGTGTCCGCCTGCGAAAAATGGCTGGCCCGACAGACCGGCACCAGTGCAACGCCGCCACCGGGATGTTGTTGCAGCAAGGTCTTATGTGATCTGCGTCGGCGCCAGTGACGGGTCCTTGCCGCGTGACAATCAATCAGGCCGAAGGTTCTGTGCCGACTCCTTGATTGCGGCATACTGGCCCGACGGACGAAAGCGCCAAAGATAGTCGGGCAATACAGCCGGAATGGCCGTTGGGGTTATCTCGAGATCGGCAAATGTCTTGGTCTTGCCAGTCACGACATTGTCAGAGCGCAGGCTGCGGACCTGATCCGCGGTGATCTGCGCCGGGATCAGACCCCCGGAGGCCGACTGCACCAGATCGAAGACCCGGCCCATCACACCCGCCACAAAGAACGGGATGTTGAGAATCAACCTGCGGCGGCGGATCACGCCGAGCATGGTCTGCATGAGTTCACGAAAGCTTTGGACGTCAGGGCCGCCAAGCTCGTAGATGCCGCCTTTCGCCTCGCCAAGGATGCCCTTGACCGCCGCCTTCGCGACGTCGTCCACATATACGGGCTGGAATTTCGTGCGCGCGCCAACCACCGGCAGAACCGGACCCAGTCGGGTCATCCCGGCAAATCGATTGAAGAACTGGTCCTCTGGTCCGAAGATCACGGAGGGTCGTAGGATGACGGCCTGCGGCATGTGATGCAGGACACCCTCTTCGCCCTTGCCCTTGCTCCGCGCGTAGAGGCTGACCCCATCAGGGTCCGCGCCGATCGCGGAAATATGCACCATGGTGGCAACATCCGTTTCAGAGGCGATCCGCGCAATTCTCTCCGCCCCATCTTGCTGGACGGCATCGAAATTATTCTTTCCACCCTTGTCGAAAGTGCCGACGCAGTTCACGACCGCGTCGGCGCCGTGCATCACGCTGCGCACGCTGTCATCGTCGCGAATGTTGCAGAAGACCGGTTCTACCTGCCCCACCACGCCATAGGGGCGAACGAAAATGGCTTCGTTGGGCCGGCGCACGGCAACGCGCACGCGCCAGCCTTCTTTCGCCATGCGCAGGGCAATGTATCGCCCGACGAACCCCGAGCCGCCATAGATGGTGACGAGTTTGGACATGGACGCTCTCCCCTGGTCAAGCTGCTGATTCCCGAATACCGACGCACAAGGCCCGCTGCAAGGCGCCCGTTTGCCGCGCGGGAAATCTTTGAAAAATGTGCGTTGACACCCCGCTGTCACACGCTTAAAGCCCCGATGTCACCACCTGTGCCCAGGTGGCGGAATTGGTAGACGCGCTGGCTTCAGGTGCCAGTGATCGCAAGGTCGTGGAGGTTCGAGTCCTCTCCTGGGCACCA
>CAZRZN010000207.1:0-7921 GCA_964604565.1 uncultured Rhodobacterales bacterium
ACCCTTGGAAGGACTGCGAATTCTGGACCTCACAACGGTGTTGATGGGACCATATGCAACGCAGATCCTTGGCGATTTTGGCGCGGAGGTGATCAAGGTCGAGTCTCCGACCGGCGATGTGATCCGGCAGATCGGTCCGGCGCGGCACAAAGAAATGGGGCCATTGTTCATGAACGTGAACCGGTCCAAGCGGGACATCGCACTTGATCTGAAACAGGAAGACGGCCGCAAAGCAATGTTGCGGCTGGTCGAGAGCACCGATGTGTTGGTGACAAATATCCGGCCGAAGGCCATGGCACGGCTTGGGCTGTCTTATGAAGAGCTTTCAGCAATCAACCCGCGCCTGATCTACGCTGCTCTGGTGGGCTACGGGCAGACGGGGCCCTATGCAGCGCGCCCCGCCTATGACGATCTGATCCAGGGCGGTTCCTGCATCTCGCACAGCTTCACGCGTGCTGGCGGGGAACCTGCCTATGTACCGGCCGCCGTGGCCGACCGGATTGTCGGAATTGCCGCCAATAACGCGATCCTTGCATCGGTGCTTGAGCGTGAGCGCTCTGGCAAGGGCCAGAAGATCGAGATCCCCATGTTCGAGACAATGGTCTCGATGATACTGGGTGACCATTTGGGCGGCCTCACATTTGACCCTCCGATGGATGCTGGCGGCTATTCGCGCCACCTCTCAAGGGATCGTCGTCCCTACAAGACCATGGACGGCTATGTCTGCGCCCTCATCTACAACGACGGCCATTGGCAGCGTTTCTTCGACCAGATCGGTCGCTCTGACATTCCACAGAGTGACGACAGGTTTGCCAGCTTTTCCAACCGGATGGCTAACATCGATTTTGTCTATGCATCGCTTGGGGAAATCATTCTGACCAAGACAACCGCAGAGTGGTTGGAGGTGTTCCGCAAGGCCGATGTGCCGGCCATGCCGATGCACAGCTTTGAATCCGTCATCGACGATCCGCATCTGGTCGAGACAGGTTTCTTTCAATCGGTCGATCACCCCAGCGAAGGCAAACTGCGCCAGATGGCCGTTCCGGTCAGTTTTTCGCGCACGCCGGCCAAGGTGGAACGCTATGCGCCACGCTTGGGCGAACATGGACCAGAAATCTTGTCCGAGGCGGGATTCTCGGACGCCGAAATCGCCGAGCTTCAGCGCAACGGCACGTTGCATTACACCAAAGAGGACCAATAAATGAACTTTGCCTTGACCGATGATCAAAACGCTATCCGCGACGCGGTTGACCGGATTTGCGCGGGCTTTGATGCTGAGTATTGGTTGCGCCGCGACCGAGACGGCGGGTTTCCGGAAGATTTTTACGAAGCTCTGGCAGCAGAAGGCTGGCTGGGCATTTGCACGTCTGAAGAGTATGGTGGCAGCGGGTTGGGGATCACCGAAGCTGCTGTGATGATGCGCGCCATCTCGGAGTCCGGCGCGGGGTTGTCTGGTGCATCGGCTGTCCACATCAATATTTTCGGCTTGAACCCGGTGGCCGTGTTTGGCTCTGAAGAGCAAAAACAGCGCATGCTTCGTCCGATGGCAACCGGCGAGGAAAAGGCCTGTTTCGGCGTCACCGAACCCAATACGGGCCTGAACACCACCCAGCTGAAGCTGCGCGCCGACAAGCGTGGTGACAAATATGTGGTAAACGGCCAGAAGGTGTGGATTTCCACTGCTCAGGTGGCAGACAATATTCTGCTTCTGGCGCGCACAACGCCGCTGGAAGACGTGACGTCCCCGACGCACGGTCTGTCCCTCTTTTACACGCCCTTTGACCGCGAGCGCATCAAGGTCAGCGAGATCGAGAAAATGGGCCGCAAGGCGGTAGATTCCAACGAGCTGTTCTTTGAGAATTTCGAAATCCCCGAAAGCGACCGGATCGGTGAGGAAGGGCGCGGATTTGAATATATCCTTCACGGGCTGAACCCCGAACGAATCCTGATCGCGGCCGAGGCGGTCGGGTTGGGCTTTGCCGCGCTGGAACGTGCCGTAAATTACGCAAAGGAACGTGAGGTTTTCAACCGGCCTATCGGTAAGAACCAGTCGATCCAGCATCCGCTGGCTATCAGCCATGCTGAACTGGAAGCGGCCTGGCTGATGATCATGAAAGCGGCCTGGGAATACGACAACGGCCTGCCCTGCGGCGTCTCGGCCAATACGGCAAAATATCTCGCCGGTGAGGCTGGCTTTAACGCGTGCCAGACGGCGGTGATGACCCATGGTGGCTTTGGCTATGCCAAGGAATATCACGTCGAGCGGTATCTGCGCGAAAGCCTGATCCCGCGCATCGCCCCGGTTTCGCCCCAGCTTGCCCTGTGCTTCATCGCCGAAAAGGCGCTGGGCCTACCGAAATCCTACTGACAGGAGCGACCATGCCTGGACTTTACTATGAGGATTTCGAGGTGGATCGCCAGTTTCGCCACGAGCTGTCCCGCACCGTCAATGAGGCTGACAACACGATGTTTAGCCTGATGTCGATGAATCCGCAGCCGTTGCACATTGACGCGGCGTTTTCCGAAGGCACCGAATGGGGGCAAAGGCTGTTCAACTCGATGTTCACGCTGGCGATCCTGATTGGCCTGTCGGTACAGGACACAACGCTGGGCACGACGATCGGCAATCTTGGTATGTCAGATGTCCGGTTCCCCGCTCCGGTCTTTCATGGGGATACTTTGCGAGCAGAAACTCTGGTGGTTTCCAAGCGCGAAAGCAAGTCACGAGCCGATGCCGGACTGGTGGAGTTCGAGCATAGCTGCTTCAATCAAAACGGCGTTGTCGTGGCAAAATGCACGCGCATGGCCTTGATGCGTAAGCGCCCCGTTGAGGTGCAGGCCTGATGCGCAGTTTTCTATTTGTTCCCGGCGACAGCGCCCGCAAATTCGCTAAGGCAAGAGTCGGCGAGGCCGATGCGCTGATCCTCGATCTGGAGGACTCTGTCGCGGCCTCGGCCAAGGCGGAGGCCCGCGATTGCGTGGCGGACATGCTGCGCGAGGAACGCGGCGGCAAGGCGACGTTCGTCCGCGTCAATGCGCTGGATACCGATTTGACGCTCGCTGATCTTGCGGCGGTCATGCCCCATGCGCCGGACGGCATTGTCTTGCCCAAATGCGAAGGACCAGACGATCTACGCCAGCTGGCGCATTATCTGGCCGCCTTCGAGGCAGCCCATGCACTGCCGCAAACGCGGATACTGGCGATCGTGACCGAAACCGCGGCATCGCTGTTTACTCTTGGGCGGTATCGCAATGTTGACCCCCGCCTTTGGGGAATGATGTGGGGTGCTGAAGACTTGGCCGCCTCGCTCGGCGCGCGGGAAAATGCGGAAAGCTGTGTATATCACGAACCCTACCGGATGGCGCGCAACCTATGTCTTTCCGGTGCGGCGGCGGCGGGTGTTGTTGCCGTGGATACCATCTGTGCCGCGTTGAATGATCTTGAGGCTCTGGAGGCGGAGGCCAGAGTTGCAAGACGTGACGGGTTTGGGGCCAAGGCCGTGATCCATCCCAACCACATCGCACCGGTGAACCGCGCGTTTCAACCCACCGAAGAGGAACTGATCTGGGCGCAAAAGGTTCTCGACGGTTTTGAGGCGAACCCGAATGCAGGGGTCATCAACATCGACGGGCAGATGATCGACAAACCACACGAACGCGCCGCGCAAAAAATAATGGCCGCATGCGGACCAACTCAAACGTAGAAATGGAGGAAACTATGGGAGGAGTGATAGAGGAGAACCGACCCGCTAATGCGCTATCGGCGCTCTTAGCACGGGTGGAGACCGTGATGATCAGCATTTCGGCGGCGGCAATGGCCGCGATCATGCTGATTGTCGTGCTCGACGTCGCCATGCGCTACATGTTTGCAGCCCCTCTGGTTTGGTCCTACAGCCTGATCGGTCTGTACCTCGTGGGTGCCGTGTTCTTTCTGGCTCTGTCCGACACGATGCACCATCACGGTCATATCGCGCTGGATGTGTTCGTGCCGTTGCTGCCCCGCCCGATACGGCATCTTTCACAGGCGGCGGGCTATGGCGCGGCCACGTTCTTTGTCGGCGTAATCGCCTGGCTCGGCTTTGTTCAGGCGCAAGACGCACTGGTCTCCGACCATCGAGCGGCGGAAATCGTGCCTTGGCCCACATGGGTCGCCCATGCTTTCCTGACCTTGGGAATGGCTACATTGGCCCTGCGCTGCGGCTATCGGGCGATTTTCCATCTGCTCTCGGTCTTTTCCCCATCCGATCTTGTTGAACTTCCTCCACCACCGAATACGGACATAAAGTCGGGGGAGCATGGCGAATGAGCGTGACGATCGTACTTATCCTCCTGGCACTAATGCTGGTGGTCGGGATGCCGGTGGCTCTGGCTATGGGGGTCTCGGGGGCCGTGTGTCTCTACATGTTCGGCGGTTGGCCGATCCTCGAAGGCATCCTGAAGACAACTCCGCTCTCCACCGCGAATGACTACGAGATCATCACGATCCCCATGTTCATCCTAATGGCGGAATTCGTCATCATCTCGCGTGTCGCCGATGACCTGTTCCGCGCGGCGACTGTGTGGGTCGGCCGCCTTCGGGGCGGGGTTGCCATGGCTACCGCTCTCGCGGGGGCAGGCTTTGGCGCCATCTCTGGGTCGTCTACAGCGGCGGCGGCAACATTGGCTTCAACATCGATCCCCGCAATGTTGAAAGAGGGCTACGACCCCAAGCTGGCGGGCGGCGTGGTCGCCATTTCTGGCACACTGTCCATGCTGATCCCACCGTCCATCGCGCTGATCCTCTACGGGATCATCGCCGACATTCCGGTGTCCAAACTGCTGATCGGGGGCGTGATCCCCGGCATACTGGTTACGGCAACGATCATGCTGACCATCGCCTATCTGGTTTGGCGTGATCCCGAGGCGGCACCCTTTGGCAAGGCTTATAGCTTTGCCGACAAGTTTCGGTCTCTCAAACGGGTCGGTCCGGTTCTGATTTTGTTCTTTGCCGTGACGGGAACGATCTATTCCGGCATTGCCACCCCCACCGAGGCTGCCGGAATCGGGGCATTTTTCGCCATGCTGATTGCTGCTTGGGAACGCAAGCTGTCGATTGCGAGTGCCTGGACGGCGCTGCGGTCGGCCTCACACACCACTTGCATGATCCTTTTCATCATTCTGGGGGCACACGTGTTCGGCTATTTCTTCACGCTGACACGGGTGACGAACGATCTGACAAGCTGGGTCGGCGCGTTGGAGACCTCGCGCTGGGTGATCCTGGCCGTGATCCTGTTCGGCTATCTGATCCTGGGTTTCTTCATGGACCAGATCGCCATCCTGATCCTGACTGTGCCAGTGGTCCTGCCATTGGTTTATCAGCTTGGGTTCGATCCGATTTGGTTCGGCGTGCTGATCGTTGTCACCGCAGAGGTTGGCATGGTCACCCCGCCGATGGGCATGAACGTCTTCGTCGTTGCGCGCTATACGCGCCGACCACTGGAAGAGATATTCCGGGGCGTCATGCCCCATGTCTGGGCGCATTTGCTGATCATCGCGCTGCTTGCCGCTTTCCCCGGAATAATCCTGTGGCTGCCAGCCACAATGCAATGAAAACACAACCAAGGAGGAGAAGACTACAATGAAACAGAGAGTTTGCGGATATCTGGCCGGAATGGCGCTTGGCGTGAGCACCGGCGCGGCAACGGCTCAGGACATCACCCTGCGCGTGGCGGACAGCCTGCCGGTGGACCATTACATCGCCGAAAGCCTGCTCAAGCCTTTCCTGGCGGAGGTCGAAGAGAAATCCGGCGGAACGGTTAGCTTTGACTATTTTCCCGCGCAACAGCTGGGCAAGGCCAAGGATATGCTGTCGCTGACCCAGACTGGTGTTGCCGATATCGGGTATATCGGGGCTTCCTATTTGGCCGACAAGCTTCCGCTCAGCGCGGTTGCACAGCTTCCGGGTGCTTTCAACTCGTCATGCGAAGGTACGATGGCCTATTGGAAACTCGCCAAACCGGGCGGTGTGCTCGACAAGACGGAATATGCGCCTGAGGGCATGCGTGCGCTGATGGTTCTCGCATTGGCACCCTATCAGCTGTTCTCGACCAAAGAGATCAGCGACCTCGCCAGTTTCCAGGGACAGAAGATGCGGACAAGCGGAGGCACCCAGGCCCTTGCCATGACTAAGCTCGGGGGGGTGCCGGTGCAAATGTCCGCTCCTTAAACGCGCGAGGCTCTGTCACGCGGCACACTGGACGCGGTCGTCTTTCCGCACAGCTCGGTGCCCCCCTACGATCTGACGCCGCATCTGAAATCCGCGACCGAGGGGTTGAACCTGGGGTCTTTCGTACTTGGTTACATGATCAGCCAAGACAAGTTCGACAGTCTGCCCCCTGAGCTTCAGGCAACGCTGACCGAAGCTGGTGAAAATGCGACCCGGGAAGCCTGCGCTCGAGTGGACGAGCTTGATGGCGTCGACAAGCAGGCCATCGCGGACGATGGTGTCCGGTTCGTAACAATGTCCGAAGCTGACGTCCTTGAAATCAGGAAAATTCTCGATGGCGTCGGTAAGGAATGGGCGGCAGAGCTTGATGCCCGTGGCAAGCCCGGCTCGGAGGTGCTTTCTGCGTTCACAGCAGCTCTGAACTAAGCTCTAAATTGGGCGTTGCGCTGGCGAAGTTGGGTGGATTGCCTTACTTCATAGACAGACGCAGCGTCCAAAAAAGCCATCCTGAGAGGTCAAACAAAATGCGGGAAAATAACTGAAATTGCATTCTTCCTGAAACAGTTAAGCTCGTAACAAACTGGATCAACGACACCTTCGCGCCATCTTTAGCGGATAAACAAGCGCTACCGATTCAAACAGAGTCCAGAGACCGTACAGACCATCTGTCAGATTACAGCAGTCATCGACCCAGCCTTTGTCCGCAAAGACTAACGGAGAATTTTTTGCCTATTATCCACGAGAAAAAGCAGGAGCGCGCCAAGTTCGCGTGCGACAGCTTCTCGGACAAGGCCGCCATTACTCTTATTGACTTGATTGATTGATCTAAAGCTGCTGACCGGGAAGCTTCAGGGCTTGTTGAACCCAGCTTACAAGTTGCTCCTTTTCGAGTGCTTCGTCTTCGTGGACATCTAAATACCGAGTGCCTTCTACCTTAGAAGCCTTGGGCGGCACCGGATCGAGAGAAGACCCGGTCAAAAAGGTGATCTGGACGTAGTTCTTGTAGCAATACATTGCGAGAAAACAGCCATCGTCTTTGCGATAGAAAGGTGTATTCCATCGCACCTGTTTGCGAACCTCGGGGAAGGCTTTTTCGACGGTTGCGTCAATCTGTTCGCCAATGAGACTTTTCCAGCCGGGCATCGCTGAGATGTACGCCTGCACCGCTTCATCGCCATCACCCTTTGGAATGTAGGGGTTAGTGCTCGACGAATGTGTGGGTTTCTTTTTGTCGGTCATACGTTGAGCTTAGCATGAAATTTGTACGAAGCCGACCATCGCCTTCTCGCAGCTTTATGGTAGGTCTGGGCTCAGAGCCCGAATTCACCTTACACAGCACGAAGGTCCGGTGTTGGGAGACGGCCACGAACTTGCAAAGCCGGTTCCTGCGCAGTGCCAACCTCGATGCATGATGTAGCATCGCCGTTTTGATCATTCTGGCGGTGAATGGCCGCTTTTCCCTCTCCGAGACGAGATCCTCGCACCCGCAGCGAAAGCCCGTTTCCCACCCTTCCGGTAGGCGACGCGACCGGCCCGATCCGGACCTTCGCCACGCTCTCGTGCGCCGCAGTGCAGCTTCACCAGACCGGTCATTCGCCACGCGCGCAAAATCTTGAGGTCTGCGGTCTCACACTGTCCAGACAAGGTTGCGATCCGGTGCTACAATGGGTGTCGACGACAATCGGGTGTGCAGGTGCAGAAGGGACGTTGCCTTTG
>CAZRZN010000208.1:0-7877 GCA_964604565.1 uncultured Rhodobacterales bacterium
CGGGCTTCATGCCGATGATCGAATAGCGCCCGCGCACCTCGCCGCCGGTGACCGATTCCAGCATGAAGGCGTCCTTGGCCGCCCCCGTCAGTTTCAGCATCAATGAGACCGGCGTATCGAGGTCGGCGGCAAGCCGGGCGTAGACCACCTGATTTTTGCCGGCCGCATAGGCCTCGGCAAAAACGTCATAGGAAGGTGTCAGGACTGCCATGATCTCACTGAAAATTCGCGTGAACGGCGTTGATCGCAGCTTGGTCGATCTCCACGCCCGCGCGGTCCTGAATGTCGGTGGACAGCGCCCGGAACAAATCCTGCGCCACATCCTGTGAGGCCCGATCCCGGAATATGCGGGTCAGTTGCGTCGTCTGTTCGCTGTCGGGATCCGCGGGCAGAATGTCGTCCAGCCGCACCACGATGGCCCGGCCGCCGCTGTTAACGGCGCGCACCTCGTCCCTGTCCATCTCAAAGACCGCCGTCAGCAGGGCAGGGGGCAGACCGGCGCCAAAGGCGCTGCGGGTCACGCCGGTTTCGGTGTTTGGCTCAAGGTCGATGCCTTCGAAGGTCAGCCCTTCGCCCAGTTGATCGGCAAGGCCTTCGGCCTGCGCCAGCAGCGCCTCTGACCGCTGGGCCTGTGTCCATGCCTCGGCCACCCTGTCCCGGACGTCCTCGAACGGATAGGGCGCGGGGGACAGGACGTCGTCCAGCCGCAGGGCAAACACCCCGCCGTCGCCCAGTTGGTCAATGGCCGGATAATCGGACGTGGAGACGGCCTCCGCGGCCGCGCGGAACGCCTCGAAAAGGGCGATGCCCGCCTCGTTCTCTCCGGTCCAGTCGATCTCACCCAGTTGCAGATCGGTCCCGGCGGCAAGCTCTTCCAGCGTCACGCCTGCGGCCAGCTCATCGTCGTAACCCTGTGCCTGGGTCTCGATCACGCGACGCGCCCGGTCCAGCGCCAGATCGCCCCGCAGCGCCGGAATGGCATCTTCGAAAGGCGTGGTCTGCTCAGGGAGGACGCCGTTCACCCGGAACAGCGCGGGGCCCAGCGGTGAGGGCGCTGGCCCGACAACTTGGCCCACCTCTGCGTCAAAGACCACCTCCGCCGCCTCGCGCAGGGCGGCGCGCGTCACGTCCCCCATGTCGGTGTCGGCAAGGTCCAGATCCCGCTCTGCAACCAGATCCTCGAAGGCGGCCTCGCCACTCTCGACCCGCGCGTGGGCTGCCTCGGCCGCCGCACTGTCATTGAAGACCAGCCGCTCCACCAGCCGCCGCTCCGGCAGGTTGAATTCCTCTTCGCGCTCCTCATAGGCGGCGCGCAACGCAGCCTCGTCCACCTCGACACTGTCCAGCAGCATGTCCGGCGTCAGCCAGACATAGGTGATGCGTTTGGTTTCGGGACGGGTGAAGGTGCCGATGTTGTCCTCGTGATAGGCGCGCAGCTCTTCCTCGGTCGGCTCCGGCAGGGCGATCTCCACTTGCGCCGCCGCCACGTTGGCCCAGGTAAAGGCGCGCCGCTCACCGGTATAGCCGATCAGCGTATCGACATAGACATCGGGCAGGCGCACACCCGCCAGAACGGCGCCCTGCAACAGCGTGCTCGCGCTCTCGTCGCGCAGCTGTTCCTCGAACTCGCGCTCGGACAGGCCGGCGTTTTCCAGTGTCAGGCTGTAGGCATCGCGGTTGAAACTGCCGTCGACGCCCTGAAAGGCCCGAATGCTGCGCAGATCCTCGGCCAGACGTTCATCGCCGACCGACAGGCCCACGGCGGCGGCTTCGTGTTCCAGCGCGGCGGTCACGACCATCTGGCTGAGCACACGCTGGGTCAGCCCGATGTTTTGCGCCTGCTGAAAGCTCAGCGCCTGTCCGCTGTCCTGTTCATAGGAACGGATCTCGTTCTGCAAGGCGCGGAAATAATCCGAGGTCGTGATCTCCGCCTCGCCGACAGATCCAATGGTCCGCACCGTGCCCGAGAAATTGGTGGCGCCGAACCCCCCCAGGCCCAGCAGCAGAAGCCCAAGCAGACCCCATACGAAATACTTGCCGATTCCGCTTTTTTTATCTGCCATGACAGTCTCCCGCGTTGGTTTGCCCCTGTCTATGCCGCGTCCTGCGGCGCTGCAAGAGGGCCATCGATCTGCGCCAGGCGCCGCGCGAACTCTGCGATCCCGGCACGGTCGCTATTGGCGAAGGCGACGCGGAACTGCCTGTCGCCGCTCGCATCGTCCTTTGGCGTGAACATGGTGGCGGGCAGGATCAGCACACCCGCCTCGCGCACCAGACGCGGCGCAAGCTCTGCGGCGCCCGCGGCAAACGGATGTGCGATATAGGCGAAATAGGCGCCACATCCCAGGAGCTTCCAGCCCTTTTCGGCCAGCGGGCCGAAATGCTCCTCGATGGCAGCGCGCCGGTCGAGGATCTCATCGCGTTGCTCGGCCTTCCATTGCGCCAGATTCTGCAATCCCCACAGCGCGGCCCGCTGCCCAAGGCTGGGCGCGCAGATCGCGACCGTATCCTGAAACTTTTCCATCTCGTGCAACAGGCCCGCATCGGCGATCACCGCGCCCACGCGGTGCCCGGTCAACCGGTAGACCTTGGAAAAGCTGTAAAGCTGGATCAGCGTGGTGTCCGGTTCCCCGCCCTGCAACAGGTCATGCGGCGCGTCCGGCCGGGAATCGAAATCCCGATAGGTCTCGTCGACGATCAACCGGATGCCCGCTTCCGCGCAGAGCGCATGAAACCCGCGCATCACCTCTGCGGGATATTCCACGCCGCAGGGATTGTTCGGCGTCACCATGGCAATGGCGCGGGTGCGCGGGGTGATCAGCGCGCGTGCGGTTTCGGGATCAGGGATCAGACCCGGCCCGCAGGGCATGGCCACAGCCTGCACACCCGACATGTCCAGCCACATCTTGTGATTGAAATACCAGGGCACGGGCAGGATCACCTCGTCCCCCTCCCCGCAGAGCGCCGCAATGGTCGCGGCAAAGGCCTGGTTGCATCCCGCGGTGATGGCCACCTGATCGGATGCGACCGTTCCGCCGTAGTGCTGCGCCCAGTCTGCCGCCAACGCCGCGCGCAGCGCAGGCAGACCCAGCACCGGCCCGTAGCGATGGCTGGCAGGATCTTCGATGGCCGCCACCATTGCCGCACGCATCGCAGGCGGTGGCGGGTCCGCCGGCGCGGCCTGACTGAGGTTGATCAAGGGGCGCTCGGGCGGAAAGTCGACGCCGCGCAACCAGCGTTGCGCCTCCGGAATTGGCGGGAAGAATGTCGATCCGGTGCGGGATGTCATGCTCGGCGCTTCCTTTCGCGTGCTTCTTCGGGCGTCAAATATCCCGGGAGGGGTTTGGGGAGGGCAGCGCCCTCCCCATGGCCTGCGTGGCCCGAACGCATTCTGTCCGGCGCGCGTCAGCGCACCGCCTGCCCGTGGTCCGTCCGCGCCCTGCCCAAGCCTGTCTCAATCCGTTCCGCGATAGGGTTTGACGTATTGCAGGGCCATGTCCCAAGGGAAAAAGATCCAGGTGTCCTGGCTCACCTCGGTCACGAAAGTGTCGACCTGGGGGCGCCCTTGCGGCTTGGCATAGACCGTGGCCACATGCGCCTTTGGCATGTGCTGCCGGACCACTTCCAGCGTGCGGCCGGTGTCCACGAGGTCATCGACCACCAGCACGCCGGTGCCATCGCCGATATATTCCATGTTCGGCGACTTGATCACCTTGGGTTCGGCCTGCGTCTGGTGATTGTAGCTCTTGACGCTGATCGTATCGACGATGCGGATGTCGAGTTCCCGCGCGACGATCATCGCCGGCGCCATGCCGCCCCGCGTGATCGCGACCACGGCGCGCCACGCGCCGCTGTCGGGGCCATATCCCTGCAACCGCCAGGCCAGCGCGCGGGCATCGCGGTGCAACTGGTCCCAACTGACGTGAAACCCCTTTTCATGCGGCAGGCGGTTGTCCATCCCGTTACTCCTCGGCTCAGCGCGTTGTTTCGTTGGCAGGTGGCGGTCTCATCTTTTCGGCAGGAACCGTCCAGGGGGCACCCAGATCGGCCGCCTCCGTGGCGGGGCGACAGGCCGGGACGCGGTCCCGCACCCATCCGCCGGATGTTTTGCCATCATCAAGGTGTGTCCCGTGCCGCATTCTATCGTCCCGCCAGCAGGCGCAGCCCCAACAGCCCGAGGATCGCCGCGGCCACGCGGTCCACCACCGGTTTCAGCCGCAGGTAGCCCAACCGCGCGCGCGATGTCGACAAGACCGCGGCAAAGGCACCGTAGGCGAGCAACTCCACCGCAAAGTGATTGATCACCACAAGCAGCTTGACGCCCGGACCGATGCCGGCGGGAAAGATCACCACCAGCACGGAGGCCGCGAACAGGACGGATTTCGGATTGGCGAGGTTCACCAGCAGCCCGTCGACAAAGGCCCGGCCCTTCGGATGCGGCGTTTCCCCAACTGGCTGACGCGCGTCGCGCCACAGCGCCCACGCGATCCACATCAGATATACCGCCCCGGCAAACTTCATCGCCACGAAGGCGGCGGGAAACAGGCGAAAGACGACCTCCAGCCCCAGCAGAGCGGCCCCGGTCCAGAGCGCGGCCATGAGCCCAAGGCCCGCGCCCGTCGCCAGCCCGACCGCAAAGCCCCCGGAGATGGATTGCCGCAGCGCGAAGAGCAACGCCGGACCGGGGGCCGCAAGAGCGGCCAGCAGCGTCAGGTTGAAGGCAAGCAGATGCGTCCATTCCATGGGCGTCAGCCCTTCGTGATATCGGGCGCATCCACGGCTTTCATGCCGACCACATGGTATCCCGCATCCACATGATGGGTTTCACCTGTCACACCGGATCCAAGATCCGACAGAAGATACAGGGCGGATTTGCCCACATCCTCGATCGTCACGTTGCGCCGCAGGGGTGAATTGTATTCGTTCCATTTCATGATGTAGCGGAAATCGCCAATGCCGGAGGCGGCCAGCGTCTTGATCGGACCGGCGCTGATCGCGTTGACCCGAATGCCGTCCTTGCCCAGATCCTCTGCCAGATAACGCACCGAGGCCTCCAGCGCGGCCTTGGCCACGCCCATCACGTTGTAATGCGGCATGATCCGCTCGGCACCGTAATAGGTCAGCGTCACCGCGCTGCCGCCATTGGTCATCATCTTTTCCGCGCGCTGCATCACGGAGGTGAAACTGTAGACCGAGATGTCCATCGTGGTCGCGAAATTGCCCCGCGTGGTGTCCACGTAACGCCCGCGCAATTCGCTCTTGTCGGAAAAGCCGATGGCATGGACGATGAAATCGAGGCTGTCCCATTCCTCCGCCAAGGCGTTGAACAACTGGTCGATGGATCCTTCGTCACCCACGTCGCAGGGCAGCACGATCTCCGATCCAAGCTGTCCGGCCAAGGGGCCAACACGCTTTTTCAGCGCCTCGCCCTGATAGGAAAATGCAAGGTCCGCGCCTGCGTCCGCGCAGGTCTTGGCGATGCCCCAGGCGATCGACTTGTCGTTTGCAAGCCCCATGATCAGGCCGCGTTTTCCCGTCATCAATTGGTTTGACATTGTCGCCTCTTCCGCCAGATCGTCGCCTGAGCGACCTTTAGGCGATCGGTCAGGGGCCATCAAGCCTGCTCTGTGCGCAAAACCCGGCTTGCATCCCGCAAGCCACAGGGCCATGCAGCGACCGCCGGGATACATGGGAGATACGACATGAGCGACCGCAGCGGCATCTTTGCAGGCGACGACCCCTTTGCCATCGCCCGCGCCTGGCGGGCAGAGGCAGAAACGCAGGAAATCAATGACCCTGACGCCATCGCCCTGTCGACGGTGGATGCCGACGGGCTGCCCAATGCCCGGATGGTCCTGCTCAGGGAAATCGAGAAGGACGCCTTTGTCTTCTACACCAATTATGGAAGCAAGAAGGCCCAAGAGATCGACCATGCCGGCAAGGCCGCCTTTGTCATGCATTGGAAATCGCTGCGCCGTCAGATCCGGGTGCGCGGGCTGGTCGAAAGGGAGGACGGGCCACAGGCCGATGCCTATTACGAAAGCCGGTCGGCCAAGAGCCGGCTTGGCGCCTGGGCCAGCCGACAAAGCCAGCCCCTGTCCTCGCGCGCGGCGCTGATGGCGGAGGTCGCCAAGCTGACGGTCCAGCAAGGCACTCATCCTGCGCGTCCGCCTTTCTGGGGGGGCTATCGCATCCGGCCGCTCGAAATCGAGTTCTGGGCGGACGGCGCGTTTCGGCTGCATGACCGGTTCCGGTGGACCCGGCCGGATCTGTCGGGGGACTGGTCGATAGACCGCCTCAATCCCTGACCCCGATCCGCAGGCCCTTCGGCGCGTAAGGACCGCCATGTGGCGACCGGTTACGGCGTGGCGGTCGATCAACGACATTCTGGCGTTGATAAACGACACGTTGCGCGGTGCTGACACAAAATATGCTGGCCCGCCCGTCTTGCAATGATCGCTTGCATTGTCTCAAATCGGAACCCTGAAATTCGTGTGGCACGGTTGGGAACTGCTTTGACAGAGTACGATGAGGATAAGACCACGGTCGCTGGCAAGGTGAAGTGGTTCGATCCGGTCAAGGGTTTTGGATTTGTGATATCCGACGACGGTGGACCGGATATTCTGCTTCATGCCAACGTGCTGCGCAATTTCGGTCAGGGATCCGTTGCCGACGGGGCAGAGATAGAGATTGCCGTGCAGCGCACCGAAAGAGGCACGCAGGCGGTTCAGGTCCTGTCCATCACGCCGCCGCCGATCCCCGACGCCGCGCCGTTGGCCGATTTCGAGGATATCGATCCCGAAACGATGGCGCAGGTCGCGCTTGAACCCGCGCGGGTCAAATGGTTCGACAAGGCCAAGGGTTTCGGGTTTGCAAATGTGTTCGGAAAGCCCGAAGATGTGTTCCTACATATCGAGGTCCTGCGCCGCTCTGGACTCGCGGATCTGCAACCGGGCGAAGCCCTTGCGATCCGTGTCGTCGATGGCAAGCGCGGACGCATGGCAATGGAAGTGAACGCATGGGAAAGCGCCTTGTCGCGTTGAGTTTTGTTGCCGCGCTATCGGCGTGGCCAGCATGGGGTCAGGAAGACGGGGCGGACGATCCGACCCTCTCTGAGGTGCCACCGGTCGCGGGGGAATCGGCCTCCGACGCGGCGCCGGACGAGGCCGCGGTTGCGCAGACGCCTGTCACCGGCAATGCGGACTCCGCGGACGTCGCATCGGAGGCTCCGACCAATGAAGATCCGCAGGCCGAAGATGCGCCGGCGGTCGATCCCATCCTGCCGATCGGAGACGAGCCGATCGCAGAGGCCGAGGTTGATCCTTCGGCGGCGCCGGATCCGGATAACCGGGTCGGCGATTGCCGGGCCGACACGGTCTATGTGCGTGGCGGGTTCGGAAAGGCGCGCTTTACCGTGGACGTGGCCAACACTGCGGCGGAACGGGCGCAGGGCCTCATGAATGTCGAGTCGATGCCGGCGAGCAAGGGGATGCTGTTTGTCTATCCGGCGCCGCAGCCTGTCGCCTTCTGGATGAAGAACACGCTGATCCCGCTGGACATGATCTTTGCCGATGGCCGCGGCGTCGTGGTCAAGGTGCACGACAGTGCGGTTCCGGGGGATCTGACCTCGATTCCCGGCGGTGATCAGGTCCAGTTCGTGCTTGAGATCAATGGCGGCATGGCCGGGATGCTGGGGATTTCCGAGGGCGCGGAACTGCGCCATCCGTCGGTGCGTCGTGCGGCGTGGCCCTGCTGACGATTTGGTCTTTTCAAGGCGGCCCTATGCGGATAGACGGGCCGGGTGTCGGGGCGTGGCGCAGCTTGGTAGCGCGTCTGTTTTGGGTACAGAAGGTCGTGAGTTCGAATCTCGCCGCCCC
>CAZRZN010000209.1:0-7869 GCA_964604565.1 uncultured Rhodobacterales bacterium
CGGCCGCGCCCCTCGGACGGATGGTCGAGAAATCATAGCCGATCCCGCCCCCCTGTTGCATGGTCAGCGCGGCCTCTTTCAGCATCTCGAAAATCCCGCCCATGTCGTCCGGGATCGTGCCCATGACGAAGCAGTTGAACAGGGTCACGGAACGCGCGGTCCCTGCCCCGGCGGTAATCCGTCCCGCCGGCAGGTATTTGAAATCCTCCAGCGCCCCGTAAAAACGCTCTTCCCAAAGGATCGGGTCCTCCTCGGCCTGTGCCAGCGCTCGCGCGATCCGTCGCCAGCTGTCTTCGACGCTGAGGTCGATGGGGGTCCCATCCGCCTCCTTGAGGCGGTATTTCATGTCCCAGATCTGTTCGGCAATGGGCGCGGCAAAGCGGGTCATGATGGCGATTCCCTATTATGGCAGGACAGTAGAATAGCGGTGCACCGCAACAGGTTGAAGATATAGGTCCAAAATATACCAAATCGTGACCCTGTGGCAAAATTCAATGCCCCGCCCATCGCGCGCCCCCGGCAGAGGGCGGAAACAAGGGCCACCGGCGGTCATAACCTCCGGGCCTGCCTTTTTCGGCGCAAGATGCGCCATGCTCCTTTGACAAAAGTCAGGATGGCCGCCGGTATATGTTCTAAAAAAGGAATATCTGACCCGCAGGGACAGCATTGAGAAACCGGCTTGCGATCCTTGCGGTCGCGGCACCTTTCTTGGGGAGGGAGAAAATGAAACTCGGATCAACCCTGACAACCGTCGCCATGATCATGTCAGCCACGGCAGGACACGCTGTCGACTCGGCGCTTGTCCTTGGAAAATCGACATACAACGCGCGCTGCGCCATGTGCCACGGCACCAGCGGCAAGGGCGATGGCGAGGTGGCCGAACTGTTCAAGATTCCGCCATCCGATCTCACAAAACTCGCGGAACGCGCCGATGGGGAATTTCCCTACGCATATGTCAGCGGCGTTCTCTCCGAAGGCATGCAGCAAGCCGGGCACGGAGAGGCGGAAATGCCGATCTGGGGCGACTATTTCGTAGCCGACGCGCTGGAAGACCGTGGTATCTTTCCCGAAGATGCCGAGGCCATTGCCGCTGGCAGGATTCTTTCCCTGGCACACTATCTGGAATCCATACAGGAATAGAAACGGTCACTCCTTACCTGTGCTCGTGCAGGTCGATGCTGCCTGCATGAGCGATCCGCAAAAGCCTACCGGCATGGGACAAGTTTCGCCGTTTCCGATCGCGACCTGGCCGCGGGTTGAACCCCCGGAAAGGGGACGACCTTCGTTTTCCAGACCGCCTCGACAGCACCCCGGCCCATTTTCCGGACGATCCGCCGCTCACCACCCGAAGCGTTAGGCCCGACATACGCCGACTGCTTGATCCTGTCCCTGCTGCGGCTATCCTGTGCGCAGGGGGATTCGAATGGCTGACGTGATACATCTACTGAAACTCAGCGCCGGCACGGAAAGCGTCGAGTCGCTTGTCCAGTGGCAACGCTCACGGGCCGCGCAGGGCGCCGACGGGCTGCCGCGCCATGTGACCCGGATGTGGCCAAAGCGGTCGGATCAAATCCTCGCCGGAGGGTCGATCTACTGGGTGATCAAAGGCCTGATCCAATGCCGGCAACGCATCCTGCGTCTTGACCCGGTGACAGGCGCAGATGGCATCGAACGCTGCGCACTTGTGCTTGATCCTGACCTCATCCGCACGGGCTCCGTCCCGAAACGCGCCTTTCAGGGCTGGCGCTATCTGAAGGCCGAGGACGCCCCCCGCGACCTGCCCCAGAGCCGCTTGTCAGAGGATCCCTTGCCCCCGGAACTGGCCGGTGCGCTGGCGGAAATCGGCGTGCTCTGACAGGCGCCAATTGCCTCAAGTCAAGGCGGCCGCATTTTTTTCGCTCAATTATGGGCTTTGCAGCAAAACCATCTTCCGGGAGATATCCATGCACCGCCTTGCACTCGCCCTTGCCCTTTTCCTCTTGCCGCCTGTCGCGCAGGCCCAGCAGCTGATCGGATCCTATGTTGCCTACATCGGCAACCAGGATCTCTATAACTCGCGGGGCCAGCGCCTGACGGAGCCATGGCAGGTGCTGCGGCAAGACCGGGCGAACTATCATCGTTTCGGAATCTCGCAGTATGGCGACGAATGGGATCCCTTCTTTGGCGAGATCGACAACCGCGCCGCCATGGAACGCATGATCATGAATGGCTACATCGACCCGTCGGCAGGCCGGATCCTGACGCAGGGCGGCGCGACGATCTTTGTCCGCATCTATGGCTCAAATGGTTGGGGCCAATCGATCGAGGTGGATGTATCGCGCTGAAATGAACCTGCACAACACCGGGCGCCGGCCAGCCCGCCGGGTGTGACAACGATACGAGATCGGGAAACTTTCGCGGGCGTTCCGAATTCAAGTCAGCATCGGCATGCCCATTGTCCCGGCTGCGTTCCCTATCGGCCCGCGCCGCGCAACCAGTACCACGTCAGCGCGACGGCCTCGCGCATCCAGGCACGGGCCACTCGCCAACGCGGCGCGTCAATCAGTTCTGGAGATTCGACACGCAGCGGCAGCCCAAGCCGCCGCGCCACCAGACGTGCCCGCGCCGCGTGATATCGGTCGGTGACGATGATCACCGAGGGCGGGTGAAACGCCGCGATCAAGGGACCGGAGAGGACAATGTTCTCCTCCGTCGTCAATGCCTTGGTCTCCAGCAGGAGGGCTGTCTCCGGCACGCCTTCCGCACGACAGATCCGCGCCATGACAGTTGCCTCCGCAGGCGGATGCGTCCTTTGTCCCCCGCTCAGGACAAGCGCCCTGACGGCGCCGTCGCGCCAGAGCCTGGCGGCATGCCGCGCGCGGCGCGCCAACGCGGGAGAGGCCCCTCCGCCCGGGCGCACCGCCGCCCCAAGCACCAGCGCCACCGGCTTGTCCCGTTCATCCTGCATGGCGGACCATAGACGCAATACGATGTTGCTGCCCAGACCCTCTGGCATTCTTGCGCGGGACGCTTAGGTCTTGGGTCAAACCAAAAAAGGGACCATCGCCATGACCGAAACCTACACGCCCCCGAAAGTCTGGACCTGGGACAGCGAAAATGGCGGGACTTGGGCATCGCTGAACCGGCCCATCGCCGGAGCAACATATGATCAGGAGTTGCCATTGGGCGCACATCCCTTTCAACTCTATTCCATGGGCACGCCGAACGGGGTCAAGGTCACCATCCTGTTCGAGGAACTGCTGGCAGCGGGGCATGACGCGGAATACGACGCGTGGCTGATCCGGATCGGCAAGGGGGACCAGTTCGGGTCCGGCTTTGTGGCGCTCAATCCCAATTCCAAGATCCCCGCCCTGCTCGACCGTTCCGGCACGGCACCGTTACGGGTGTTCGAATCCGGTGCAATCATGATGCACCTTGCGGAAAAATTCGGTGCCTTTCTCGGTCCGGCGGAAAAGCGGGGCGAGATGCTTTCCTGGCTGTTCTGGCAGATGGGCAGCGCGCCATACCTCGGCGGCGGCTTTGGCCATTTCTACGCCTATGCTCCGTCCAAGATGGAATATCCGATCAACCGGTACACGATGGAAGTGAAACGGCAACTGGACGTTCTTGACCGGCATCTGGCGGAAAACCGCTTTATGGTCGGAGAGGATTACACGATTGCCGACATGGCGATCTGGCCCTGGTATGGGCGCACGGTCCATGGTGAATCCTACGACGCGGGCGAGTTTCTGAATGTGAGCAGCTACAAGAACGTGATCCGCTGGGCCGATGAAATTCTTGACCGGCCCGCGGTGCAACGTGGCCGGATGGTCAATCGCACAGCCGGAGAGCCGCATGAGCAGCTTCGGGAACGGCATGACGCCAAGGATTTCGAAACGAAAACGCAGGACAAGGTGGACGCGGGCAACGCATGAGGCACGGGTCCGGCGCGATCCCGAACGCGGACGCGCCGACTTCCCTCGCCCTTCGCGCCGCGCGACCTAAATCCCGAGAATGTCGGATTCTTCAGAAAAGCGCGGCCTTGCGGTCCCTGCCTCGCGGTTTGCCCGCGCCAGTCGCCTTGGCGGGCTGACCACCTCCTTGATGACCAATATGGCTGCGGGCGCCACTCGGGATTTGCTCGCGGGCAGACGCCCCGATGCCCGCGCCTTGCTCATGACCCCGGCAAATGCCCGGCGCCTGACGTCGGAACTGGCGCGGATGCGCGGCGCGGCGATGAAAATGGGGCAGCTTGTTTCGATGGAATCGTCGGACCTGCTGCCCCCCGAACTGGCGCAGATCCTTGCGCAACTGCGGCAGGATGCGCATTTCATGCCGCCCAAACAGCTCAAACAGGTGCTCATCGCCGCCTATGGGCCGGACTTTCAACGTCGTTTCAAGCGTTTCGATCCGCGCCCCGTCGCGGCAGCCTCCATCGGGCAGGTCCATCGCGCGGTCGCACAGGACGGTCGCGATCTGGCGCTGAAGATCCAGTATCCCGGCATTCGCGGCGCCATCGACGCGGATGTGGCGAACCTTGGAACCTTACTGCGCATGTCGGGCCTGATTCCCAAAGGGATCGACATCGCGCCCCTGCTGGAAGAGGCGCGAAAGCAACTGCACGAAGAGGCCGACTACCGGCGGGAGGCAGATCAACTGCGGCATTTCGGAAAACTGATCGGTGACGATCCGGGCCTACGCCTGCCGTGTCCGCATGATGACCTGTCGACCGATTCCATCCTCGCGATGGATTTCATGCCCAGCCATCCGATCGAAGTGTTGGAGGACGCCCCGCAAGAGAGCCGCGACACAGCTCTGACACGTCTCTTTGCGCTGTTTCTGAAGGAGTTGTTCGACTGGCACACCGTGCAGACCGATCCGAATTTTGCCAATTACCGCATCGCGCGGGAGGAGGACGCGCTGATTCTGCTGGATTTCGGGGCCGCCAGACCCTTTGCGCCGGAGGTGGTCGACCGGTTTCACGCCCTTCTGACAGCCACGTCCGAGGGCAAGGAGGACGCCATCCGGCACGCGCTGATGGACATTGGTTTTATCCGTCTCTCGACCCCGGCGGATCAGGTCGCAACGATCCTGCGCATGGTCCGGACCATAACACCGGCCCTGACGGCCCCGGGTCTCTTCGATTTCGGCGATACAACGCTGTTGGAACACCTGCGCCGCGAGGGGCAATATCTGGGTATGGAACAGGGCTTTGCCGAAATCCCGCCGATGGACGCGCTATACCTGCAACGCAAGGTGGCGGGGCTGGTGCTGCTCGCGACACGTCTCCGCGCCCGTATCCCGCTCGCGGATCTTCTTGCCCCCTATCTTGCGACCCAGCGTCCCAAGATCAGCGCCTGACGATCCGGCGGAAGTGACCTGTATCGGTCCGATAGCCCCGACCAAACCCGCGACTGTTGAAGACCGAACGCGGCCTCGTCATGAAATACCAAACCGGAAAATCCGCAGGCCCGCTAGACCCCCAGCCGATCCTCAAGCTGGCGTAGCGTGTCACGCTCTTTTTCACTCAGATCCGCGATGCGGGACCGGAACAGCGTTGCTTGGCTCCGCAGAACGGGTTCCTCTGCCAAGATCTTCAGGTGATTGGCGCGCAATGTCTCACCGCTGGAGGTAATGTCGGCAATCGCTTCGGCGGTCAGATTCTTGACCGTGCCCTCGGTCGCGCCCTGACTGTCCACCAGTTGGTAATCCGCAACGCCCCCGTCCCGCAGATAGGCCCGCACCAGCCGGTGGTATTTCGTGGCGATCCGCATTCGAAAGCCGTGCCGCGCGCGAAACGCGGCGGCCGCGGCATCCAGATCGTCCAGCGTATCGACGTCGACCCACGCGGCAGGCACCGCCACGATCAGATCCGCATGGCCAAAGCCCAGTTCCGCCAGCGGTGCGACTTTCTGATCCCATTGCACCAGTTTTTCCTGCACGAGATCGGCCCCCGTAACGCCCAGATGGATACGCCCCGCGGCCAGTTCGCGCGGAATTTCCCCTGCGCTCAGCAGCACAAGTTCCACGCCCTCGATGCCTTCGACGGCACCCGCGTATTCCCGTTCCGACCCGCTCCGTTTCAGCTCGATTCCGCGGGTGCGAAACCAGTCAAAGGTCTTTTCCATCAGCCGCCCCTTGGACGGGATACCCAACTTGATGCTCATGCCATCGCCCCGGAACCGCGCCTGTTGAGGGCATCCAGATCCACCAGCAGCCCCGGCCGGATCACACCACCGACCGCCGGGATCTCCCGGCCCTGACCAAGCTGCCGGGTCAGCGCGTCATACCGCCCGCCCGACGCCACCAAGGGCCAATCCGGATGCGCCTGCGACGAAAAACCAAAGACGAAACCATCGTAGTATTCCATCGAGGACCGGCCAAAGTTCGCGTCGAATTCCAACCGCTCCAGATTTACTCCGCGTGCATCCAGTGCCTCGCAGCGCGCCGCGAACCGTTCCACCGCGCCGGCGATGGCGGGGAGATCCACAGCGATATCGCGCAGCTGTTCCAGCGCGTGGACGCAGGTTTCAGACACCCGAACCAAGGCTTCAAGCAGGTCGACCTGATCGCCCGAAAGCGGGGGTTCCGCCGCATCCGACCGCAAGGCCGCTATTCGCGCCGCGATCTCATCCGTGCCGCGCAGCCCGATGACGGGACCGGCGTCTGCCATCGCATCCTTAGAATGCAGCAAAGCCGCCCGCGTGGGCGGCACGGATATCCGTCCCGCGTAGCGATCCAGCAACGATCGGAACCGTCGCGGACGCCAGATATGCCGCATCAGCGCCGCACGGCGCGCGGCCGTCGTCTCAAGCCCCTCAACTGCCGCGATCAGGATGCCGATATCGCCCACAGACGCGCGCAACCCGTAGGGTGCGAGAACATCGGCGAAACGGGAAAAGACCTCCGCATCGGCGCTGGCCGGGGCCGCACGGTCAAAGACCTCGTAACCGACCTGATGATATTCCGAAGCACGCTCGGGATGCGTTTCCTGACGCCGAAAGACTTCGCCCGCATAGGTATACCGCGCCGGATCCGCGCCTGCGGCCATATGCATCTGCACAACCGGCACGGTAAAATCCGGGCGCAGCATGACCTCGCCCCGGACCGGATCATGGGTGACATAGGCCCGCGTGCGGATATCCTCGCCATAAAGGTCCAGCAGCGTCTCGGCGGACAACAGCACCGGGCAATCCACCGGCTGCGCGCCTGCATCCGCAAAGCCGTCTTTCAGCGCCGCGGCCTTCGCCTTGATCGCCGGCAGGCTCATGCGTAGAGGTCCAGAATCTCACGCACCTTGGCGACCAGATCTTCGCGCGGCACCTCATATTGCGAGGGGCGTTCATTCCATTCCTCGACGCTCGCGTTCTCAGCCAGCTTGGCCCCAAGGATCAGATCCTTGATCTGCACGACGCCCTTGGCCTTTTCGTCACCGCCTTCGATCACCGCGACCGGCGACTCGCGCTTGTCCGCGTATTTCAACTGATTGCCAAAGTTTTTGGGATTGCCCAGATAGACCTCCGCGCGGATGCCCGCCGCGCGCAGATCCGCCACCATGGCCTGATAATCGGCCATCCGGTCCCGGTCCATGACCGTGACCACGACAGGACCCCGGACCGCACCACCGATCCGCCCCTTTTCGCGCAGCGCGGCCAGCAGTCGGTCCACACCGATTGAGATACCCGTTGCCGGGACCTGTTGCCCGGTAAAACGCTTGACCAGATCGTCATAGCGCCCGCCGCCCGCGACCGAGCCGAACTGCCGCTTGCGACCCTTTTCGTCGAGGATTTCAAAGGTCAGTTCTGCCTCGAACACTGGCCCTGTGTAATAGCCAAGGCCGCGTACGACGCTGGGGTCGATGACGATGCGGTCGGGGCCATAGCCCTGAGC
>CAZRZN010000210.1:0-7826 GCA_964604565.1 uncultured Rhodobacterales bacterium
AGGAAGGTCATGTTTTCCGACATGCAGTAGACGCAGCGAAAATCGCAGCGGTCGGTGACGGAAACCCGCAAGTAGGAAATCGGGCGCTGGAATGGATCGATGAGCGTTTGTTTCATGCCCAGACAGTAGTCATCCGACGGATTTTCGGCAAGAGTGCACGTGGATTTGTCAACATCCGGGAGGGAAAATCGGTGCAATCACGAATGACGGTGGGTGTTGTCCTCGCGGGCCTTTTGCTCGCGGGCTGCGGCCAACTGCCTTTTGGGCAGGACCGCCCGGGCACCCAGACCTCTGCCAAGCCACCCGAAGGCACGATTCGGCCGCAGGCCCGACCCGACGCCGTAAGTGGACGGCCCCCGCCAGCGGGGGCCCGCACGGTCGATGAATTCGACACGTCCACTGCCGCGGAACGTGAAAAGGCGGCTGCGGCGCCTGCTTCGGGCGGCGAACAGCGTCTGGGCGAGACGGTCGCAAGCCTTGGCGCGCCGACGCGCGCGGGGTTCTGGCTGGAGACGCCGCTGGTCGACACGCGTCGGCAGGGTCGGGTCTACAACCCTGCCACCGGAAAATCCGCGCAGGTCGAACTGCTGCCGATCGACGGGCCGGCCACGGCTGGAAGCCGCCTGTCGCTTGCCGCCATGCGCCTGATCGAGGCCCCGCTGACCGATCTGCCGACATTGGAGGTCTTCGCCGGCGCATAGCCCGCGGCCTTGATCCGGACGAACGGCGCTGTCGGGCACCGTGGAAACCCGGGGGCCGGGCGGTTGGTGGATCGTCGCAAACGCCCGTCGAATGGCGGTAGGAACAGCAACCGGGAGATGCCCGCGATGATGCGTCTGCCCGAACACGCCGCCCCTTTCCTGTGTCGGGAAAATGGGCTATGCCCCGCCTCTGATCCGCGGAGCTTTTCATGACCTTCTCCCTCGCCATCGTCGGCCGGCCCAATGTGGGCAAGTCGACCCTGTTCAACCGTCTCGTGGGCAAGCGTCTGGCGCTGGTCGACGATCAGCCCGGCGTGACGCGCGACCTGCGCGAGGGCGAGGCGCGGCTCGGGGATCTGCGCTTTACCGTGATCGACACCGCCGGGCTGGAGGACGCCACCGACGACTCGTTGCCCGCGCGCATGCGCCGCCTGACGGAACGGGCTGTGGACATGGCCGATGTGTGCCTGTTCGTGATCGACGCGCGCGCCGGTATCCTTCCGGATGACGAATTGTTCGCGGAGATCCTGCGCAAGCGGTCGGCGCATGTGATCGTGGCGGCCAACAAGTCCGAAGGGTCCGCCGCAGATGCCGGTGTCATCGAGGCCTACGGCCTGGGACTGGGAGAGCCGATCCGGATGTCCGCCGAACATGGCGAGGGCATGAACGATCTTTACACGGAACTCCTGCCGCTCTCCGATGCATTTGCCGCCCGTGCGGAGGCTGACGCGCCGGACATCGATGTGGATCTGCCGGAGGATGACGATGAGGATATCGAAGCCGCGCCCCGCATGCCCACAAGGGAACGGCCCTTGCAGGTTGCCGTTGTCGGCCGTCCCAATGCGGGAAAATCGACCCTGATCAACGCGATCCTTGGCGAAGACCGGTTGCTGACGGGCCCGGAGGCGGGCATCACCCGTGACGCGATTTCGGTGGCGACGGACTGGGACGGGGTGCCGACGCGCATCTTTGACACCGCCGGCATGCGCCGCCGCGCCAAGGTGCAGGAAAAGCTGGAAAAGCTGTCGGTGTCCGACGGCATTCGCGCGGTGAAATTCGCCGAAGTTGTCATTGTCCTGCTGGACGCGGCCATCCCGTTCGAGACTCAGGACCTCAAGATCGCGGATCTGGCGGAGCGTGAGGGCCGGGCGGTTGTGGTCGCCGTGAACAAATGGGATCTGGAACCGGAAAAGCAGGAAAAACTGCGCGATCTCCGCGAAGGGTTCGAGCGTATGCTGCCCCAGCTTCGCGGCGCGCCCTTGGTGACGGTGTCGGCCCGCACGGGCAAGGGACTGGACAAGTTGCAGGCGGCGGTGATGAAAGCTTACGACGTGTGGAACAGGCGTGTGTCCACAGGACAGCTCAATCGCTGGCTGGCGGAGATGATCCAGCGGCATCCACCACCCGCGCCGCAGGGTCGCCGGATCAAGCTGCGCTACATGACACAGGCCAAGACGCGGCCACCGGGATTCATCGTGATGTGCTCCCATCCGGACAAACTGCCCGAAAGTTATTCGCGTTACCTTGTCAATGCGTTGCGGGAAGACTTCGACATGCCCGGCACGCCGATCCGCCTGACAATGCGCGGGCAGGGGGACAAGAACCCCTACAAGGGCCGGCGCAAGAAGAATCCGGGCGCCCTGAAAAAACACCTGGGCAAATTGCAGGTCAAGAAATCCTGACGGTCGCTCGGTTTCCGGTTCAGCGGATACCGTTTACTGGCCACGCGGGCATCCTGTCCCCCGATTGCCCTTGAGATACGGCGGGCAATGGCCTGTTCGCGTTACCGGTCGCCGCTTTACGGCGGCCGATTATTTGCTTTCCTCATCGGGGATGAACCTCAGTCCGCGCTTGCAAGCCTCAGTTGGGCCGCGCGAATGGGCCCTTCGTCGCTGATGAGTTCGGCATAGGCCGGATCGGCGAAAAGGGTTGCGAGCCGGACGGGGTTGCCATTCAGATAGGCTGTCTGGCTGACCAGCCGGATGCCATGGCTGTAATCCGCGTAATTCGCGCCGTGGACCGTGCTGAGCGGCTGGATCGCCTTGCCGTTCGACCGATGCCAGCCGTAGATCGCGACGCGGCCGCGGTTGCTGTTCAGTCGGTTGGTCAGCACAAGATCCTTCTTGTGCCCGGAGACGAGCGCGCCGGACCGGGCGGAGGCGCCTTTGACCTGATCCTCGACCGTTGCATTGTGACGCAGCAGGTAATCGGTCGAACTCATCTGCGGGCCGGGCGTCATTGGCCGGGGAGAGACGCGCAGATCGGACGCGCGGTAGATCTGATCCACCATGCGCCGCGTCGGCAGCATCATGTTGAAGTTTGAGGCGATCTGCATCGCGGCCGGAAGGCCCATTGGAACGCGGACAAAGTCGCGGTTGCTCCCAACCGCCAGATAATCCGGCATCACGCAGAAAACGAGGCTGGTTTTCGACCCGTCCTTAGCACGACCATTGATTTCGACCGGCACAAGATCCTGCAAGAACGCGGGCGCGTTCCCGGACAGGATTTCCCGGGCAATCAAACGATCCCGCTCTGGTCCACCGACCCGCATCAGATTGGCCATGACCGATGTGCCGGGCTTTGCGCTGCCCTTGCGGTCCGGGATGGCGCGCGTCAGGCGTTGGTTGCAGGCGTTGCCGCTGACCGGGCGCGCAATCACGTTCGGCAGCGCTGCGAGGGTTGTGGATGGCAGCGGCTCTTCCTGCTTTGCGGTTTGGCGTGGCTCTGGCAATTTCAGATCCGTCGGTCGCACCTGTGGCCGCAGGGATACGGTCAAAAGGGCGGTATCGCGCGGATCCTTCGGGCTGATGGAGCTTTCCGGGGCTTGCAGCTGGTCGGGCCGGGCAAAGGGACGGAGCGCAGGTGCGTTCAGTGTGCTGGGCACAAGTGAGGCGAGCTGCGTTTCAGGCTCTCGCGCCGGCGCGGGGCGAACCGATGCCGCCAGCGTGTCACCCTCTGTCTGCGGGGTGATTTCCGGAGGGCTGTCTGCCGTAGGCCGCGCCAGCGAGGCGGGGGTGATGCGCGGTGCGTCGCTCTCCGCCGCCTTGTCGCGCGACGGGGGCAGCATATGCGGCGGCGTCCATGTCTGCGCACGCGGCAGCGGCTGCACGACATCGCCCACCACGATGGGGTGCGGCGCGGAGTCCGGGGGCAGGTTGCGCATCGACAATTCCGGCGCGCGGCTGGCCGTCTGGGCTGGCTCTGGCGCCCAGAGGATCGCGCCGACAGCGGCCGCCGCGTTCGCCGCGGAAAAGATCACCGCCGTCACGATGAACCGGCGCGTTCGGACCCGTTGGCCCATCTGGTTGCGCCAAGAGGATTGAAATGGGGCGAATTCAGAGATTTTTGTCTGCTTCATACGCTGCCTCTAATCGCCAACCGTTAAGCGAACAATGACCCTTCGTTCCGTAGAACCGGCCTTGCGCGGTATGCCGCCGGCGCGCTGCTCCGCCCGATTGTGGCTGCCATGCCGCAACACCGGGGACGCACCGACGGATCCGTTGATTGGGTTTGATCTCATCCAATTGGAATGAAAAGATAACTGTAAGTTTAAGTCAAATTGCATTGGCAACCGGTGGCGGAAATCCGCAGGGGCTGGCAGGGTGAACACAATCCGCCGGGCGACATTGGAGCAAAACGCCTAAAAGTTGAAAGGATAGCTGGAATGGACCGTTTTGATCGAAATGTGACAGGAGCGATTCTGGCCTGTCTGATTTTGCCGCTGGGCACGCCCGCGGTTTCGGCGGGCGCAGACGCGGCGGCGGCCCTGTGCCGCGATCTGGCCGGTCCCGCCACTGCCGAGGCCCCGGTGAGCAAGCAGGCGGTCAATGACTATTTCAGTGCCTTGCGTTCGGCCCGGGCGGCTTGTGAACGGGCGATCATCGGGCCTGAGCCGGATCCTGTCGCGCTGTTTCAGGTGGCGGTCATGATGCAGCGCGACGCCGAACATACGCTCGCGCTGGAGGTCTTTGAACTGGCGGCGGAGGCCGGTGTCGCGGCGGCGCACACCAAGATCGGCGATTACTACAACTTTGGCACTGGCGGCGTGCCCGAAGACATCGACCGCGCGGTAGACGAATACCGCAAGGCGGTGGAGGCGGGCGATCTGCCGGCCATGGCAACGCTCGCCATGATGAACGGTCTGGGGCGCGGGACGGCGCGTGATTTCCGCCAGATGATCACCATGCTCGAAGAATCCGCCGATGCCGGATATCATTTTGCCCAATTGCGTCTGGCGTCGATCTACTTGAATCCCAACAACATTCCTAGAAATCTGGCGGACGAGCTGGGCCTGCCGGATGTCGTGCGGTCGGTCGAGATGTTGGAAAAAGCCTCCGCCCAAGGCAATGAGGATGCGGCGCGTGCGCTCCAGCAGGTCTATTCGGAGGACGGGCCGGTGCGTGACCCTGCGCAGCGCGCAGCGCTGATCCGCCGCTCCGCCCAAAGCGGGGACGCGCAGGCGATCAACGCGCTCGGGTTCCTGCACGAACGCGGGGAAGGCGTCGAGTATGACCCGGAAATGGCAGCCTCGCTTTATGTTCAGGCGCTGGAGACGGGCGAGGTATCGGTGCGCGAGATCCGCGGCGAGGTCGATGGCCGCGCGGTGGCCTGGGATCGGGAAACCGCGCTTGCCTTTCAACGCATCCTTCAGGAGCGCGGACTTTATACCGGCGCACTGGATGGCGCGGTGGGACCGGGCACTCTGGGCGCAGCGCGGGCACTGAGCCAGTAGGCGACCCTGCGGATCATTCTTGATATGTGATGGCAGGAATATCTGAGGAATATTAGAGTGTTGAGGGCGATACTTCATGCACCTCTGATCAGCAGCGCGGTGCAGTCACGTCCATGATCTTCCGGTCCGATGGGGCGGACCGGCGTCAGCCCAGAATCCGCATCCCGCGGTCGATGCCCTCGAGGGTCATCGGGACCATGCGGTCCTCGAAAATCTCGCGGATCATCTGAACGCTCTGGGTGTATTGCCAATGCCGCTCGGGCACCGGGTTGATCCAGAGATGATCGTGCCATTGGTCGCGGGCGCGTTGCAGCCAGACCTGTCCGGCCTCGGCGTTCCAATGCTCGTTCGCGCCGCCCGGATAGGCCACCTCGTAGGGCGACATGGAGGCATCGCCGACAAAGATGCATTTGTAATCCGGCCCGTAGGTGTTCAGCACCTCCCATGTCGGGGTCTGGGCATTCCAGCGGCGGGCGTTATCGCGCCAGACACCTTCATACAGGCAGTTGTGAAAGTAATAGTGTTCCAGGTGCTTGAACTCTGCCCGCGCCGCGGAAAACAGCTCTTCGACAAGGCGAATGTAGGGGTCCATGGACCCGCCCACGTCCAGAAACAGGAGCACCTTGATCGCGTTGCGTCGTTCTGGCCGCGTCTTGACATCAAGATAGCCGTGTTCGGCGGTCGCGCGGATGGTTCCGTCAAGGTCCAATTCATCCTCCGCGCCCTGACGCACCCAGCGGCGCAGGCGCTTCAGCGCGACCTTGATGTTGCGTGTGCCCAGTTCGACACTGTCGTCGAGGTTGCGGAATTCGCGCTTGTCCCAGACCTTGACCGCGCGCTGGTGACGGCTTTCGTCCTGACCGATGCGAACGCCTTCGGGATTATACCCATGGGCGCCGAAGGGCGACGTCCCTGCGGTGCCGATCCATTTGTTGCCGCCCTGATGGCGTCCCTGTTGCTCCTTCAGGCGCTGCTTCAGGGTTTCCATCAGCTTGTCAAAGCCGCCAAGCGCCTCGATCTCGGCGCGTTCTTCCTCGGTCAGGTGCTTTTCCGCCTGCTTGCGCAGCCAGTCCCCGGGCAGGTCGAGCGCCTCCAGGACGTCGTCGGTGCCGATCTGCTCCAGCCCTTTGAAAGTTGCGGCAAAGGCGCGGTCGAACCGGTCTATGTGACGCTCGTCCTTGACCATGGCGCTGCGCGCAAGAAAGTAGAACGCTTCGACGTCATAGGTGGCAAGACCCGCGCGCAACCCCTCCAGAAAGGTGAGGTATTCGCGCAGGGTGACCGGCACGCCGGATTTTCGCAGTGTTTGGAAGAAGGGAACGAACATGCCGGGACGCTAGTCTGTTTCGCGCGCGGATGGAATGGCGCCGCAGCGCGGAATTGCCTCTCTCTGGCGGGTTCGCCCGCGCATTTTTCCGTCGGGCGTTCGGGTGGTCACGCCTTGCCCGAGAAGGGAAAGGGACCGGCAAACGGACCAATGGGCAGCAGGTGACTTCGGATGCCGGTCCCGCTGGCCTCGTGAATCAGGATTCCGCCCGGTTCCATGTCGAATGTGCCCGCGCGCGCCGTCCCCAGATCCAGGGTGACCGCATGGGATGTGCCGGGGGCGATCATGACCGGCGTCGACCCCAGAGTGTCCATCACGAAACGATGCACGTGGCCCGCGATGATGCGGCATGGGCCGGGATGGCGGGCCAGCACAGCCTCCAACCCTCCGGGATCCCGCAGGCGCTGGCGGTCCATCTGGACGATTCCCGTCACGATGGGCGGATGATGCAACGCGACGATCAGGGGACGATTCCTAAGATCGTCCATGGTGTGTTCCAGCCAGTTCAGCGCGTCGGGCGACAAGGCGCCATGCGGTGCGCCGGGCACATGCGTGTCAAGGCCGACGACGGTCATGCCGTCAAGGTCGATCCGCCAGCGGATCTCGCCCTCTGGCGGCATCCATGCCGCGGTGGGAAAGGCCGCGCGCATCGCCTCGCGGTCGTCGTGGTTGCCGGGAATGGCTGCGTAGTCGACCCTGAGACCGGCCATGATCTCAAGGAAGCGGTCGTATTCCGCCGGGGTTCCATGATCCGTCAGATCCCCGGTCACAACCGCAAGATCGACCGGGCCGATGCGCGGCAGGGCGTCGTTCACAGCCTCCACCGCGGCTTGCAGCGCCGCACCGGTGTCGACGACGCCATAGGCCAGTTCGCCGATGGGCAGGACATGCGGGTCGGTGATCTGCAGGATACGGGGCATGACATGGGCCTTATCAGGAAATGTTGGACGCAGAAAATCAGGTTGCCCGCGCAGGCGCCATGGGGCGTGGCAAGATTCCGGATGCCTTGTGGCCCGTGCCGCTTTAACCGGGCCTTGCGCCTTGTCTTGCGCAGCCTGACCAGGCG
>CAZRZN010000211.1:0-7813 GCA_964604565.1 uncultured Rhodobacterales bacterium
AGCGGCGACCGGCGAAGTGGTGACCGCCGAGGATCTCGGCGGGGGTGACGTGCATTCCCGCCTGTCCGGTGTCGCCGATTATCTGGCCGAGGATGACGCCCACGCGCTTGCCCTCGCGCGCCAGGCGGTGGCCTCGCTGGGCGGTGGCGCGACACGTGCCGCCGGACAAAGCCCCGAAGACCCGGCCTACGACCCGGAGGAAATCCTTGGCGTCGTGCCCGCGGATCTGCGCACGCCCTATGACATCCGCGAGGTCATCGCCCGGCTTGTCGACGGGTCGCGCTTCGACGAATTCAAGGCCCGGTTCGGCGAATCCCTAGTCTGCGGATTTGCGCATGTCGAGGGAACCCTCGTGGGGATTGTCGCCAACAACGGGGTGCTGTTTTCGGAAAGTGCCTCTAAGGGCGCTCATTTCGTCGAACTCTGTTCGCAGCGGCGCGTCCCGCTTGTCTTCCTGCAGAACATCACCGGCTTCATGGTGGGCCGGAAGTATGAGAACGAGGGGATTGCACGGCATGGCGCCAAGATGGTGACCGCAGTGGCGACAACATCGGTGCCAAAGGTGACCGTTCTGGTCGGAGGTTCTTTCGGGGCGGGCAACTACGGCATGGCCGGACGCGCCTACCAGCCGAGATTCTTGTGGACCTGGCCCAACAGCCGCATTTCCGTCATGGGCGGCGCCCAGGCGGCAGGGGTTCTGGCAACGGTAAAGCGCGATGCGATAGAGCGCGCAGGCGGCACATGGTCTGCCGAGGAGGAGGCGGAGTTCAAGCGCCCGACGCTGGACATGTTCGACCGTCAGGCGCATCCCCTCTATGCGTCTGCGCGGCTTTGGGACGATGGGGTCGTGGATCCCCGCAAGACGCGCGGAATTCTCGCCCTGAGCCTGAGGGCCGCGCTGAACGCCCCTGTGGAGGAGACGCGCTTTGGCGTCTTTCGGATGTGATGGCCGCTACCCGACAATTCGCCGCGCCAGCGTCGCAGCCCCCATCCACCACCGCCATCCTTGCGGCAAGGCTGGCAGGGGGCGCTGCCCCCGCCGCAGCAAGCTGCGACTCCCCCGGAGTATTTTTCGAGAGAAGAAAAACGGATTGGACCGCGTGTTTCTTCTCTCGAAAAATACTCCGGGGAGCGCGAGGGGCTGGCCCCTCGCTTTTTCGATGGCGTGCGGCACCGATCGCGGGGAGGAGAAAACCATGTTCGACAGCATCCTGATTGCCAATCGCGGCGAGATCGCCTGCCGGGTCATCCGCACGGCCCGCCGGATGGGGCTGCGAACGGTTGCGGTGCACTCTGACGTGGATTCGGCGGCTCTGCATGTCGCTATGGCCGATGAGGCGGTCTGTATCGGGGGGGCGGCTCCATCGCAGTCCTATCTGCACGGAGCGAAGATCATAGAAGCGGCGCTTGGCACGGGCTGCGCCGCGATCCATCCGGGCTACGGGTTTCTTTCGGAAAACCCGGATTTTGTGACGGCGGTCGATGCCGCTGGGCTGACCTTCATTGGACCGTCGGCGGACTCCATTCGAAAGATGGGTCTCAAGGATGCCGCGAAACGCCTGATGGCGCAGGCAGGTGTTCCGGTCGTCCCCGGCTACATGGAGACCGATCAGGACCCCGGTCATCTTGAGGTGGAAGCGCATGGGGTCGGGTATCCCCTGCTGATCAAGGCGGTGGCGGGCGGCGGCGGAAAGGGCATGCGGCTGGTCGAGCGGCCGGAGGATTTCATCGACGCGCTGGAGCGGGCCAAGGCCGAGGCGCGCACGGCTTTCGGCAATGATGCCGTTCTCATCGAAAGATACATTCAGCGGCCGCGCCATATCGAAGTGCAGATCTTTGGGGATGGCGCGCGGGCCGTCCATCTCTACGAGCGTGACTGTTCGCTTCAGAGGCGTCACCAGAAAGTGATCGAGGAGGCGCCCGCGCCGGGCATGACAGAAGAGATGCGCGCTGCGATGGGAGCCGCAGCGGTGCGCGCCGCGGAAACCATCGGCTACAAGGGAGCGGGGACAGTAGAATTCATCGTCGACGGTGCGAACGGGCTGCGCCCCGACGGCTTCTGGTTCATGGAAATGAACACGCGGTTGCAGGTGGAGCATCCGGTGACCGAAGAGATCTGCGGCGTCGATCTGGTGGAGTGGCAGATCCGCGTTGCCGCTGGTGAGCCGTTGCCTGCGCGTCAGGAGGATCTGGGGATCGACGGTCATGCCTTCGAGGCGCGGCTCTACGCCGAGGATGTGCCGGCGGGATTTCTGCCCGCGACAGGGACCTTGACCGCGTTGCGGTTTCTCGAGGGTCTGCGCGCCGAAACCGGCGTGCGGGAGGGCGATGCCATCAGCCCGCATTACGATCCGATGATCGCCAAGCTGGTGGTGCACGGGCCATCGCGCGGCGTCGCCCTGCGACGGCTGGCGCAGGGGTTGCGCGAAACCCGCGTCGCGGGCAGCGTGACAAACCTCGCATTCCTTGGCGCGCTGGCGGAACATGAGGGGTTTGGCCGGGGCGAGGTGGACACCGGGTTGATCGCGCGGGATCTGGCGGCCCTGATCGAACCACGCGAAGTGACGCCACAGGTCTGGGCCGAGGCCGCGTTGGGCGCGCTGGGTCTACTGGACATGGATGGTTGGGAGACGGGGTTTTGCCTCTGGTCGCCGGTCTGGCGCAGTGTCGTATTGGAGCAGGCCGGTCTGCGCCAAGAGATCGGCGTCAGGATGTACGGGCCGGGATCGGCAATCCTTCGCGTCGAGGCGCATGAGGTCGCCGCGACGCGCGGACCGGGCGGGTGGCATTTTGACGGCGTGGCGGGGGGCGGGGTGCATCGCGCAGGCGACCACCTGACGGTCTTTGCAGACTACGGCGTGAGTTTCATCGTGCCGGACCCGCTTGCGCGCGGCGCGGCAGCACAGGCGGTGGTGGACGCCGCGCTTGCCCCGATGCCGGGGCGCGTGGTTTCCGTGCACGTCGCTGTCGGGCAATCGGTGCAGGCTGGTGACAGGCTGGCGGTGCTGGAGGCTATGAAGATGGAACACACGATGACGGCGGGTAGGGCGGGAAGAGTCGCCGAGGTCATGGTGGCGGAGGGTGACCAGGTGGAGGCAGGCGCGCCTCTGGTGCGGCTGGACGACGTGGAATGAGCTGCAAGGGTCTGTCGTGCCGCAGGCAGCATGAGAGGAGACCTGCTTCATGGCGGGCGTGAGATTGCATCATGTTCAATACGGACGCTCCTTTCGGGTCCTCTGGTTGCTGGAGGAGATCGGACCTGAGGTCCTTGGCGGTCTGGAGATAATCGAGCATCGCATCGGGACCCGGGAGATGCGCGAAAGCGGTCTTGCGCGGGTATCGCCGGCGATCCGGATCCCGGCGATCGAGATGGACGGACTTGTCCTGAGCGAATCCGGCGCGATCGTGGAATGGCTGGTGGAAACCTTTGCGCCCGAACTGGGACGGGCGCCGGGGGATGCCGACCGACCTGAATACCTTCAGTGGATCCATTATTCCGAGACGATGGCAAGCCTGATCGAAAATCTCAACCTGATGATGGTCTTTCTGCGCCCGCCGGCAAAACCCTCGCCTGTCATGGTCAAGCTGACCGTGGCGCGACTAAGCCAGACACTTCGTGGCATGGAGGATCGGCTAGGGGGGCGCGACTGGTTGCTGCCCTCGGGCTTTTCGGCGGCAGATGTGATGATGGGGTTCAATCTTTTCGCGGCGCCGTATTTCGTGAAACTCGATGCGTTTCCCGGGCTTCTGGCCTACAAGGCGCGGATGGAGGCGCGGCCGGCCCATCAGCGTGCGGTAGCACGCGAGGGCGCGCAGCGGTTCTACGATCAGGACTTCTACCCGGTTCCCGAGGCGTGAGCGTGCCGCCTGCGGCGGCACGGTGAGTATTTGGAGAGAGAAGAAGCAGAGGGGCGCGCGCATGGGGGAGAGAGTCGAGATTTTCGAAGTGGGGCCGCGTGACGGATTGCAGAACGAGGCCCGGCAGATCCCGACAGCGGAGAAGGTGGCGCTGGTCGATCTCCTGTCGGGTGCGGGATTTCGGCGGATCGAATGCGCCTCTTTCGTCAGTCCGAAATGGGTGCCTCAGATGGCCGATTCCGGCGAGGTTCTGGCCGGGATTGCCCGAGCCGAGGGTGTGTCCTACGCGGCTTTGACGCCGAACCTGAAGGGGCTGGAGCGGGCGCTGGCGGCGCGGGCCGACGAGGTGGCGGTTTTTGGCGCCGCATCGGAAGGGTTCTCGCGCGCCAATATCAATGCATCCGTCGAGGAGGGGCTGGCGCGTTTCCGCCCCGTGGCAGAGGCCGCGCGGGCGGCCGGATTGCCGGTGCGCGGCTATGTTTCCTGCGTGGTGGAGTGCCCTTATGACGGGGCCGTGGCGCCCGCGGCGGTGGCGCGCGTGGTGGCGGCATTGCGGGACATGGGATGTTACGAGGTGTCCCTGGGCGACACGATCGGGCGGGGACGGCCCGAGGCGGTCGAGAAAATGTTGCGCAATGTGCTGGAGGAAATGCCCCCAGAGCGCCTGGCGGGGCATTTCCACGATACGGCCGGCCGGGCGCTGGAGAATATCGACGTGGCGCTGGCGCAGGGTTTGCGGGTGTTCGATGCGGCGGTTGGCGGGCTTGGCGGTTGTCCCTATGCCCCGGGGGCGGCGGGGAATGTGGCCACCGAGGCGGTGCATGATCATTTGGTGGAACTGGGGTATCATACGGGTCTCGATCGCGCCCTCCTCATGGAGGGCGCCGAAATGGCGCGAAAGATGCGGAATGGCTGAGACGTGATGGACACGAAACAGGCACATTGGCAGGCGGCCTATGACGCGGGACCAGAAGAGGCGAGCTGGTTCGAGGCTGTGCCAGAGGCGTCGTTGAAGATGATCGCGCGGACCGGTCTGACGCCCGGTCGGGCCATCGATGTGGGGGGCGGGGCGTCGCGGCTGGCTGGCCACCTGAGCGCCAAGGGGTGGGATGTCACCGTGCTGGACATCTCGCGGGCTGCCTTGGACCTTGCGAAGACCCGTCTGGGCGCGGCGGCTGCGGAGATCACATGGGCGGCGGCGGATATCACGCGTTGGCGTGCCACGGAGACCTTCGATCTTTGGCATGACCGCGCGGTTTTTCACTTTCTGACCGTGCCGGAGGACCGGATGGCCTATGCCCATGCCTTGCGCGCGGCTTTGCGTTCTGGCGGCGCGGCGGTGATTTCCACCTTTGCCGAGGACGGCCCGGAGCGCTGTTCGGGATTGCCTGTCGTGCGCTATACGCCGCAGTCGCTTGCCGACGCGTTGGGGCCCGGCCTGCTGCTGGAAACGTCGGATCGTCATGTGCATGTGACACCGGCAGGGCGCGAGCAACGATTTCAGATCAGTCTTTTGCGGCGGGTATCCGAGACATGAGGGACATCATGCATTTCATTGAACTGCATCGCGACGACCGCGGTGTCGCGGAAATCCGGCTGGCGCGGCCCGACAAGCACAATGCCTTGTGCGCGCAGATGATGACCGAGCTTGAGGCGGTGGCCCGCACGCTGGCAAGGGAGGACGCGGTTCGCGTCGTCGTGTTGTCCGCGGCGGGAAAAACCTTTTGCGCTGGGGGTGATCTGGCATGGATGCGTGAACAATTCGGCATGGACCGGGCGACCCGGCGGGTCGAATCCGCGCGCATCGCCAAGGCTTTGGGCGCGCTTTATGCGCTGCCTCAGCCCTTGATCGGCCGCGTGCAGGGCAATGCCTTTGGTGGCGGTGTCGGTCTGATGTCCGTCTGTGATCTGGTGGTGGCGGCGGATCACGCCAAGCTGGGCCTGACAGAGGTTCGCCTGGGACTGATCCCGGCCAATATAGGCCCTTATGTCATTGCCCGGATGGGGGCGCGCAACGCGCAGGAAGTCTTTATGAACGCACGCAGTTTCACCGCGCAAGAGGCGGTGCGCCTTGGCCTTGTGAACCGCGTGACCGACAGTGGCGCGCTGCACGATGCGGTTGCGGCGGAGGTGGCGCATTATCTGGCCTGCGCGCCCGGCGCGGTACGGGAGGCCAAGGCCCTGCTGCGGCGGCTATCCGGCGAGGTCACGCAAGACGCCGTGGAGGGGGCGATAGACGCCCTGGCCGAAAGGTGGGAAACCGCAGAGGCCCACGAGGGCATCGCCGCCTTTCTTGACAAGCGACCGCCGCCCTGGGCCTGAGCTGGGCCGCCGTGTGACCGGGCAGGGGGCCTTGCCACCCGCTGCGCCCGGCTGGCAAAAGCGGCCTCAGCCGCCACAGAGGGGAAAGCCGGTGTCGATCCAGGCCAGTTGCTCGTCCTCGCGGTAGAGTCCGATTTCGAGCGTCGGGGCGCTGTCCTGCGCGTCGACGTGGAACCACAGGTGAAAGGGCATTCCCTCGGCGATAAAGTAGTGGCCGATCCCGGCGTCCGGGCTGCCATGGATCTGCCGGCAGCTGTAAATTTTCGGGGTTGGCGCGTGGACGACGACTTCTCCGCCGTCAAAGCAGACGTGAAGCGCCGGGCCGAAGGTAAGATGCGTCGCCGCGCCTTCCAACTCGACGAAGCCTGATTGGCCAAGGGTGATCGCGTGGGACGCGCCCGGGCAGGACATGCCTTGATCGCTTTCCATGCGGTTTGTCTGGGCCATCGGGGGAAGGGCGAAAAAAGGTTGGACGAGGATGAAGACCAATGGGATGGCGCAACGTGACATGTCATCGGCTCCTGTCTGGCGCGCGGATCGGGAAGACGCCGGGGGCCGAGGAAAGATCGCATTCAAGAATAGCATGATCCCGCCGCCGGTCCCAGCGCGCGTTGCGCCGCCTCCGTTCCGGTTGTTCAGACGACACCCCGGCGGCAGGGTTTGCGCCCCAAGGTGTGTTCGGATTGCCGATTTGACCGGAATCTGCGCAATGTGTCCCGACCCTTGCGGGGATAATCTTGGGATTGGAAGGGCCGGAGATGCTGATCCAGATTGCGCATCTTTACGCGACGGCCTGTATGGCGATCGTGTTCTTTCAACTGGCGCTGATCGGCGGGGCGCCATTGGGGCCATGGACGCAGGGCGGGCGCTTTCCTGGCAAGCTGCCGCCCGGCGGGCGCGTCATCGCCGCGCTATCGGTGCCAGTGCTGCTGTTTCAGGGGTTTGCGATCCTCTCGGCGGCGGGTTTTCCGGGGCTGAACTGGCCCCTCTGGACGGGGTGGACGGCGCTAGGGGTGAGCGTCACGAGCATGCTCTTGAACGCGATCACCCCCTCCGCACCGGAGCGGGCGGTCTGGTTCCCGATCACCTTGGTTATGGCGGGATTGGCCGGATATGTGATGATTTCGTCGCTCGGCTAGGGCCGGGGGTTGCGCATCCGACCTCCCGCAGGCTGTCTTTCGGGAAACTGTGGAGGGCGGGCCTGCGCGTTCTGCCGCGTGATCCGGCAGCGGGCGCGACGCTTGGGCGCGGGCCTGCGCGCTGTTTCGGCCGCAACATTGTCTACATCTCTTTGTCTACAAAGGAGAATTCTAACCACGTGGGCAAAATCCTTTTAATCGCAGGGATTTGAATGCTTTCGCCTTGTGTTGACCCTGTCATGGCGCGGAAGTATGTGACATTAAGCCAATTGCCTGAGCGCCCGACCCTGAAGGAGCCACGTCTTGGAAGAGATGCTGCGGGAATATCTACCCATCCTCGTTTTTCTGGCCATCGCCATCGGCCTCGGCCTTGTGCTGATCCTGGCCGCGGTGGTGGTTGCCGTGCGCAGCCCCGACCCTGAAAAGGTGTCGGCCTATGAATGCGGGTTCAACGCCTTCGACGACGCGCGGATGAAGTTCGACGTGCGCTTCTA
>CAZRZN010000212.1:0-7728 GCA_964604565.1 uncultured Rhodobacterales bacterium
GGCCGGGCACCTGCACCTTCTACGGCACCGCCAATTCCAACCAGATGCTGATGGAGTTCATGGGCCTGCACCTGCCGGGAACCTCCTTCATCAACCCGGGCACGCCGCTGCGCGAGGCATTGACGGCGGAGGCGGCCAAACATGCGCTGTCGATCACAAATCTGGGCAATGCCTACCGCCCGGTGTGCGACGTGCTGGACGCCAAGGCCTTCGTCAACGGGATCGTCGGCCTGATGGCCACCGGCGGCTCGACCAACCTTGTCCTGCATCTGCCGGCGATGGCGCGCGCTGCCGGTGTCGCGCTGGAGCTTGAGGATTTCGACGAAATCTCATCGGTGACACCGCTGATGGCCAAGGTCTATCCCAACGGACTGGCGGATGTGAACCATTTCCACGCCGCGGGCGGGCTGCAATACATGATCGGCGACCTTCTGGACGCCGGCCTGCTTCAGGATGACGTCAAGACCGTGGCGGGCGACGGCCTGTCGCTCTACACCCGCGAGCCGGTGCTGAGCGCGGGCGAAATCACCTACCGCGACGGCCCCACCCAAAGCCAGAACGAAAAGATCCTGCGCCCTGCGCGCGACGCCTTTCAACCCAGCGGCGGCCTCAAACAGCTTTACGGCAACCTCGGCCACGGCATGATCAAGGTCTCCGCCGTCGCCCCCGAACGGCATGTGATCGAGGCACCGGCCCGCATATTCCAGGATCAGGAAAGCGTCAGGACCGCCTTCAAGGCGGGCGAATTCACCTCCGATACCGTTGTCGTGGTCCGCTTCCAGGGGCCGAAGTCGAACGGCATGCCGGAACTGCACGGTCTGCTGCCGACATTGGCGGTGCTTCAGGATCGCGGCCTCAAGGTGGCGCTGGTGACGGACGGCCGGATGTCCGGCGCAAGCGGCAAGGTGCCCGCCGCCATCCATATCTCGCCCGAGGCGGCCAACGGCGGTCCGCTGGCCCGTCTCCGCGACGGCGATGTGGTGCGTGTGGATGCGGTCAATGGAACCTTGGAAACCCTCGCGGCGGATTTTGACAGCCGAACCCCAGTGGAGGCCGACCTCTCCGGCAACGGCCACGGCGTCGGGCGCGAGCTTTTCGCCGCCTTCCGCGAAAATGTCGGATTGTCCTCCAACGGCGCCGCGGTTGTGGTATGACCTGCGGCTTCTTCTCTCTGAAAATACTCATGACCCGGTCTGCCAAGGAAAGATCCCTCCGATGACTCCCCAGGACGCCAGCCAAAGCAACGAAGCCCTCTGCCGCCTCGCCCCCGTCATCCCGGTGCTGGTGATCGACGGCGCCGCCACCGCCCGCCCCCTGGCAGAGGCGCTGGTCGCCGGTGGCCTGCCGGTGCTGGAGGTGACGCTGCGCACGCCCGCCGCGCTCGACGCGATCCGCGCGATGGCGGAGGTTCCGGGCGGTGTTGTGGGGGCAGGCACCTTGCTCACCCCCGAAGATGTCATGGCGGCCAAATCCGCGGGCGCCCGATTCGGCGTCTCTCCAGGTGCCACGGACAGGTTGCTGAAGGCCTGCGAGGACGCCGATCTGCCGCTGCTGCCCGGTGCCGCCACGGCCTCCGAGGCGATGGCGCTTCTGGAACGCGGCTATACGGTGCAGAAATTCTTTCCGGCAGAGGCCAATGGCGGCATCCCTGCGCTCAAGGCCATCGGCGCCCCGATCCCGCAGGTGCGGTTTTGCCCGACCGGCGGCGTCAGCCTGTCCAATGCACCCGACTATCTCGCCCTGTCGAACACGCTCTGCGTGGGCGGCAGCTGGGTGGCCCCCAAGGACGCCGTGAGCGCGGGCGACTGGGGCAGGATCGAAGAGCTTGCCCGCGCCGCCGCCGCCCTGCCCCGCAGCTGACATGGATCCCCACGACCGATGGACGCGGCAGCGCGCCGTGACCCATTGCGCAATATTCCCTCGGTTTCCTATGACGCATACGCAGCGTTAGGGGCCCGGAAAAAACTGGCCGTCCAGAACGTGTGGAATGTCACCGCGCGGCCTGTCGGCATGGCACCGGCTTCACACACGCGCGCCAAGGCGGCAGGGCGCACCTATTTGCTCGCGGCGGTTTGGCAGGCAAGCCCGGCGCCCGGTTTGGCCCTTGGGCGCTGAATGCCGTCGTCAAAAATCCCCGCCGAGGCTCCGCTTGCGCCAGAACCCTCCGGCCTGGCCTACCCCGAGCCACCTGAACGATCGCGCGATTTCCAGCCGCCGCGCCGCCTCGGCGCTTGGGTCTGCGCCAGCCCCTCGCGCAGGACCTGTGTCATGGGGTGGTCCGCAGCCTCTCCGTAGCGCGCCAGCAAAGCGCCGATCAGCGTCTGCGTCTCCACCTCAGAGGGCGCAGACAAGGCCCAATCCAGAAAGATCGTCCGGCATTCCCCGGGGCTCAGCCCTTCCATGGCATAGGCTTCTGTTATCAGGCCTTTTGGGTCGATCTCGTCACCCTTCATCGCGTTTCCGCCTCCGCTTTCGGCAAGATGCCGTCGATGATTTCTGCCGCCCGGGCGGCTTTCGCCTCCGTCTCCGACCGCAAGGCCGTCATATCCGACGCGCCGGTCAAACGCAGCAGAAAAGCGCAGCCCCCCTGGCCAAGCCGCTCAGGATCCAGCGGCGCCTCGCTGACCAGACGGGCGCCGATCTGCAAGGTCCAAAAAAGCCTGTCCGCCGCGATCAGGGCGTCGCGCGCCTCTTCCGCCAGCCAATCCGTCCGGCACAAGGCGTCCGGCGCCGTGCGGTCCCCGCTGCCGCCCAGCAATGCCGCCATCTGCGCAAAAAGCTCCACGTCCTGCAACCGCCCGCGCCCGTTCTTGGCGTCCAGCGGCCCGCCGCCCCCCTTGGCCGCGGCGATCCGCGCACGCATTTCCGCGACGGCGGATGTGACCTCCGCCGTCCCCCGTGGCGCAGTCACCACCTCTGTCCGAAGGCCTTCGACATCCGCGGCCAGTTCGGGAGGACCGGCGATGACACGCGCCCGTGTGAGGGCCAGATGTTCCCAGATCCAGGCCTGTTCGCGGTGATAGGTCTGGAAGGAGGTCCATGACGCCGCAACCGGACCCTGATTGCCGGACGGTCGCAGGCGCATATCGATCTCGTATAGCTTGCCCTCCGCCATCGGTGCGGTCATGGCGGTGATCAGCGCCTGCGTCAGACGCGCGTAATAGATGCGGCTGCCCAGCGGCTTGCGGCCCTCGGACATCTCCATCCCGTCGGCATCGTAGATCACGATCAGGTCAAGGTCCGAACGGGCGTGCTGGCGCCGCGCGCCCAGCGATCCCATGCCCAGCACCACGGCCCCGCGGCCCGGTGGCGGACCATGCTTCACCGCGAAATTCGCCTGCACCAGCGGCCAGAGCGCGGCAAGCGTGGCGCTTGCCAGATCCGCATAGGCTTCTCCCGCCTCCTCCGGCCCCATGAGCCCGCGCAAAAGGTGAACGCCGATGCGAAAATGCCAGTCTTTAGTCCAGCGGCGGGCGGAATCGAGCTGACGCTCATAGTCCCCCGCTTGGTCGAGATGCGCCGCAAGCGCCTCTTTCAACGCCTCCACCCCCGGCCAGGGGCTGAAGAAATCCCCCGCGATCACGGCATCAAAGACGCTCGCGTTGCGCGACAGATAGCGCGCCAGATCCGGCGAGGTGCCGACAATATCGACCAACAGGTCGATCAGATGCGGATTGGCCTCGAACAGCGAAAACAGCTGAACGCCCGCCGGCAGTCCGGCCAGAAAACTGTCGAAGGCGGCCAGCGCCTCTTCCGGTTTCGCCGTTTCGGCCAGCCGACGCAGGATATCGGGGCGCAACCGGTCGAAGATCGCCACCGCGCGGCTGGACCGGAGACAGGGATAACTGGGCCAGCGGGCGGGCAAGGGACTGTCGGCAAAGGCCTCCGGCGCCGGCGCGCGGTCGCGCTCATCGGGGGCAAAGAACCCCTCGGTCAGTTCATGCACCTCTACCAGCCGTTCGGAGAGGTCGCGTTTCAGGTCGTCGACGTCCCGGCCCATCAGACAGGCCAGCCGCGCCATGCCCTCCGGTGTCTTGGGCAGGTCGTGGGTCTGCGCGTCACCGATCATCTGGACGCGGTGTTCCACCTCGCGATGCGCGCGGTAATGCGCGCCCAGACACTCAGCCACCTCCCGAGGCACCCAGCCCTTCCCGGACAGCCGCCGCAACGCCTCGACCGTGCCGCGCACCCGCAAGTCCGGGTCCCGGCCGCCCGCAATCAACTGCCGCGTCTGGGTAAAGAACTCGATCTCCCGGATCCCGCCTCGGCCCAGCTTCATGTTGTGACCGGGCAGCGTGATCGGCCCGTGAAACCCCTTGTGCTCTCGGATGCGCAGCCGGATGTCATGGGCATCCTGAATCGCCGCGAAATCCAGATGCTTGCGCCAGACGAAGGGCGTCAAAGTCTCCAGAAACCGCGCCCCGGCCGCGACATCCCCGGCGGCGGCCCGCGCCTTGACATAGGCGGCGCGCTCCCATGTGCGCCCCAGGCTCTCATAGTAGCGTTCCGCCGCCTCCATGGCCATGCAGACCGGTGTCACGGCCGGATCGGGACGCAGACGCAGGTCCGTGCGAAAGACATAGCCCTCGCCGGTCAGATCGTTCAGCGTGGCCGCCATCTTGCGCGTGGCCCGAACGAGACTGGCGCGCGCCTCATGGTAATCTGCCGGGGCATAGCGCGTCTCGTCGAACAGGCAGATCAAATCGATGTCGGAGGAATAGTTGAGTTCCCCGGCCCCCATCTTGCCCATGGCCAGCGCAACCATGCCACCCGCGGTCTCCACATCCGCCTCGGTCTGACCGGGCAGCTTGCGGCGCGTGATCTCCGGCAGGATTGCGGCCCGCATGGCCAGCGATACCGCGAGATCCGCGAATTCCGTCAATTCGGCCGTGACCCGTTCCAGATCCCAGGCCCCGGCAAGATCGCAGAGCGCGACGATCAGGGCGAGGCGCCGCTTGGCCTGCCGCAGCGCGGCGCCGATCTGCTCCGGGGGGGCCTCCGGCAGACTGTGCCGAAGATCGGCAAGCGCAGCGTCCGGATTGTCGGCCGCGCCCTCCAACCAGGGCGCCTCGCGCAGGATAAGTCCGCGCAAATAGGGGCTGGACCCACCCGTGCCAAAGATCAAGTCCGCGACCTCGCCCTTGGCCCAGGGACAGGCGGCACGCGCCTCGCGTCCATGCTCGGGTTCAAAGGCAGTCGGCAGGCGGGTGATGCGATCGGCGAGGGTCATGCCCCCAGATGGCCATGCCAGCGCACAAAGCGCAACTCACTTGCGGGACCGCCGGCCCGGCCTTTCCGCCCGCGCGCCGCAGGCAAAACCTAATGTGGACAAACCGCCGCCGGGTCCCGGCACCGGTCTAACAGGCAGTCGGACAGCTGGCAGGCCACCAGACAGCCCCGATTGAAAAGGTGACCTGCATCGTTCCAGCATGGCGCGCAACAGAACAACCGACCGCGCGTCCAACCCGCGCCTTCCTCTGGCACGATCCGGACCCGTGCGGAATCGCGCTCTGCCCGGCCAAAGGCTTCAGACCCATGGAGCATACCGCACGCACACCCGGAATCCCGAAGCCCACCGAACGCTTTCTCGGACCAGGCTGGCTTCTTCTCTCCAAAAATACTCAAAAAGACGCTTCGATCCCAATTAGATCTGCCCCATAACATACTGACCAAAAACAAAAGTCACAGATAATGTAAAATCGCTTCACATACCCTCTTGAAACCTGCTTCCGGAATTCCGATCTACCCAATGTGAAAGACATTCACATCATGGATCAAACGGAGACAGATATGACCACCGCCGCATATACATCCCATATGCCCGCCAACGCCGGCTGGCTCACCCGGGCAGAGGCATGGCTGGATCACAAGGGCCGGGGCGCCTGGATCGCGGCCATGGTCCTCGGGTTCATCCTGTTCTGGCCGCTCGGCCTTGCCCTTCTCGCCTACATGATCTGGAGCAAACGCATGTTTTCGAAATCCTGCCGTCACACCCGCATTCACGATTCGCGCGGGGCGGCCTGGGCGGCGATGAAGCCCTCCGGCAACAGCGCGTTCGACGCCTACAAGACAGAGACCCTTCGCCGCCTCGAAGCCGAACAGGAAGCCTTCGAAAGTTTCCTCGAACGCCTGCGCGAAGCCAAGGACAAGGCGGAGTTCGACCAGTTCATGGAAGACCGCCAGACACGCGCACGGGCCGAGACCCCGGACACCGATCCGGCCTGAGCAGATCACGCCAGAGCCGTTACACCTGAGACCAACGACGCCTCCATTCCCGGAGGCGTCTGCTGTGCGATGAGGAGCCTTGAATGCACACCGAGCCGCTGTCCCATTTGCCCGACCCTGTTCGTCAGGCCGCCTTCTACGAGGGCGTGACACTCAAGCGTGGCGTCGCATGGATCGTGGATACCGTGCTTATCGCGCTTCTCACCCTGCCGATCGCGGTATTCTCCATCGTCGGCCTGTTCGTGCTGCCGCTGGTTTTCATGGTGGTCGGTTTCCTCTATCGCTGGATGACCATTGCCAGCCGGTCGGCCACACCCGGGATGCGGCTCATGTCGATCGAGTTCCGCAATGCCTTTGGCGAACGGTTCGACGGTGGACAGGCTTTCCTGCATACGCTGGGCTACACCATCACCGCATCGACGGTGATTCTGCAGCTTGTTTCGATTGCCCTGATGTTCCTCAGCGAACGCGGACAGGGATTGAGCGACATGGTCCTTGGCACAACCGCGCTCAACCGTCGCGCCTGACGCAACAAAACCTGCCGCACAACGGAATTTTCCTCTTCCGACAGATGGTTCGATCCGTTTTCGGAAGGGTCCCGCCGGTGCGGGGCCGGACTGCGTTGAAAGGCTTGGCGAGCGGCGTGATCGTTGTTACCGTTTCGTTAAGTCTACGAGGTATCCTTTCGACATGCGCCATTCGCTGCCGCTCGCTCCGCAGTTCTATGTCACAGCTCCGCAACCCTGCCCCTACCTGGAGGGCCGGATGGAGCGGAAACTGTTTACCGCCCTTCAGGGGGATTCCGCACAGACATTGAACGACTCCCTGTCCAAGCAGGGGTTCCGCCGGTCGCAGAACGTGCTTTACCGGCCGTCCTGCGCCGATTGCGCGGCCTGTCTGTCCGCGCGGATCGACGTATCGCGTTTCCGCCCGTCGCGCAGCCACCGCCGGATCATCAAACGCAACGAAACCCTTGAACGGCGCGCGACCAGCCCCTGGGCCACGGAGGAACAATACGATCTGTTCCGCCGCTATCTCGATTCGCGCCATGCCGACGGCGGGATGGCAGACATGGACGTCTTTGAATTCGCCGCCATGATCGAGGAGACACCGATCCGCAGCCGTGTGATCGAATATATCGACAAGGAAAGCGGCGATCTGATCGCAACCTGCCTCACCGACATGCTCGATGACGGCCTGTCGATGGTCTATTCCTTCTACGAGCCGGACATGGCGCGCCAATCGCTTGGCAAATGGATGATCCTCGATCACATCGAAATCGCGCGCGAGGCGGGTCTGCCCTATGTCTATCTGGGCTACTGGGTGCCCGGCAGCGACAAGATGGGCTACAAGGCGGAGTTCAAACCGCTGGAGATCTATCGCCGCGGGAAATGGGAGCTGCTGGAAAATATTCAGGATTTCTCGGGCGACATGCACCCGCTGTCGACAGATCCTATCGCCGAGCAGGTGGCCAATATCTCCTTCCCGGACACGCGCGGCTGA
>CAZRZN010000213.1:0-7726 GCA_964604565.1 uncultured Rhodobacterales bacterium
GACCAGATGATGCCGGTCAGCACATCGACCTTTTCGGCCTGGATCATCTTGTCCGCCAGTTGCACCGCCACGTCCGGTTTGCGCTGGTCGTCCTCGATCACCACCTCGATGTCGTCGCGGCCGGACTGTTCGATCGCCAGCATGAAGCCGTCGCGCACGTCGATGCCCAGACCGGCGCCGCCGCCCGAAAGCGTCGTGATCATGCCGACCTTTACCTCGGCTACAACCGGGACCGTCAAGGCGGCGCAGATCGCGCCGCTGATTGCCAATGTCTTGAATGTCATTTCTGTCTCCCTGGGGTCATGTTTCAGAACGCGCGGAACGTCAGTGTCGTCAGCGTGCGTTCGATCCCGTCTATATCCAGCAGATTGTCATTGATGTATTTTCCCACGTCTTCCTCGGTCGGAATATACATCTTGAGAAGCAGGTCATACTCGCCGCTGGTCGAGTAGAGCTCGGAATGGATTTCGCGCAGGGCGATGTCCCCGGCGACACGGTATCCGGTGCCGGGTTTGCATCGGATCTGGACGAAGACACAGTTCATGGAACCCTCCTGGCCGAACTGTGCCGACTAGACCCGATATCGCGCGGGGATTCCAGCCCCCTGGAAGGTGCTCTTGCGCCTTTGCGGACCCTTGACGACACTGGCGGCCCTTCGCGCCGGGAGATACCCTGATCCAACTCAACCGCGCGGCGAACCGTTCGGATCTTGCCGTCGATGCGGCACGCCCTTGCCAATGCGGCCCGGATCGTTTCCTTTGCCGTCAGAGGAAAACATCATGTCCGATTGCACCATCCTGTCGCAGACCCGTTGCACCCTTGGCGAGGGGCCGCTCTGGCACCCCGAGCGCGGCAGCCTGTTCTGGTTCGACATTCTCGGCCACCGGCTGTTCGAACATGACGGACAGCGCGAACGCCACTGGCAATTCGATCGCGCTGTCTCTGCGGCGGGCTGGCTGGACCGCAACCGTTTGCTGGTGGCGTCCGAACGTGACCTGTTTGTCTTTGACCTGTCGACAGGGACCGAAGATAGCCTCGTGGCCCTCGAAGCGGATAACCCTGTAACCCGCTCCAATGACGGGCGCGCAGACCCGCAGGGCGGCTTTTGGATCGGCACGATGGGCTATGATGCGGAGCGCGGGGCAGGGGCGATCTATCGCTTTTACAAGGGTGACCTGCGCAAGCTCTTTCCAGAGATCGACATTCCCAACGCCATCTGTTTCGCGCCTGACGGGCGGCAGGCCTATTTCGCCGATTCCGCAACGAGGGTGATCCGCCGTGTCGCGCTGGATGCCGAGGGCTGGCCGCAAGGCCGTGCCGAAGACTGGCTGGACCTGACGGCCGAAGGGCTGACCCCCGACGGCGCCGTGACGGATGCTGCGGGCAATCTCTGGAATGCGCAATGGGGCGCGTCGCGCGTGGCCTGCTATGCGCCGGATGGCCGCTTCTTGAAGGCGCTTGCTCTGCCGACGCCGCAGATCACCTGCCCTGCCTTCGGCGGGGCGCACCTGTCACGCCTTCTTGTGACCTCCGCGGCCGAGGGGCGTCCGGACTCGGACCTGTCTGCCGGAAGGACCTTTGCCTTTGATCTGGAGGTCATCGGACGGCCTGAGCCGCGCGTCCTTCTCTGAGAGAGCGTCACGTGGCCGGCAGCATCGCCGAATGTGGCGTGGGCCGCGGCTCATGCCGTAGCGCGTGTCGCGCGCAGGACCGGAACCCTTTTTCGATCCCGCGGCAGTTGAAATCACATGCTGCATCCGTTTGCCCCGCACCGCGCGCGTGGGACACCGGATGAACGAAAAAGGCCTTATTCGGAAATCAGCGCCAGAACCTCCTGCGTGACGGCGCGCGTTCCCATGTCGCCGCCGAATTCCATTGGCCGCAGGCGGTTGGCGGCAAATCCCCGGTCGACGGCACCATCGATCAGGCCCGCGGCGTCGGCGTAGCCTTTCTGCCCGACCTTTTCGGACAGGTAGTCCAGCATCAGTCCGCCCGAAAGAATGGCGGCCAGAGGGTTCGCCTTGTCCTGCCCCATGATATCCGGGGCAGAGCCATGTGCCGGTTGAAAGAGCCCTGTTTCATCGCCGATTTCGGCGCAGGCGGCCATGCCCATGCCCCCGACCAGACCGCCGGCAAGATCCGACAGGATGTCGCCAAACATGTTTTCCATCACCAGAACGTCGAAGTCCCAAGGCCGACGGACAAGGTCCAGCGCCTGCGCATCGACGTAGTTGTAACCCGTTTCTATGTCCGGATATTCGGGCGCGATCTCATCGAAAATCTTGCGAAAGAACGCCATGGAGGCAAAGACATTGGCCTTGTCGACGCAGGTCATTTTCCCCGGTCCGCCACGCTGCTTGCGGCGCTGGGCGAGGCGAAAGCCGAAATGGTGCAGTTTTTCCGTGGTTGCACGGGTGATGCGAAGCGTGTCGCGCACCTCCGTGTCGCCAAAGATCTGGCTGCGGCCGTGCGCGGCGGCGGAGTAGAACAGCCCTTCGGTAGATTCGCGCAGGATCACAAGGTCGATCCCCGCCGCGCGCGGGTCGGCCAACCGCTGTGGCGCGTTCGGATAGGCCTTGACCGGCCGCACCCCGGCGTAAAGACCAAATCGGTCGCGCAGACGCAGATGCGGGCTGATCTCCGTGCCGTCGGCATGACGGACAGAGGGCAGGCCGATGGCGCCCAGAAAGATCGCGTCGGCCTCGCCCGCGCGTTCCTCTCCACCCGGTTCGATATCTTGGCCGGTCTCGGCAAAATAGCCCGCACCGGCTGCGATGGGTGTTTCGACAGGCGGCGGCAGGCCGATCCGCGCGCAGGCGGCGCCAACGACTGTCATGGCGGCCTCTGCCACGTCGATTCCGATGCCGTCTCCCTTGATCAGGGCAATGCGTGCCGCTTGTGTCATGGCTGGTGTTCCTCATATCTTTCCGCAGACTATGGCGGAGTGGCCCAGAATAGAAAAGCCGCCCCGCCGTCTGCTCGGCACCCACGCGCGCGAGGGGTTCGGCGCGTTGGGAAAACGGTTATGCCCGCTGCCGGTTTGGCGATGGTCGAAGCCCGGGGGCCAATCCAAGGCCCAGTGACCCGTTTTCCTCATCCCGCCGACGCGGGGGCGCAAGCCAGCCTGCGTCTCGACGCCTAGACGCAACAGCACGCATTGCCGGTCCTGCATCAGGTCATCGGGTGCCGATGCCGCCGGAGAGCGAAATTATACGCCGTCGCAGATGGGCCCTGGCGTTGTGGCTTTGTGATCACAGTTGGCTGGCTTGGAATGTGAGCCTCGACGGGCTGTGTTGCCACGCATATCCTTTCGGCTGACCAAAGATATCTCGGTAAAGCATTTCAGACATGACCACGACCCCGACAGCCCGCGCGACCCCCTCGGCGCAAGACACGGTCGCGCCAGACATTGGAGACAGCCAAGATATCATGTTTCTGATTGTCGACCTCGATGGAACGCTCTTGCGCAGCGACATGCTGTACGAATCGTTCTGGTCTGCTTTCGGGCGGAACTGGCGCGTGGCGTTCAGCGCGGTGGCGGCGGTCAGACGCGGCCGCGCGTCGCTGAAAAGACATCTTGCCAGTGTCGCGCATCTCGAACCGGCGTCCCTGCCCTATGACGAGACGGTGCTGAACTACATAAGGGACTGGCGTGACAGGGGCGGGAAAACCGCGCTGGTCACCGCCAGTGACCAGTCGATTGCCGACAAGATTGCCGCACATCTGGGGCTCTTCGATGAGGTTTATGGCTCCGATGGCGAAGACAACCTCAAAGGCGCCAGAAAAGCGACCTTTCTGACCGACCGTTTCGGCGCCGGAACCTTTGTCTACATGGGCGACTCGGAGGCGGATCTGCCGGTCTGGCAGGCCTCGGCGCGGGGCGTGACGGTCAACGCGTCCGCCGCGCTGCGGTCCCGTTCGGAGGCCGCGGCACCCGAGATGGCACATCTCGATACCACGCCTGCCACTGCGGCGTCCTATGTCCGGGCGTTACGGCCCCATCAGTGGCTGAAGAATTCGCTTGTCTTCCTGCCGATGCTGGCAGGGCATCAATTCGACATGACGACGGTCATGCTGTCGATCATGGCTTTCGTCGCCTTCAGCGTGATCGCGTCCAGCGTCTATGTTCTCAACGACATGATCGACCTGTCGGCGGATCGTGCGCATCCGCGCAAACGCTTGCGGCCTTTCGCCTCCGGCGCGGTGCCTTTGTCGCATGGGATGATCATGTCTGCGGTCCTGCTCATGATCGGGGCCGGGCTGGCGCTGCTGGTCGGCCCGGCGTTCTTCTTGCTTATCAGCGGATACTACATCTTGACCACGGCCTATTCGCTGAGCCTGAAACGCCAGATGGTAATCGATATCTGCGTGCTCGCGGGCCTTTATTCGATGCGGATCGCGGCCGGTGCGCTGGCCACGGGCATCCCGCTGTCGGTCTGGCTCATGGCTTTTGCCATCTTCTTCTTTCTGTCACTCGCGGCGGTGAAGCGGCAGGCGGAACTGGTCGACAGCCAGAAACGCGGGACGCTGAAGGCGCGCGGGCGGGGCTATACAGTGGGGGATCTGCCGATCATCACCATGATCGCGATCAGTGCGGGGTATGTCTCCGTTCAGGTGCTGGTGCTCTATCTGAATTCTCCGTCGGTGTCCGAACTATACAATTTCCCCGGGATGCTTTGGGGTATCGGCGCGGTGGCCCTGTTCTGGATCACTCGGACCGTCATGCTGGCCCACCGGGGTCTGATGAACGACGATCCCGTGGTCTACGCGGCGCGGGATCGCGTCAGTCAGGTCTGCCTCTTGCTATGTGTTGGCTTTGCCGTGGCGGGAACATTCTAAGATGACGCGACAGACGCTTGTCCTGCGCTACAGCGCTTTTGCCGTCCTAGCGATGCTGGCGAACCTTGCGACGCAGCGCGTCGTTCTGGGCTTCGGGGCGGGCGCTGCGGTTTTCGCGGCTGCGGTCGCGGCCGGCACGCTTGTGGGACTGGTTGTCAAATATGCCTTGGACAAGCGGTGGATTTTTCTCGACACCTCGACCGGGTTCAAGGCGCATGGCCGCAAATTTACGCTCTACACGGTGATGGGGCTGGTGACGACGGCGATCTTCTGGGGGACCGAAACCGCCTTCTGGCTGATCTGGGGCACGGATCTGATGCGGGAATTGGGCGCGGTCCTCGGGCTTACCATCGGGTATCTGGTGAAATACAATCTCGACCGGCGGTTTGTGTTCACCGATATGCGTCTGGAGGCACGCTCATGAAATTGTCAGGCTGGGGTCGGTTTCCGGTGCGCGAGACCGAGGTCAAGACCCCGAGAGACGAGGACGCGCTGCGCGCTCTGGTCATGGATGGAACGCCCGTCATCGCGCGCGGCAACGGGCGATCCTATGGCGACAGTGCCATCGGGTCGGACACCACGATCCGTATGCGGCATTTCGATCACATGCTTTCCTTCGATCCGGACAGCGGTCAGCTTGTGGCGGAGGCGGGGGTGCTCCTTGGTGATGTCATCACCGCCTTTCTGCCGCGCGGTTGGTTCCCGATGGTGACGCCGGGCACGCGGCTGATCACCCTGGGGGGCGCGATTGCCGCGGATGTGCACGGCAAGAACCATCACCTCGATGGCAGTTTCGGAACCTGCGTCGACTGGATCGACCTCATGGGGCCGCAGGGGGAGGTGCAGCGTTGTTCGCCTACGCAGAATGCGGAGCTGTTCCGCTGGACGTTGGGGGGCATGGGGCTGACCGGGATCATCCTGCGCGCGGCGATCCGCCTGCGCCCGGTCGAGACGGCGTGGATCCGTCAGACCACGCATCCCGCGCCCGATCTCGATGCCGCGATGGCCCTGTTCGATGAGAACCAGCAGGCCAGCTATTCGGTGGCATGGATTGATTGTCTTGGCCGCGGGGACCGTTTGGGCCGTTCGCTGGTCATGCTGGGGGAACATGCGCGCCTGGATGATCTGGACGCCAAGCGTGCGCGCAGCCCCTTGGATGCGGGCCATAAAAGCAAGCACAGCGTGCCGTTGGACTTCCCCGGTTTCGCGCTGAACTCCCTGACGGTGCGGGCCTTCAACACCGCCTATTATTGGGCTGGTGCGCGCAAGGCGGGCACGCAGCTTGTAGATTGGGACACCTATTTCTATCCGCTGGACGCGATCCTCAACTGGAACCGGATCTATGGCCGCAAAGGCTTTGCCCAATTTCAATGCGTGCTGCCGCTGGCTCGGTCGCGCGATGGGCTGACAGCCTTGTTGCAGGCGATCTCGGAGTCGGGCGCGGGATCCTTCCTTGCCGTGCTCAAACGCTTCGGTCCGCAGCAAAGCGCCTTTTCCTTCCCGATGGAAGGTTACACGCTCGCGCTCGACTTTCCGATGAAGCCGGCAACGCTCCCGCTGTTGGAAAGGCTCGACCGGATCACGCTGGACCATGGCGGACGCTTCTACCTTGCCAAGGACAGCCGGATGGGCGCCGACACCCTGCGTGCCGCCGATGCCCGTGCTACCGGGTTTGCGGAGATGCGAAAAAGCACCGGGCTGACCGAACATTTCACCTCCGCCCAATCTGAGAGGCTTTCGCTGTGACAGGTTCCCCCGTTCTCATCCTCGGCGCCGGTTCCGACATCGGGCAGGCGATTGCACAGGCCTTCGCCGGCGAAGGGCACGCGATCCAGCTTGCGGCGCGCACCTCCGCGCGGCTGGAAAACGTGCGTGCGGATATTGCCCTGCGCCATGGCGTGCAGGTCACGCTGCATGACTTCGACGCGCTCGATCCCGGCAGCCATGCCGCATTCGTCGACGGCTTGCCCGCCTTGCCGGACGTCGCCGTCAGCGCCATCGGCCTGATGGGTCAGCAGGAAGAAAACGCGCGCGACCTTGAACAGGCTTCCCTTGTCATGCGGTCGAATTTCGAAGGGCCTGCCAGCATTTTCGCCCTTCTGGCCAATCGGTTCGAGGTCCGTGGATCGGGAACTCTGGTGGGCATAAGCTCCGTCGCCGGGGAACGCGGGCGCGCCACGAATTACGTCTATGGGTCTGCCAAGGCCGGTTTTACCGCCTTTCTGTCCGGGCTGCGCAACCGGCTGGCCGGCAAAGGCGTCCATGTGGTCACGGTTCTGCCGGGATTTGTGAATACCGCCATGACCGACGGGCTTGATCTGCCGGCCAGACTGACCGCCGATCCCGATGAGGTCGGAGTGGCCGTCCTTCGGGCCGTGCGAAAAGGGCGCAACGTGATTTATGTGCGCCGGATCTGGTGGCTGATCATGGCGATCATCCGCAATATCCCGGAGGCGATCTTCAAGAAGATGAAGATCTGACAGGGCGGAGCGCGCGCCGTTCTGTCCTGCTCAGGCGCAACAAGAGGGGGCGGCGCCTCTCCTGATCAGGAAAACCGGATCTGTGCCTTGATTGCTTCGCTGCGGTTCGATGCAAGGCGAAATGCCTCTTCGGCCTGCGCCAGAGGCAGGGTCTGGGTGATCAGAGGCCTGACATCTATGCGGCCCGTCTGCATCAGGGTCACGGCGGTAAAGAACTCCTCGTGAAAGCGAAAGGAGCCGCGCAGCTGCAATTCCTTTGCGGTCATCGCCTGCACTGGCAGGGTCATGTCGCCCCCCAGGCCCAGCTGCACGATGATGCCGCCCGGGCGCATCGCCGGGACGGCAGACCCAAGCGCGACCTGCGCGCCGGAGCATTCGAACAGCACATCGAAATGGCCCTTGTCGGC
>CAZRZN010000214.1:0-7596 GCA_964604565.1 uncultured Rhodobacterales bacterium
GGATTGTCGCGCAGTTCATTCAGTTTCATGTCGCTTCTCCTTGGCCGGATGCTGCCCCGAAGCGAGATAGGCAGACCACGGCGTTTCTTTGTTTTCGTGAGTCGGGCCAATGGGCCACCGGGGGCGTATAGCGGTGCGCGCGTCCCGGATCAAGCCTTGGCCATGCATCCCGGCGGATCCTTTTCGCCCCGCCCAGGGCCAGGCCGACAAGGGTCGGGTATTCCCTACGGTAAGGATTTGCTGAATGCCCCGGCTCGCCTCTGAATTGTAGGCAGGAGGGACAAGGCCGAAGGCGTAAACAAGTCGGCCACAAGGCCCACAGGAGGCACGTCCCGTGATTGAAGACGATTGGCTGATGACATTCGGCATACTGTCGGTTGCCGTAAGCAACATCGCGTTTATCCCCTATGTGCGCGACATGCTGTCGGGAAAGACGTTGCCCCTGCGGTCGACCTGGCTGATCTGGACGGTGCTTTCGGGGATGTCCTTCTTCTCCAACGTGGATGAGGGGGCGACCGTTTCGCTAATGTATATCGGCTCGGAAGCCCTTGAAACGACGTTTATTTTCCTGCTGGCGATTCGCTACGGGATCGGCGGGTTCCTGTGCAAGGGCAATCTGCTGATCCTCGGGATCGCAGGTCTGGGATTGGGCCTTTGGGCGGTGACGGACGATGCAATCTACGCGTTGGCCATCGTGATCGCCATCAGCGCGCTTGGCGGGTGGGTGACGCTCGTCAAGACCTATCGCGATCCCGGGACGGAGACGACAAGCTGCTGGGCCCTTTCGGCGCTGTCCGCGCTGCTTGGAATGCTGTCCGTGGGCGTCTGGGATCCTGTGCTGCTGGTCTACCCGCTATATTTGTTCCTGCTCTACATCGGCATCCTTGCGGCCATCGGCCTTGGCCGGCGGCGCGCCACGGGGATCGCAGCGGCCCCTGCGCCCGGGCCCGATCATCGCGCTGCGCCGCACACCCTGACCGGAAAGGTGGCATAACCGCGAAATCGGGCCAGCGGCACCCGCGTGCGGGGTCCGTTGGCGGCGATCTTGGGAAATCGTTGCACGAATTTCCCCAGCGCGATGCGCCCTTCGACACGCGCCAGCGTCGCGCCAAGGCAGACATGGATCCCGGTGATAAAGGCAATGTGGCGGTTGGGCTTGCGCGTGATGTCCATGCGGTCCGGATCGGCAAAGACATTCGGATCCCGGTTGGCACCCGCGATCGAGGTGTGGATATAGGTGCCCTTCGGCAGCAGGCCGCTGTCGAGGGCGATGTCTTCCCCCGCCAGCCGGTTGCCGATCTGTAGCGGGGAGTCCAACCGCAGGCATTCCTCGACGGCGGGCGCGATCAGATCGGGGTTGTCGAGCAGCAGGCGGTGCTGATCCGGATTGTCCAGAAGCAGGCCGATGGAGTTGCCGACAAAGCTGGTGGTCGTCTCATGGCCCGCATTCAACAGGAAGATGCAATTCTGGATCAATTCCTCCTGCGTCAGGCGGCGTCCGTCGTGCTCACCAAAAATCAGCGCCTCCAGCACCTCACCCTCATGCGCGCCGTCGGGATTGGCGCGGCGGTGGTCGATCAGATCGGTGAGGATTTCGCCAAATTCGGTGACGGCCCGGTTGCCCGCCGCCAGCCGGTCCTCCGGCACGACCGGGTCCAGCGCGCCAAGGATGGCCAGACTGTAACCGCGCAGTTTCGACCGATATTCCGGCGGGATGCCCAGCATGAAGGAGATGATTTCGGTCGGCAGTTCCTTGGCGAAATCCTCTATCAGGTCCAGTTCGCCGAGATCCTCCACCCGGTCCAGCAGACGGTCGACGATCCCCTCGATCAGGGGTTCGAACTCCGCCAGCTTGCGCGGGGTGAAGGCCCCGGAAATCAGCCGCCGGACGACCGTGTGATAGGGCGGGTCGTTGAAGATCAGCGAGGTGGTGTGATGCGTCAGCAGCGGGCAGGCCCCGAATTTCTCACCGAAGGCCTGTGTCTTGTCCGACAGCATGTCGCGGCTTTGATACACCTTCAGGCAATCGTCATGCCGGGTCAGAAAGACCGACCCATCGCCGTTCCTGTGGATCGGGCTTTGCGCGCGCAAGCGGTGCAGCACGGGATGGGGGTTTTCGATGAAATCGGGCCCGATGCGGTTGAGATCGAACGACGTAATGTCCAGTGCCATGAAAAAGCCTCCCGCACATAGAGTGCGGGAGGCTGTCGGTTTCGGCAAGGGCCCTGTCGCGCCCCGGGGTGATGTTCAGCCCAATTCGCCGGGGGCGTACCAGTCGCCCATCTTGACCGTCGCGGCGTCACCGACCATCTCGGCAAAGGCTGCGGGATCCTGCGTGCCGCCGTCGCGGCCCCGGTAATGGTAGGGGTAGACATAGGTCGGCGCAAATTCGCGGACCGCGTCGGCGGCGGCCTCTGCATCCATGGTGAAGGGCAGATTCATGCAGACGAAGGCCAGATCGATATTTTCCAGCGCGCGCATTTCGGGCACGTCCTCCGTATCGCCGGAGATGTAGATCCGGAAATCGCCCATCGTCAGGACATATCCGTTGTCGCGGCCGACGGGGTGGAAATTCTCGCGCCCTTCGGTCAGGTTGTGCGCGGGAATGGCATCGATGGCGATCCCCAGCGCCTCTCCGCTATCGCCGTTCGCCATGGCGGTCGTGTTAGTCCTCAGCGCCTCCGGCAGCATGTCGAAAACCGCCGGATTGGTGATCATCGGCACGCCCTCACCCTTGATCGTGGACAGAAGGTCCGCGTTGTAGTGGTCGCCGTGTTCATGCGTGATCAGGATCAGGTCCGGCTCCGGCATGTCGGCATACTCGGCGGCCTCCCCCACCGGGTCGACGTAGAGAACCCCGGCGGGCGTTTCCAGCACGATGGAGGCGTGGTGCACCGGATGCACCGTCACGGTGCCCATGTCGGTCTGGAATTCATTGGGCAGATGCCCCCCGGCGCGGCTGGCGAAGGGCAGGATCGTGATGGTGCCCGCAGCGGCGACGGTGGTCAGGAAATGTCGGCGGTTGAGTGTCATGATGTTTGCTCTCCCTGCAAAGTGTAAGCGAAAGGATAGCGCGCTTTGATCCCTGACCCAACGCCCTTGGGCATCCGTTTCGTGTGATGAGGAACGTCCGCTCTGCAACAACGCACAGAAAGGGACGCTTTGGCCCATTGCTTACCCGGCGGAGCCGCAAATCCGGTGTCAGGGCGGGCCTTCGCGGCCTCCCCCGACGTTGAAACCTTGCCTATTCAGGAATCCGGGACACGGCACCGGAGAATCAGACGGTTTCTCAGGGGCTTTTCGTAAAGCCGCGAAAAGCGATTGTATCTGGCTCTTGGGGCACATGACCGACGTCACAGGCGAACGGCCTACCCACCAAACCGGCTGAGATGAAATCGTGTCGGGCGACACTATCCCAAGCTCGGCGCTTCCACGACAAGGGTGGCGCCCAGAAGGCACATGGCTGCGGCGGCAAGATCGCGGATATCTGGCGGCTGTCCTTCCGCTCCGCCACAGCGGCGACGCGACGATCTGGACGCCGCCACAGGCGCCGAAGGCGCTGCCGGCAAAGCTGATGCCGACCTGCGCGAGCCACCCAGCCGACCAAAGCGAGACTCGCCATTCCCGGTAGCAGCCAAGGGCGCGAAGCCCCGCGCCACCACGTCCAGATAGCAAGGCATCCCGCAAACCCGGCAAGCGCGATTAGATGGGAACCGTCGGCATCAGGCGCCAGCCCGGTCGTGGTCGGACAGGCATTTCTCGTGGTCGCGAAGAACCTCAAGAATGCGGCAGTTGGCGACCCGGTCGGCACTGCATTCCCCGATCATCCGTTGCAGTTCGACCCGAAGCGCCTCGAGCCGGGCAATGCGCGCCTCGACCTCACGGAGCTGCTTCTGGGCGACTGCGTCGACCTGCGCACAGGACCGCTCCGGACTGTCGGAAAGATCCAGCAGTTCGCGGATGGCCTCCAGCGAGAATCCGAGCTGCCGAGAATGACGGATGAACGAAAGACGATCAAGCCCGATATCCCCGTAGCGTCGCTGCCCACCTTCCGTCCGGTCAGGTTCCGGCATGAGGCCGATCTGTTCATAGTAGCGGATAGTCTGCACCTTGGTGCCAGTCCGCTTGGCGAGAGTGCCGATAGAAAGCATGTGTTTCCTCCCAAGCTTTTCGTTTGCTGAGATCGCGTGGCTCCTACCCCTGTCCGGCAATGCAGAAAATCTCTGGTGGAGGCTTGAACCTACAGTTGCTGTAGATCGTATATCAGGATTCGACGGGAATCACAGACGGGGGGCCGGCATGGCCGACGAGAACGCCGGACAACATGAATGGCGCGTGACGGGCATGGATTGCGGCTCCTGTGCGGCGAAGGTGCGCGGCGCGGTTGAACGCCTGCCCGGTGTCGAGGATGTCGATGTCGCGCTGATGGCCGAGCGGCTGCGACTGACGCTCGATAAGAGCCAGACTTCGCCCGAGCGGATCGAGAAGGCCGTGCGCGGCGTCGGCTTCGGAATCGCCCCCAAGGGCGCGCGGCCGGAACAGCCCAAGGGCGGCTTTGTGCTGCCGGATGGGGCGTTTCCGGATGCGGCGGACCCTCGGGAAACTGACGGTGAGCCAGCCAAGGACGCGCCGACCTCGTGGATGAAAACCTCCAAGGGCCGACTGGTGATCGGGACGGGCACATTGCTCGCCGTGGCCTGGGCGTCGCGGTTCCTCCTCCCGGCAGAAACCGCGCATTGGGCGTTCGTCCTCGCAACCCTTGTAGGGCTCGTTCCCGTGGCGCAGCGCGCGTTTGCCATGGCGCGAGCGCGGATGCCCTTCACCATCGAGATGCTCATGACGATCGCGACCGGCGGTGCGCTGGTGATCGGCGAGCCGGAAGAGGCGGCGCTGGTCGTCTTCCTCTTCGCCGTGGGCGAGCTTCTCGAAGGTGTCTCGGCTGGAAAGGCGCGTGACAGCATCCGCGCCCTGTCAAAACTTGTGCCGAAGACCGCGCGGCTGGAGGTCGGCGGCAAGACCCGGGAGGTCCCGGCCGATAAGCTGCGCGTCGGGCAGGTTGTTCAGGTCCGCCCCGGCGACCGTGTTCCCTGCGACGGTGAGGTGATCGACGGCACGTCGGGTGTCGACGAGAGCCCGGTCACCGGCGAGAGCGTGCCCAGCCTCAAGGAGCCGGGCGCGGAAGTTTTCGCAGGGTCGATCAACGCGGAGGCGCTGCTGCGCGTGCGGGTCACGAAAGAGGCCGAGGATAACACCATCGCCCGCATCGTCCGCCTTGTGGAAGAGGCAGAGAGCGCCCGCGCACCGACCGAGCGGTTCATCGACCGGTTCAGCCGGGTCTACATGCCCGCCGTCGTCGGGGCCGCGCTGCTGGTGGCGGTCGTCCCGCCGCTGGCCTTGGGTCTGGCCTGGGGTGAATCGGTCTATCGCGCGCTGGCGCTGCTGCTGATCGGTTGCCCCTGCGCGCTGGTGATCTCCGTCCCTGCGTCAATCACTTCGGCGCTGTCCACCGGGGCGCGCTACGGCATGCTGATGAAGGGCGGCGCAGTGATAGAGGCGGCAGCCCGCACGACCCATGTCGCCTTCGACAAGACCGGCACGCTGACACACGGCAGGCCGCGGGTGACAGACGTCTTGACGCTGACCGTGGGAGAGGACGACCTCTTGGCGCTGGCTGCAGGGGTCGAGAGCGGCGCGAGCCACCCGCTCGGACAGGCGATCTGCGCCGAGGCCGACCGAAGGGGCGTCGACGCGGCTGCCGCCGCCGGCGGTCGCGCGCTGCCCGGCAAGGGAGCGGAAGCATCCATCAACGGCGCAACTGTGTGCGTAGGCTCGCCGCGGCTGGCGAACGAGCGCGGCGCGCTCACGGGCGCCCTGCGGACCCGCGTGGCGGCGCTGGAAGCTTCGGGCAAGACGGTCGTCTTCGTGCTGCGCGATGACGTGCCGCAGGGCCTCATCGCGCTGCGGGACGAACCGCGTGCCGATGCGGCGGATGCTGTCGCGCAACTGCGCGCTCTTGGCATATCTTCGGTCATGCTGACCGGGGATAATCCGCGCACAGCCCAGGCCATCGCCGACAGGCTCGGGATCGAGCACCGCTCTGACCTCATGCCGGAAGACAAGGTCACAGCCATCCGGACCCTGACGTCCGGGGCGCAGGTGATGATGATCGGCGACGGGATCAACGATGCGCCCGCGCTGGCCGCCGCGCATATCGGCGTCGCCATGGGCTCTGGCACCGACGTGGCGCTGGAGACCGCCGATGCGGCGATCCTGCGCAACCGCGTGACCGATGTCGCGGGAAAGATCCGCCTCGCCCGGGCTACCATGGCAAACATCCGCCAGAACATCGCCATCGCGCTGGGGCTCAAGGCGGTGTTTCTCATGACGACCGTGCTCGGTATCACGGGCCTCTGGATCGCAATCCTCGCAGATACCGGCGCTACGGTGCTGGTGACGTTAAACGCCCTCCGGCTGCTGTTCTTCCGGCCCACCGGCACGTCAGAAACAGCGGGGCGCTTTGGTCGGAACGCCGGGAAGAGCCGCCCCGACCACGCATCCGCAACGACCTGAAAGGAAACACTGATGATCCTCACCCGCCGCGCCCTGATGGCCTTCGCCGCGAGCTTTGCCGCGACTTCACCGAACGCTGCGCTCACCCGTGACGCCCTCTCGATCCACGTCCTGAAAGACCCGAACTGCGGCTGCTGCACCGCATGGATCGAAATCTTGAAAAAGGACGGCTTTTCCGTCACGACCGAGCGTAGCTTCGGCACCCTTCTGTTCAGGCACAAGCTTGAGAACGGCATCCCCCAGAACATGACCTCCTGTCACACCGGAGAGATCGAGGGCTACATGATCGAGGGACACGTGCCAGCCGCCGACATTCGAAGGCTCCTTTCCGAGCGCCCGGATGCCATTGGCCTCGCCGTGCCCGACATGCCCTACGGATCGCCGGGCATGGGACCGGAGGAGGATCGCGAGGCCTACGATGTGTTCCTGATCCTCAACGATGGCAGCACAGAAGTCTTCTCGCGCTACGAAGCCGCTTGATCGCAGCGCCTCAATCTGAGGGCAATGAACCCGATTTCTGACACACCGTCCGCGCATAAAGTCCATTCCGCTCAACCGTCAGCGCACACCACCGGTCTGCGAACCTTTTCCAACGGCGTGTCATGAGCTAACCACGGCCCGTAGAGAACGCGGTTGGGTCAGGTGCCTTGCGTGGCTGCCAATTCGGCTTTTTCCGGTTCTGACCTTGATGAAGGTTTGGCTGCTGAGGTTTCTTTCCACACGATCTTCGATAGCTCGGTCTGATGTAGCAAGAAGGCCTTGGGGATGTTGGCCGAGTGTCCCGGCAACGCAACCCGCAAGACGATTTTTCTGCTTACTGTTGCGGCAAAATAAACCCTCGCAACGCATGTAAACGGCCGTGAAAAATATGCCCTCAAAAACAAACGGCTACCGAGGAAATTCTCGGTAGCCGTTCACGTGCAAGCCGTATTCCGGAACGAGCCAGCTGGCCGGCCGGGGGTCTTGTTGATTTGACGAGGCCCAATCAGGCCCCGTTTTACCAGTCTTCGCGAATGACGACGCGTG
>CAZRZN010000215.1:0-7580 GCA_964604565.1 uncultured Rhodobacterales bacterium
GGGATTTCGACAGGCAGATGCGCGCTTCCTGAATGTGGCCGTCCCGGCAGGTGATGGTGATCATGTCGGGGTCAAGCCTTGGGTTGACCTTCAGAAAGGCCTGTTCGACCACCGTCGCCGGAAGGGTGACAGCCTCCTCCAGACCGCGAAAGACCGGCGGGCGCGTAACGGCGTCATAGGCCGCGCGCGACCGGTCGTAATAATCGGCGGCCGCGAGGCCCGAGCAGACGCCATGTTTCTTCCACTGGTGCCATGCGAGACCGGCCGACCCCATGATATCCGTCATCGCGGCGGTCATGGCGCGGGAGGGCGGGCGTTCCTGCGTCGGGCAATAAGCGGGCCAGCCCCGGTGATACTGGGGCCAGAGTCCGTGCAGTAACCAGCCAGCGTCGGTGTCGCATTGCTCCGCGTCGCGCGCATCGCCCTCCAGCGCGCACCAGTTGGGCGACCACGACAGCGCGAGGACGTAATAGTCGAATTCTCCGGCCTTGTCGCCGTCGGCGCGGGCCAGGTTTGCCGCGAGGGTGACGCCCAGAACCAGAAATCTCAGCAATCGCATTTTCGCTTCCCCTTTGCTTGCATGGATACTATATAGGCCGCGAGTTTCCCGACAACGGTAACCCGCTCCGCCCGCCGGAGCCGCCTTTGGCCCGTAAGGCCCTGGGCCGGGCGAGAGGCATGCACGCGGGTCCGGTCAAGACCAAGGAGAAAGACCCATGTCAAAGCTGCTGCACCCAAAGGCGACCGCCGTCTGGCTGGTGGACAACACCACGCTGAGCTTCAAGCAGATCGCCGATTTCACCGGCTTTCACGAACTGGAGATCCAGGGAATCGCGGATGGCGACGTTGCAGCCGGGGTCAAGGGTTTTGACCCGGTCGCCAACAACCAGTTGGAACAGGCCGAGATCGACAAGTCCGAAAAGGATCCGATGCGGCCGATGAAGATGAAGTTCAACCCTGCCGCGCGGGACGAGGACAAGCGCCGCGGGCCGCGCTACACGCCCCTGTCCAAGCGGCAGGATCGCCCCAATGCGATTCTCTGGCTGGTCAAGTTTCATCCCGAGTTGACGGACGGGCAGATCAGCAAGCTGGTCGGCACGACAAAGCCGACGATCCTGTCGATCCGTGAGCGCACGCACTGGAACATCCAGAACATGCAGCCGATCGACCCCGTCGCGCTGGGCCTGTGCAAGCAGAGCGAACTGGACGCCGTGGTGAGCAAGGCGGCCAAGGCGATGGAAGCGGTGATGACGGACGACGAGCGGCGCAAACTTGTGTCGACCGAACAGAGCCTCGAACTGGAACCGGAATCGCGCCTGCCCTCCGCCATCGAAGGATTGGAAACCTTCAGCCTCTCCGACCCGCGTGGCGAGGAGGAGGAGGAAGACAAGAAGAGCGACAGCGACTATCTGGACGCGGAAAGCTTCTTCAACCTGCCCGGTGACGGCAAGGATGAGGACGACGAGGACGAAGACGACAAGGGAAACCGCTAAGGCGGATCCGTCGGACTGCCCGGGCAATCAGGTCCGGGCAAGGCACCCCCGCGCGGATCGTCGTGCCGCCCGGAGGCTGGGCAGTTCGGTCCGGTTGACGCGATGCCAGAGTTTGACTGGGTCTGGCTGCGAGCAAGGCGGGGGGTTGGAAGGCCCCAAGGGGCCGGGTCGGCCTGTTTCAGGCGATGAACGCCGGGGGCGGGCCCGATCAGAACCGTTTTCGCGCGCTCAGAGCGGCGGCGATCGTGCCATCGTCGAGATAATCGAGCTCCCCCCCGATCGGCACGCCCTGCGCAAGCGAACTTAGGGCAGTGCGCCCGTCCAGTTGATCCGCGATGTAATGGGCGGTTGTCTGGCCGTCTATCGTGGCATTGAGCGCGAGAATGACCTCCGTGACGTTCTCGGCCTCGATCCGGCGCAGGAGTTGCGGGATGCGCAACTGTTCAGGCCCGATGCCGTCCAGCGCGGAGAGCGTTCCGCCAAGCACATGGTAGCGCCCCCGGAAAACCCGCCCGCGTTCCATCGCCCAGAGGTCTGCCACTTCCTCCACGACGCAGATCAGTCCGTTGGCGCGGCTCTCGTCGTTGCAGATTTCGCAGATGTCCGAGGTTCCGACATTGCCGCAGTTGAGGCATTCGCGCGCGGTGCGGGCAACCTCGGCCATGGCATCGGCCAACGGAGCCAGCAAGACTGCCCGCTTGCGGATCAGATACAACACGGCCCGGCGCGCCGAGCGGGGGCCGAGGCCGGGCAGGCGCGCCATCAGGTCGATCAGCGTTTCTATGGGGTTGCTGTTACGGGTCATTTCAGGTGGCTTCGCCCGGCAGGGGGATGCGCGTGACCTCGAACCCTTCGGCGCGCAGCAGCGCCACGAGGCCGCGTTCACCCGGAATATGGAAATTGCCGACAGCCATGAACAGGCCGCCGGAGGAGAGCGCGGGGCGCCCTGCGGAGATGAAATCCGCGTTGCGCTCATCCAGAAGATAGTCGGACATGCGAGTGTATAGCGCGGGGCCTTCGGGGCCGAGGGCTTCGGTGACATGGGCCGCGTCCCAAGCCATCGACAGGCCGATGCGGCCTTCGGCATAGAGCGCGATGGAGGTGGCGCGCGCATCAGGCGTGGCACCGGGCATAAGGTAGACCGCATAGGTTGCGATGATCGATCGCGCCAGATCTGCGTTTTGGGGTTGGTTCAGCTTTTGCGGTAGCCGGTCCGTGGGTTCCAGCGCAAGAACGGGCTGGCCGTTGATATGCGCCAGGGTCTGGATGTAGCTGTCCTGTGTTGGCAGAACGCCGGCACTGAAATCCTCGCAGGGATCATAGAGAAGAAGGTCCGAGAGCGCGCCGAACGTCAGATCGTCAAGCGCGCTGCGGGGCCAGCCAAGCGCCACGAGCCGGTTGCCGAGATGGCGCTCGATCTCACGCGAAAGACCGAGGTCGGAAAACCGGAACGGATCCTCCGCGGGACGATAGATGTCGTTTCCTTCGATGTAGTCGGCGTAGCTGGCGCGGTCCGCGAAGGTCGGGTCGATTTCGAGTGCGATGCGTGTGGCGGAGTCGAGCGTTTCCAGCACGTCACCTGGCATGTCCAGAACCGCACGGTGGCTGCTGTGCATCGTGCCCCAGAGGTGCGATACCGCCCCGTCCGGAGCGGTGATCCGCCAGAAACGCCCGGTGGCATTGGCGATGCCGGCGGCGCGCTTTTCCAGTGTGGCGCGGGTTTCGGGGGCAAAAACCTCGTCGAAGACGGTGATCTGCGGCGGTTCGCACAGTGCCTTTGTGGCCCAGTCCTGCGCGTGCAGTCCTGACAGCGGCGCCCCCAGCGCGCAGCATAGCGCCGTGAGGCGCATGAGGGCCTGGGGCGCGCGGCGCATGATTCAGAAGGGCAGTTTCATGTCGGCGGGCAGGCCAAGGGATTCGGTGAGTTCGCGCATCTCCTGCTGTGCCCGGTCCGAGGCACGGGCCTGTGCGTCCTTGATCGCCGCAAGGATCAGATCCTCTGCCACTTCCTTCTCCGAAGGCACGAAGATGCTCGGGTCGATTTCCAGCCCGGTCAGTTCGCCCTTCGCGGTGGCAGTCGCCTTGACCAGTCCTGCGCCGGATTCGCCCGTGACGGTTATGCCGGCGAGGTCCTCCTGCATTTGCGCCATCTTGGCCTGCATGTCCTGCGCCTGTTTCATCATCTTGGCCATGTCGCCAAGTCCGCCCAAGCCTTTCATCATGTTCCTGTCTCCTCAGGGGTCCATTTGGCTGTTGTGATACGATGCGGGGACGGCGGGAACAAGCACAGGCTGTCGCGCGGGTTGCCGGGCGGCGGGATCCGAGTATTTCAGGAGAGAAGAAGCAGGGGCGGTCCCCTGCTTCGGGCCTTGTGGTGTTGGGTGATGGGGTTATTTGCCCAAGGTGCGCAGGTTTTGCGTTGGACCGGTTCCCGCGCCGACGGTGGCGCCCGGGCGCAGGGTGATGCCACCGGACTTGAACCCCTTGGCTTCGCACCAATATTCGGGGTCTTTGGTGCTGTCGTAGCGGCAGGTTTCGCCTGACTTGCAGGCAGGGTTACATCCTGCGGTCGCGCCTGTTGCGGTGAAGGCGGCGAAGCCGAGGGCTGTAATGGCGAGAATGCGTGTCATTTCAATCTCCGATATGTCTTTGAAAATACGGTGTCGTTCAATCGAGCCCCGAAAGAATGCAATCTGCTGTCGGGTCTGTCTGGTGGGAAATTCATGACTTGATGCAGGCCTGTCGTGGCGCGGGCATGACGCATGCCCGGTCATGGACGGTGCTGTGCGGGCGGCGATTTTGGCGCTTTCAAGGGATCAGGAGGTGGTAAGCGAAACGGACTGCTCCGGGAGGTCGGCATGGTGGTCATGCACGGGGGTTCTGATGTTCAGGAAATCATTCCTCGAACGGATCCCATTCTTCGTCGACCTCGGGCAGCGCCTCCTCGAGCGCCTGTGTCGCGGCGGCCTCCGGGGTGCGGATCCCGGTGATCTTCGCCTTGGGAAAGGCGGCGAGGGCGGCCTGCACCAGCGGGTGGCGTTGTGCCTCCGATTCGAGCGCCAGGCGATCTGCGTCGCGCCGTTCTACCACCGTCGGCGTGTCGCAGCCGTTTACCAGGGAAACCGCCCATCGGTTGCCCGTCCAGCGTTGCAGGGCGCTGCCGAGGCGCTGGGCAAGATCCGTGGCGGCGTCATCGGTCGGCGTGAATTCGATGCGGCCGGGCTGATAGGCGGCGAGGCGCAGCCCGCCCTCGACTTCGACCAGCAACTTCACGTCGCGGTTGGCGCGGATCAGCTCAAGCACATGTTCGAAGGTGGGATAGTGCGCCAATGCCTCAACGGGATCGGGCGCCGCCGCGGTGGCGGCACCGCCGCGCTGCGCGGACGCGCCGCGCGGCGCGCTGCCCTGTGTCCCTTGCATCACGGGGCCCGGCGTCGGTGCGCCCGGGGGGCCACCGTTGGGCGAGGAAGGGGGCGGCGGGCTGTCGTGAAGTTTGCGCACCAGTTCATCCGGCGATGGCATATCGGCCACATGTGTCAAGCGGATCACCGCCATTTCGGCCGCCATCATGGCCGAAGGCGCATTCGACACTTCCTCGATCGCCTTGAGCAGCATCTGCCATGTCCGCGCCAGCGCCCGCATGCCCAGACCGTCCGCATACCCACGGCCGCGGGTCCGTTCGTCGGGGGAGACCGTCGGATCCTCGGCAGCCTCGGGCGTGATCTTGACGACGGAAATCCAGTGCGTGAGTTCCGCCAGATCCCGCAGGACCGCCAGCGGATCGGCCCCGTCGGCATATTGCGCCGACAGTTCCTGAAGCGCGCCCGCCGCATCGCCGCGCATGATATTTTCGAACAGATCCATCACGCGGCCACGGTCGGCGAGGCCCAGCATGGCGCGCACCTGGTCAGCGGTGGTTTCTCCGGCGCCATGGCTGATGGCCTGATCCAGCAGCGAGGTTCCGTCACGCGCCGATCCTTCGGCGGCGCGGCAAATCAGGGCCAGTGCCTCATCCGTGATCTCGGCCTGTTCCGCGGTGGCGATCCGGCGCAAGAGGTCGATCATTACTTCGGGTTCGATCCGGCGCAGGTCGAAGCGCTGGCAGCGTGACAGGACGGTGACCGGGACTTGCCTGATTTCGGTCGTGGCAAAGATGAATTTGACATGCGCGGGAGGCTCTTCGAGAGTCTTCAACAGGGCGTTGAAGGCACTCTTTGAGAGCATGTGCACCTCATCGATGATGTAGATCTTGTAGCGGGCCGAGGCTGCCCGGTAGTGCACGCTGTCGATGATCTCGCGGATGTCGCCCACGCCCGTCCGGCTGGCGGCGTCCATCTCCATGACGTCGACGTGACGGCCCTCCATGATCGCAACGCAATGTTCGCACTTGCCGCAGGGGTCTGTCGTGGGCGTGCCGGTGCCATCGGGACCGATGCAGTTCATGCCCTTGGCGATGATCCGCGCGGTGGTGGTTTTGCCGGTCCCGCGAATCCCGGTCATGATAAAGGCCTGTGCGATCCGGTCCGCCTTGAAGGCATTGCGCAGGGTGCGCACCATCGCCTCCTGTCCGACCAGATCGGCAAAAGTCTCCGGGCGGTACTTGCGGGCAAGGACCTGATAGGCGGCAGCGTCGGTCATGGGGTCTCGCGTCTGATATGCCCGCCGAACCTAAAGCGCGGCGGGCCGGGCGTCCACCTTTGAGGTGCGCGCCGGCCGGTGCCTTGGCGGATTTCCCGGCATTCACCGAAATGCAGCAAAGCCGCGCGGTTTCGCAGGTATGCGCGCGACGGGCGTTCTGCGGGAGCGTGGGGAATGCGGTGCGGCGGCAAGAAAAATTCGGCAGGCTGCTCATGGGCGCGCGTTCACGTTGGCGCGGCCGCTTGTGGCGTTTTCCGAATCGCTAGGACATCTTTGCGCAACGTGTATTATTCTGTGCGGCGGATTTCCGCGTCCGTGCAGGCGGGCACAACACCCCGCCACCGTTGTGAGGAGGATGCCCATGGGCGAGGATAAGCAGATACGGACGGGTCTGGCCGAGCCCGTCGTCCTGCATGTGCTGCCGGTGGGGGGCGGGATGGTGTCCTTGTCGCCGTTGCCCGGCATGGGCGGCGCGTATCGCGGCGACCTCGATCATCTGGCTCACTGGCGGCCGGCTTTCGTGGTCTCGCTGGTCACTCATGCCGAATTGGTGGAGGCCGGGATCAAGGATCTCGGGCCGGACATTCAGGACAAGGGGACCCGCTGGGTGCATCTGCCCATCCGCGCTGGGGAGGCCCCGGATGACAAGCTGGGAGCAACCTGGCCCACTATCAGCTTGCAGGCCAGAAAGGCGCTGCTTGGGGGCGGGCGGGTGATGATCAACAGCAGCGAAGGGCTGCGCAGGTCGGGAATGCTGGCACTGCGACTGATGATCGAGGCCGGAGAGGCGCCGGACGAGGCGCAGACGCGTCTTGGCACCGTTCAGGGCGGCTTGTTCATGAACGAGGAGCAATTGGCCTGGGCCCTCAAGGCGACACGGGAACCGGTGCCCTTCGTCAGGCACGCTCGCTCTGTCTAGGGCGGTTTGCTTGTGACCAGAGACGTTCATGCGCCCGGTGGCGCAATGAGGCATCAAGGAGAAATGGCAGGTTTGCCGCGGCAAGCGCGTTCAACCCCGCGGCAAGGCAAAGCATACGTGGATGTCCGGGAATCGGCCTGACTTGAACCTGCTGTCCGAAGGAATTGCGGTTACATTTGACCGCTGAGGTCCATGAAACCTTGCTTTACAGGTATTGGTGGAAACCGCGTGGTGGCGGCAAGAAGCGGCATATCCGTCCCACCATGCATGGCGCATGCCTTTTCGGTCTTGCGCCTGCCGCATGAAACTTGGCTTGCGATGTTTGGTGTTTCGCCTGGGCGTTCGACGTCGACTGACTCCGTCCCGCCGTATTCTTCTTTTGCCAAGGGTTTGTTTGAGCGCGCCACAGTCTTGGCGACTTGTCCCTGACCACCACATTCTGTTTGAACAAAATACGGTGTAGGGTGAGAGATTGTAACGACCCAAGCGGGGCTCGTTACGGCTGCTTCCTTCCGGACCTGACCGGGTTG
>CAZRZN010000216.1:0-7511 GCA_964604565.1 uncultured Rhodobacterales bacterium
CATGGCATGATCCACAACATGGAATATACCGGCGTGCCGCTGCGCACCCTGCTGGCCGAGGCCGGTCTGGATGCGGCCGGGGATTTCGCGGACAAATGGGTCTATGTCGAGGGGGCGGATGCGTCTTCCAACGGCCGGTCCATCCCGATGGAAAAGGCGATGGACGATGTGCTGGTCGCCTTCAAGGCCAATGGCGAGGCGCTGCGCAAGGAACATGGCTATCCCGCGCGCCTTGTCGTTCCCGGCTGGGAAGGCAACATGTGGGTCAAATGGCTGCGCCGCATCGAGGTCATGGACGGCCCCGTCGAAAGCCGCGAGGAAACGTCGAAATACACGGACGTGCTTGAGGACGGCACCGCGCGCAAATGGACATGGGTCATGGACGCCAAGTCCGTTGTCACATCCCCCAGCCCGCAGTCGCCGATCACCCATGGCCACGGCCCGCTGGTCATCACCGGCATGGCATGGTCGGGCCACGGCAAGATCACTCGTGTCGACGTGTCCAAGGATGGCGGCAAGACTTGGGAAACCGCGCGCCTTGCCGCGCCGGGGACTGACAAGGCGCTGACCCGGTTTTATCTGGACACGACGTGGAACGGCGAGGAGCTGCTGCTGCAAAGCCGCGCCATCGACGAAACCGGATATGTTCAGCCGACCAAGGCGCAGCTCCGCGAAGTGCGCGGCCTGAACTCGATCTACCACAACAACTGTATCCAGACATGGCATGTGAAAGCCAATGGGGAGGCCGAAAATGTCGAAGTCTCTTAATCTTTACATCGGGCTTGCCGCGGGGATCGGCCTGACGTTAGTCGCCGGCTACAACTTTGCCGACCGCAATATCCGCAGTTTTCCCGACAATCCGCCGACGATGGGCGCGCTGCCCGCGCCGATCCCCGAACCGGAAGCCCCCGTTCAGACGGCCACGGCCCCGGCCGCGGAGACCGGAGATGGTGGCGGACTCGTCGCCGCCGCCCATGCCGACGAAGAAGGCAAGGGCCTGCGCTTTGGCATAGGTCGCGAGGCGCTGTCTGAAGAGATTGCAGCCTGGAACGTGGATGTCCGCCCGGATGGCACGGGTCTTCCGGCGGGTTCCGGCAATGCGAGCGACGGTGAGCCGCTTTTCGAGGAAAATTGCGCGGCCTGTCACGGCTCCTTTGCCGAGGGGGTCGGCAATTGGCCCCAGCTTGCGGGGGGCAAGGGCACGCTCGACCGCGAGGATCCGGTCAAGACGGTCGGTTCCTACTGGCCCTATACATCGACTGTCTGGGATTATGTCCACCGGTCGATGCCCTATGGCAACGCGCAGTCGCTGTCGGAGGATGAGGTCTATGCCATCGTCGCTTATGTTCTCTACATGAACGACATCATCGAGGATGACTTTGAACTCAGCAACGAAACGCTGGCCGGGGTCACATTGCCCAACGCCGACGGGTTCATCGTCGACGACCGGCCGGAGACCGAGTATCCGATCTGGCGGACGGAGCCCTGCATGGAAAACTGCAAGGATAGCGTCGAGATCACCATGCGCGCCACTGTGCTTGACGTGACGCCGGACGAGGGGGCAACCGAACCCGCGGCGGCGGATCCAGAGCCGACCGCGACCGAACCCGCCCCAACAGAGGCGGCAGAGGCCGACTCCGCGCCGGAACCGGAGGCAGAGCCTGCCGTGGCGGATGCCGGGGACGCCTCTCTTGATCCCGAACTGGTTGCCGCCGGTGAAAAGCTGTTCGGCAAATGCAAGGCGTGCCATCAGATCGGCGAAGGCGCCAAGAACCGGACTGGCCCACACCTGAACGATGTGGTGGGTCGCGAAATCGGTGGCCTCGACGGGTTCAAGTATTCGCGCACCATGGGTGAGATGGGCGGCGTCTGGGATGAGGCGGCATTGGCGGCCTTCCTCGAAGATCCGCGTGGCTACGTCCGTGGGACGCGTATGGCCTTCCCGGGCCTTCGGAATGAGACCGAGGTCGCGGAAATGATCGCCTATCTGAAATCGCATTCGCAGTGATCCGATGATGCGGTTGATGGTCATGGCAGTTTGTGCGGCGGTCTCCCTCGGGGGGCCGTCTCATGCCGAGGAAGAGGCAAGCGCCATTGGCGATGCCACCCGTGGCGAAACGGTCTTTCGGAAATGCAGTGGCTGTCACCAGGTCGGCCCGGATGCGGAGAATCGCGCCGGGCCCCATCTCAACGGAATTTTCGGCCGCCGCGCCGGCAGCGTCGAGGGGTTCCCCTATTCCCCGTCGATGCAACGCGCGTCCAACGATGGTCTGACTTGGGATCTTGAACGTCTCGATGCCTATATCGAGAACCCGCGCGCCCTTGTCTCCGGCACGCGCATGTCCTTTCGTGGTTTGAAGGAGCCGCAGGACCGAAACGATGTTCTGGCCTACCTGCGCCAATTCGGCCCGAACCCGCAGGACATCCCCGAATCCGCCCCGACTGCCGTGGCGCGCGAGGTGACGCTTGCGCCGGAAATTCTCGCCATCGTCGGGGATGTGGCGTATGGCGAATATCTGGCCGCAGAATGCCTGACTTGCCACAGGCGTGATGGCGCGGACGAGGGCATCCCGTCGATCATTGGCTGGAACAAAGAAGATTTCGTCGTCGCCATGCATGCCTACAAGCGCAAGCTGCGCCCGCACCCTGTGATGCAAATGATGGCGGGGCGTCTTTCGGACGAAGAAATCGCGGCCCTTGCCGCCTATTTTGGCAGTATCGAATAAGATCCGGTCAGGTATTCCGCCATTGCGCCATGGCGCAACCCGTCCGATCGTCATCGAATTGAAGGGCCCGTCGTCTTGTTCTGCCAATTGGTGCGGGACTGCGCGCGCAATTCGTGGCCGGGGCATGTCCCCAAGATTATTTTGGTGGTATTCATGCGACTTTCTTTCGCCTACGGTATATTGGTGCTGGGTGCATGTCTTGCTCTTGCGGCTTTCTGGGGGCTGTTGCCGAACTGACCCCGATAAGCCCCGTCCCGAAACTTTCCGGTGCCAAGGATGTGCCCCCCGGTGCAGTTGTTCGCAACGCAGGACGTCCGTCCTGAACCTGCGGACCCGACGCCGCAATCCGGAGCCAACCGGATGCTTTCACGGGACAATGTCCAGCTAGGAGGAGACAACCATGACGCTGAACAGACGGAAATTCATGGGTGCGTCGGCTGCGGCCGCCACGCTTGCCGCGCCAATGTTGCACGCGCAGGGTCGCCCGCGCGCTGTCGTGATAGGCGGGGGCGCCGGTGGAGCTACCGCGGCGCGCTATATCGCAAAGGACAGCGCGGGGGGCGTAGATGTCACCCTGATCGAACCGACGCGCAGCTATTACACCTGCTTTTTCTCTAACCTCTATATTGGCGGATTTCGTGATTTGCCGAGCCTCTCGCATAATTATGCCACGCTGGCCTCGGACTACGGGATCAATGTGGTGCATGACTGGGCGGTCGGTGTGGACCGTGACGCGAAGACCGTGGCGCTGGCGGGGGGCGGCAGGGTGCCCTATGACCAGCTTGTGATCTCTCCAGGCATCGACTTTGTCGAGGGGGCGGTTCCGGGCTGGGATATCAGCGCCCAGACAGCCATGCCGCATGCCTACAAGGGGGGGACGCAGACCGCACTGCTGAAATCTCAGGTCACGTCCATGCCGCAAGGCGGCACATACGTGATGGTCGCGCCGCCCAATCCCTACCGGTGCCCACCCGGCCCCTATGAGCGTATTTCGATGGTGGCCCACTTGCTCAAGGCCGACAACCCGACCGCCAAGATCCTGATCGCGGACCCCAAGCCGGGATTTTCGAAACAGGCGCTCTTTGAGGAGGGCTGGCAAAAGCATTACGGCGGCATGATCACCCGCATAGGCCCCGACTTCGGGGGTGACAATGTCACCGTGAACCCCGCGACGATGGAGGTCGACATTGATGGCGAAGTGGTCAAGGCGGACGTCTGCAATGTGATTCCGGCGCAAAAGGCCGGAACGATATGCGAGGCCGCCGCCCTGACCGAAGGCAACTGGGCGCCGGTATCGGGGCACACCATGCAATCGCGGTTGGACGAGAACATATATGTTCTCGGCGATGCCACGGATCAGGGGGACATGCCGAAATCGGGCTATTCCGCCAACAGCCAGGCCAAGGTCGCAGCCATGGCGGTTCGCGGTGCCTTGACCGGGTCGCGGGTCTTTCCGGCCAAATTCTCGAACACCTGCTGGTCGCTGATCGACACCGACGACGGCGTCAAGGTCGGTGCCTCCTATGAAGCCACCGACGAAAAGATCGCCAAGGTGGACGGGTTCATCAGCGACACGGGTGAGGATGCGGCCCTGCGCAAGGCGACCTATGAGGAATCTCTGGGCTGGTATGCCGGTATCACGTCCGACATGTTCGGCTGACGACGCAAAGGGCAGGGCGGCGGTGTCGCCCTGCCTTCGGACCTTCCCCGCCTCTGGGGAAGATGGCAGGCGTTCATTATGCTGTCAGGCACGTGCCGCATGACCCACCATCACCACATTGATCCGGAAAGCGGCGACAGGCGGATGGCCGCGGCGGTCGGCGTCAATCTGCTGCTGACGGTCGCGCAGGTCATCGGCGGTATTCTGTCCGGCTCGCTGGCGATGATCGCCGATGCGCTGCATAACTTCTCGGACGCGGCGAGCCTTGTGATCGCCGCCTGGGCGCGCCGCATTGCCCGCCGTCCTTCGGATGCGGACATGACGTTCGGCTATGCCCGGGCAGAGGTTGTGGCGGCGCTGATCAATCTGACAACCTTGATCGTCATCGGGCTATACCTGATCTATGAGGCCTGCATGCGTTTCTTGCAACCTCAGGAGGTCAATGGCTGGCTGGTGATCGTCATTGCGGGGGTTGCGCTTTTGGTCGATCTGGCGACCGCCGCGCTGACCTATTCCATGTCGAGGACCAGCGTGAATATCCGCGCGGCCTTCATGCATAACCTAGCGGATGCTCTGGGGTCCGTCGCGGTGATCGTGGCAGGCGCGGTAATCTGGATTTTCGGTTGGGTCTGGGTCGACCCGGTGATCACGCTGCTGATCGCCGGGTATATCCTGTGGATGGCATGGTCAGAGATTGGCGGCGTCATACGCATCCTGATGCTTGGCAGTCCCCCGCAGATGGTTGCGGAAGCCGTGCTTGAAACCGCGGAATCCGTTGAGGGTGTGCAGGCGTTGTACCATGCGCATCTATGGCAAATGGATGAAAACCACGCGGCGCTGCAAGCGCATATGGTCATCGATCCGGGGGCTTGGGGGCGTGCCGATGCGATCAAGCAGATGGTCAAGACACGGCTGGAGGAGCGTCATGGATTGAACCATGTCACGCTTGAAATGGAATGTGCCGGGCACAGTTGCGCAGGGGTCAAACGGATCGGTCATTGACGCTGCCAAGCGGCGGCCCTGTCGGGCGCCCGCCGCCAGCCAACGGTCATTACCGCGTGAACAGGCTTTGTGCCCAACCACGGCGGTTTTTTGAAAGCGACTGTATCGCACTATCCGAACGGTCGACCGATGGCCGGGTCGAGTCAGGGAAGGGACGGCGCCGAGACCGCTTGCCCTTTGGTCCTCGTCCTTGGTCGCAGGGGCAATGCCACAGCCTGTTCTTAGATGCCTTGGCCAAGGGTCGCAAAACGCCCGCGCCGGATCCTTGTTTCGTCACCAAGCCATTCTTGGCGTTTCGCCCTCCTTCTTGACTGGGGCAGGGCCGGACAAGTGATCCAGAAGATCCGGGATCTTGTCCTTGAACTTGAAGAAACCCCTTGTCGCATGTGGCCAGGCCCGTTCGTCATAGGGGCGCAGCGGGCGGACGACCGGCACGCCCTCAATTGCGGACAGCACATCGGCGACAGGGCCTACCGGCGCGTAGGACGTCACGATCTGTTTTGCGCCGATCTCCCGCGCCCAATCCGACAAGGCTTGTGCCGTTGTCGCATGGTCGGTCACCCGACCCAGCCGCGCCTGCCAACGGGTTGCCGTGTCGTGCAGGATCCGGCTGCGAAAGCTCTCAACCTGTGGTGAAATGCGGAACGGCGTCGCCTGATCGCTGGCCGCCAAAAGCGCGGTCCCCACCGGCGTCAGTCCGCGGTCAAGGATCCATCCGGGCGACAGGTCCTCTTCATGCAGGACGAAGGCTGTCGGGGCCTTGGGGTCGAAGGACGCGCTTGTTGGCGGGCCGATGCGTTCCGAGGCCGGCGACGTCTCCGGGGCGGGCGCGACCGGTGCAAGATCGTCGGGCGCGGGCCGGAACCGACCCTCGGTGTATTTCGCGATATTGTCAGCCCGCGCAAGGTAGGTCTTGCCGGGTGTCTGGATCCCGGCCACCCAGCGCCAGCCCAACGTGTTGGAGGCCGGGTCGCCGTCCAAAAGATGGCGCAGAAAGAAATCCGCGCCCAGAACCCAAGGCAGCCGGAGGGTAAAGATCCAGATCGAGGCGAACCACATCCGCGCATGATTGTGAAGGTATCCGGTGTCCACCAGTTCCTGCGCCCAGCCGTCGAAACAGGCAATGCCGGTCTGTCCCAAACAGGCGGATTCCCACCGTGCCCGCAGCTGGGATTGGGTCTGCATGTCGTTCACCGCACCCCTCAACGCCCTTTGGTAGCTTTGCCAGACGTCTGGCCGCATCTCCAGCCAGCCTTTCCAGTAGGTGCGCCAGAACACCTCCTGAATGAATTTCTGTGCGGCCTCGGCAGAGTGCCGCCCCAGAACGGCCGTCAGCACCTCTTCTTCGGTCAGCAGCCGGTGCCGGATGTATGGTGAAAGTTGCGATACGCCCTCATGCCGCCCTGCGCCAAGATCGTAGTTTCGTCGCGATGCATAGTGGCGGCCCGCGTGCGGCACAAAGTCCTGCAACGCCGAAAGGGCAGCCGTGCGATGAGGGAGAAAACTGTCGGCCTGTGTCATGACGCAAGGGTATGCCCGGGCGCCTCCGCTTCAAGGACAGGTTTCCTCTGGCCTGTCCTTTCTTGCACCGGGGGCATGGAAAAGCTGTTTTTCCCGCCGCCCCTTGCGGCCCCCCCGGGGCAATACTAAGACTCAGGTAACATATCGGCATTACCACAAATCGACGAAGCAGCGCAGGCAGGGCCCGATGACAGATCCTATCGAAACATACATGAACCTCGTGCCCATGGTGGTGGAGCAGACCAGCCGCGGGGAACGTGCCTACGACATCTTTTCGCGTCTGCTGAAAGAGCGTATCATTTTCGTGAACGGCCCGGTGCATGACGGCATGTCCACATTGGTCGTGGCACAGCTCCTGCACCTGGAGGCAGAGAATCCTTCCAAGGAAATCTCCATGTATATCAACAGCCCGGGTGGCGTCGTCACCAGCGGTTTGTCGATCTACGACACCATGCAGTATATCAAGCCAAAGGTATCCACGCTGGTCATCGGTCAGGCCGCCTCCATGGGGTCGTTGCTCTTGACGGCAGGCGCGCCGGGCATGCGGTTTTCCCTGCCCAACAGCCGGATCATGGTGCACCAGCCCTCCGGCGGCTATCAGG
>CAZRZN010000217.1:0-7367 GCA_964604565.1 uncultured Rhodobacterales bacterium
CCGTCGCCGCACCCGGCCGGCGCCGGCATTCCCGCGTTCGGGCGCTGACGTTTCGGCGCCGGGCGCCACGCAAATATGCGAGAAAACACACGTATTCCCGCACTACCATGAGCCCGGCGCACAGCATTGTCATGCGGTCCGAGCGGTATCAAAACCAGCTTTGAACCGTGCGCGCCCCGTTCGAGATATCCTCGCCAATGCCATCCACGGTGCCGCAGGACGCCAGGGCGCCGGTCAGGACAATCACCATAATTGTTTTCATCTCTGCCTCATACTTTCTGTTCTTGCGCCGGTTGTCCCGGCGGTCGGCGGGTTGCGGCTGTCAGTCTTCTTGCCACCACCACACGTCGGGCTGAAAACCCAGCCAGTCCCCGTAAATCGGAAGGGTTTCGGGAAATTTCAACTCCTTCGCATGGGCAATGCGGCTGACGGCGTATCTGTCCTGCACAGGAATTACGTAGCGGCCACTTGTCAGGACACGGTCCAGCGCCCGCGCGGCGGCCAGAAAATCCTGGCGCGTCTGCGACTCCAGCAGCGCCTCTATCATCGCATCCGCCGCGGGGGAGGTCATGCCCATCCAGTTGCGCGAACCGGTCTGGTCGGCGGCGTCGCTCCCCCAATAGGCGTATTGCTCGTTTCCGGGGCTCAGCGACAGACCGCGCCGATAGGTGGTCATGTCGAAATCGAAATTGTTCGTGCGCTCCTTGTATTGCGCCGGGTCTATCATCGTGACGCTTGCGTCGATCCCGATCCGCTCCAGCGACTGAATGAAGATCTGCGCCATGGAGACGTTTTCGCTTTGCCCTTGCTGTAACAGGATCTCGAAGGTCAGGGGCTGACCTTCCGCATTCTTCATCTTGCCATCCTGAATCGTCCAGCCGGCCTCAGCCATGAGGTCGATGGCACGGGCCAGGTTGCGGCGGTTGCGCGCGGTGCCGTCGGAGACGGGCAGGGTGTAGCCCTCCAGGGCGCCGGGCAGCAGATCTTCCTCGAAAGGCTCCAGCAGGGCGCGGACCTTGCCGGTCGCCGGACCGTCGCGCATACCGAGTTGCGAGTTGCTGAAATAGGATGTGATCCGCGGCTGCGCGCCGCCGGTCAGCGTGTCGTTGATGTATTCGAAGTTGAAGGCATGGATCATGGCGTCGCGCACCCGCCAGTCGGCAAATTCCGGACGCCGCGTGTTCATCACGAAGCCCGTGATCCCGGTCGGTCGGGCATGGGTGATCTCGGATTTCACGATCTCTCCCGACGCGACCGCCGGGAAATCATACTGCGTGACCCATTTGTCCGCGTTGGTCTCGCGGATGGTGTTGATGATCCCGGCCTTGAACGCCTCGAAGAGCGCCGTGTCGTCGGCAAAGAATTCCAGCCGGATGGTGTCGAGGTTGTTGGTGCCCTGCCTAAAGGGCAGGTCCTTGCCCCAGTAGTCGGGGTCGCGGTTCAGTTCCACATAGCGGCCGGGTTCATAGTCCCCGATGACGTAGGGTGCAGTGGTGATCGGCACCAGATCGAGGCTGGAATTCTCGAAATCCAGACCTTCCCATTGTGCCTTCTTCAGGACCGGACGCATCCCGACAAGCAGGGCCAGTTCGGGGTTCTCCTCGGCAAAGGCAAAGCGGATGGAGCGCGGCCCGGTCTGTTCCATGTTCGCGATCTGGGTCCAGAGCGTGCGATAGCGTGGATGTCCCTTGGTGCCCAGAGTCTCGTAGGACCACATCACGTCTTCGACGGTGACGGGGCTGCCATCCGAGAATCGGGCCTCCGGGCGCAGGGTAAATTCTACCCACTCGCGGTCCGGTCCAACCTCTATCGATTCGGCCAATAGGCCGTAAAGCGAGAATGGCTCGTCCCAACTGCGGCCCATCAGGCTCTCGTAAACGAGAAATCTCAACTGCCACGGCGCGGAGCCTTTCAGGATCAGCGGGTTGAGACTGTCGTAGCTGCCAAGCTCGCCGGTAATGACGGTGCCCCCCGTGGGCGCGTCGGGGTTGGCATAGGGCAGAGACACAAAATCAGGTGGCAGTTGCGGGTCGCCATACATAGCTATGCCATGCTGAGGCTCCGCAAGGGCGCCACCGGCGCTTAGAATCGCCCCGACGCTGACGCAGCGGATCGCCAGATTTCGGAAAAAGTTTATGCACATTATCGCGACGATCCCTGCCTGCCCTTGTTTTCTTGTCCGGGAGCGTATCGGTCCTTTTACGCCTTTTCAAACTTTTAGCTTGGACTCACGCGGTGAAACGCTTATAAAGACTGCACTGCTCGATAGGTTTCTTGCCTGTATGAAACCTGCCTCAATGACTTAACCCCGGCTTCGGCCGGGGTTTTTTTTGGTGCTGTTGTCAGGCATTGCAGCCCTCCGAAAGATGACATCTTTGACAGGTCCGGTCGCTGCGCGGAAACGCGCTCAGCCGGGATCCGGTTTTATCCCACCGGGTCGCTCAAGAGGTGGTGCATCCTGCCGTCCGCCGCACTATGCTGCACCTGCAAACACATCCGGATCAGAGGACAGACATGTCGCTTCAGGGAAAGACTGCCATTATCACGGGTTCGAATTCCGGCATCGGCTTGGGCATCGCGCATGAGATGGCCAAGGCCGGTGCCTCGGTCGTGATCAACTCCTTCACCGACAACGAAGAGGATCACGCGCTCGCGCGGGAGATCGCCAATGAGCATGGCGTCGAGGCGCGCTACATCAAGGCCGACATGTCCGTTGCTGCCGAATGCCGCGCGCTGATCGATCAGGCGGGTGCCTGTGACATTCTGGTGAACAACGCCGGGATCCAGCATGTCGCGCCGATCGACGAATTTCCGATCGACAAATGGGATGCCATCATCGCGATCAACATGACCTCGGCCTTTCACACGACCGCCGCCGCCCTGCCAAAGATGCGAGCCGCAGGCTGGGGCAGGGTGATCAACATCGCCTCAGGTCACGGTCTGCGGGCGTCGCCCTTCAAGGCGGCCTACATCACGGCCAAGCACGGTGTCGTCGGCATGACCAAGACCGTCGGACTGGAGACAGCCAAGGAACCGATCACATGCAACGCGGTTTGCCCGGGCTACGTTCTGACCCCTATGGTAGAGGCGCAGATCCCCGACACCGCCAAGCAGTACGGCATCTCCGAGGATGAGGCCGTGGATAATGTGATCCTTGCCAAACAGCCGTCCAAGGAATTTGTCACGGTGGAACAGTTGGCGGGCACGGTCCTGTTCCTGTGTTCCGATGCAGCCGCCCAGATCACCGGGACCAGCATTTCGGTCGATGGCGGCTGGACCGCGGCCTGACGGGCAGGGGCAACGCCACCGCACCGGCGCAGATCGGAAACCGAAATATCATCGCAAGGGAAACGCGCATGGCAGAGCGGCTCAGGATCAATTTGGCGCTTCAGGGTGGGGGCGCGCATGGCGCTTTCACCTGGGGCGTGCTGGACCGCCTGCTCGAAGAGCCGGAGATTGAGATCTCGGCGATTTCCGGGACGTCGGCGGGCGCGCTGAACGGTGCCGCCGTGAAGGCCGGGTTGCTGACCGGCGGGGCCGAAGCGGCGCGCGCCAATCTGGATTGGCTCTGGCAGCAGATCGGCGCGCTGGAAGATACGGCCTTGCCGGAATGGATTCATGCCTGGCTGCCGCAGCCGGATGTGATCAGCAAGAGTATCGAGTATTCGCTGCCATACAGCTGGGGTGAGGCTGTCGGCCGGATGGTGTCGCCTTACGCATGGGGGCCCTTATACAGCAACCCGCTGACCCGCATCGTCGACAAGTTCGATTTCGACCGGGTCTGCGCGCATGAAGGGCCAGAGCTGTATGTCTGCGCCACGCAGGTGCGAGACGGCAAGATCCGCGTGTTTTCCGGGGACCGGATCACCACGCAGTCGATCATCGCATCGGCCTGCCTGCCAACCCTGTTTCAGGCAGTCGAAGTCGAGGATCCGAAAACCGGTGAGATCGAGCCGTTCTGGGATGGCGGCTATACCGGCAACCCGGCACTCTTTCCGTTTTTCCAGCCGCATCTGCCCGACGATGTGGTCGTGGTGAACATCAACCCGTTGCACCGCGACAAGATCCCGATCAGTCCGCCCGAAATCCAGAACCGGGTCAATGAGATCAGTTTTAATTCGTCTTTGCTGCGCGACTTGCGGGCCATCGATTTCGTTCAGCGCCTCCTGCATTCCGGCGCGCTGTCACCCGGCAGCATGAAAGATGTGCGCGTGCACATGATTTCGGATGACGCGCTGATGAATGCGCTCTCCGTGGCGACCAAGATGGTTGCCGTGCCAACGGTGCTGTCGCAGCTCAAGGCAGCTGGCCGCCGGGAGGCGGGCGCCTTTCTCGATGAGCACCGGTCAGATATCGGCACGCGCCAAACCGCCGACCTGCGGGCGATGTTCAACTAGAGCCTGTCTGGCGACTGTTGGCGAAGACCATGGGGCGCCGGTCTTGAGCGTCTGATATCTATGACAATCCCAAATTGACGCATGCGCGGGACTTCCCGCTTGGCCGGATGCTCCATGAAGCAGTCATTGCGCCGAATGATGCGTTGGAGGCCCGGCCCGCAACGAGATCCTGTCAGGCCCGGTCAGGCGGCCCTCGGCGCTCCCGTCAAGTCAGGGATACGGCCCCATCGCGCACGATGGGGTCAGGACGCCTGACGAAGCGGTTCTTCCACCGCCGCCTTGGCCTCCACCCCGTTGGGATAGACAAGCCCCGCCGAGATCACCAGCTTGGCCGCGTCCTCCAGCGCCATGTCCAGTTCGATCACGTCCTCGCGCGGAAAGAACAGCAGGAACCCGGATGTCGGGTTGGGGGTGGTCGGCACGAAAACCGAAAGCATGTCGCCCGTTGTCACCGCCCTTGCGGCGACTTCGCCCTTGGCAACCGTAGAGATGAACCCGATCGCCCAGATCCCCTTGCGTGGGTATTCGATCAGGCAGGCCTTTTCAAAGCTGCGCTCGCTTTGGGCAAAGATCGTCTCTGCAAGTTGCTTGATGCCGGAATAGATCGACCGCACCACCGGGGTGCGTTCCACGAGGGTTTCGGCAAATCCGATCATGGACCGGCCGATCAGGCCTTTGGCGATCCACCCGACGACAATCGTGAAAATCAGGAAGACGAAGACACCTAGGCCGCGCACGTTGACTTCGATCCTGCCGTCGCCGTTGCGGTCCAGCAGGTCGAACACCAGCGGCCAGCGTGGCCCGTCCTCGCCAACCATCACACGATTGAGCAAGGCGTTGGGCTGATAGGAATCCGGCACGAAGGGCCAGACGAACCCATCTACCCAGCCGACCACGGTCCAGATCAGCCATACGGTCAGACCCACCGGGGCGATCACCACGATGCCCGTCAGGAAAGAGGTGCGGAGCTTGGCAAAAAGCCCCGGTCGCTTGGGTGGCGCATCAAAAGGTGTGGTCATCGCAGATCCTGTTACGATCGCAGAGAAACTAGGCGCTCGCGCTCGGCTCTACAATGGCCAAGCGGCGTTTTACATGGCATCGGCGGGCCGCGCGCTCAATTCCTGCGCAATTCCGGCGGCCAGCCGGGCATTGTTCAGAACAAGCGCGATATTCGCATCCAGAGAGCGCCCTTCGGTCAGTTCGTAGATGCGTTGCAGCAGGTAGGGTGTCAACGCCTTGCCCGAAATGCCATGGGTCACGGCGTCCCGGTTTGCCTCGGCTATGATCGGCGCCAGCGTCTCGCGCGGGATCTCGGCCTCCGCCGGGATCGGATTGGCGATCAATTGCCCGCCGGGCAGGCCAAGCGCGGCGCGCATCCGGTGCGCCGCGGCAATCTCGGCCGGGGTGTCGGCGCGCAGCGGTGCGCGCAGCCCGGCGTCGCGCGACCAGAAGGCAGGAAGATGATCCTGCCCGTAGGCCAGTACCGGCACGCCCAGGGTTTCCAGCACTTCGAGCGTCTTTGGCAGATCCAGGATCGCCTTGGCGCCGGCAGCCACGACCGTGACGGGCGTCTGCGCCAGTTCCTGAAGATCCGCCGATATGTCGAAGGAGTTCTCCGCGCCCCGGTGAACGCCGCCGATCCCGCCGGTTGCAAAACAGGCGATGCCTGCCAGATGCGCCGCGATCATCGTCGCCGCGACGGTCGTTGCCCCGGTTCCGCCGCGCGCCAAGCATACCGCGATATCGGCGCGCGACAGTTTGGCCACCTGCCGCGCCTGCGCCAGCGCCGCAAGCTGCGCGTCCTCCAGTCCCACATGCAGGCGCCCGTCGATGACCGCGATGGTTGCCGGCGTCGCGCCTGCTTCTGTCACGGTGGCCTCCACCCGGCGGGCCACGTCCAGGTTCTGCGGCCAAGGCATGCCATGGGTGACAATGGTGCTTTCCAGCGCGACGACGGGCTGTCCGGCGTCAAGCGCTTCTGCGACGGCGGCGGAACGGTGAATTTGGATCATGCTGGGATATCTCCGGAAACATAAGTGGCGGCAGCCATCAGGGCAGTGCGCAATGCGGTTGGCCGATCCTGTCCGGCGCGTTCGGCGGCGATATGGGCGGCCATGAAGGTGTCTCCGGCGCCTGTGATGCGGGCCACGCGGACCGACCGAGGCGTTTCGGTGATCCGGCCATGCGCGTCCGCGTCGCAACAGGGGCGCCCGCCGTCCGTCACCAGCACCCGCTCGGCCCCCGCCGCGATCAACTGCGCGGCGGCCTCCGGCGCGGTGGGGAACTCCGTGCCGCAAAGCAGGCCCGCCTCTTCAAGATTGACGTAGAGCGTTCCGCGCCCGCCAGAGACAAAGACCGACAGCCGCCGCGCCTTGCCGGGACTGGCCGGCGCAATCCGCAGATCGGCCGCCGCAAGGGCAGGATGCCGCGCGATCTCGGCAAGCAAGGCCTCCGTCAGGTTGCCGTCGAGCGCGATCAACCCTTCGTAGGGTGCCTCGGGACTGCCAAGCGGCCCGTTGGTCAGCGGCGTCAGGATGCGCGCGCCGGCAGCCTCAAGGGAATGGGCATCGGCGATCGCGGCGATCAGGCCGTTTTCAGCCTCGATTGCCATGTAGCGATCGGTCGGCAGATCCTCCGCACGGGTCATGTAAGTGATGTCCAGACCCAGCCGCCGGCATTCCGCGGTCAGCGTCTCGCCCTCCAGGTCGCGCCCGACGACTGACAGGAGAGCGGGGCGCAAACCCAGACCGGCCAGTGTCACAGCGATGTTCAGCGCGACCCCTCCCGGCAGACGGGTGATGTGGCCGGGCATGTCGTTGCCCATGCGCATCCCCACCGGCGCCCGTCCGATCATGTCCCACAGGACAGAGCCGATGCAGAGGATATCAGGGGACATACGCATGACAGCGTTTTGGCGTGAGAGGCAGGCCAACGCAAGAGGCGCCGCACCGACGGTGGGGGCTCAACGGG
>CAZRZN010000218.1:0-7348 GCA_964604565.1 uncultured Rhodobacterales bacterium
CTCGCTGGCGAAGGCGGAAATCCAGATGCTCCCTCCTCCCGGAATCGCGTCCCGCGCGTTGATCAGAAGATTGAGCAGCGCGTTCTGAAAGAGGTTCGGATCGACGAAGACTGTCGGCAAGTTTTCGGAGGGGACGTCAACCGCGACCTCTATGCCTTTTCCCGAGGTGCGCATGAACATTTCGGCCGTTTGCCGGGCCAGTTCCCCAACATCCACAGCCACCGGCGCCAGATGCGACTTTCGCGCAAAACTCAGCAGGCTTTGCGTGAGGGACCGTCCCTTCATGACCGCCCCGATGGTTTCCGCGATGAAGAGATCCCTGTCCTCCGGGATATCTTCATCGTTCAGCAGTTCGACATTGCCGAGAATGACGGCCAGAATGTTATTGAAATCATGTGCGACGCCGCTTGTCAGCTGGCCCATCGCATCAAGTTTGGTCATGTGCCGGATCTGCTCTTGCAGTTCGATCCGTTGTTCGATGTCCTCGCCTATCACCAGTTGATCGCCGGAATTGGTGGTGATCCGTCGAAATTCATACCAGGCGTTGTTCAACCGCTGCTCTATCCGGCCGGGCGTTGAAAAGAGCCCCGAAAGATGGCGCCGCCGCCATGCGTCCGCGTCGCCTGCCGACTCGCGCGAATCGGTCATGGCGTGGCGCAACCAGGATTCGTATGGCAGCGGTAACGCGGGCGGGATGCGGTCGCCGAACAACGCCGAAGTGAAGAAATCATTCGCGAAGGTAATGCGATTGTCCGCGCTCAGCAGACCAAAGGCAATCGGCGCGCTTTCGATGATGCGCGTCGTCCTTTGCAGCAGGTTCTCACGTTCGTGCCGCTCGCTCGTTTCGCGCTGGATCGCGATCCAGTAGTGATGCCAGCCATCATCGGTGGTCACCGGCTGAATGCCGAGATCCACCCAGAAGGGGGAGCCGTCCTTGCGATAATTCTTCAACTCGACACGCACCGGTTTCCAGGCGTCCAGTGCGGTCCGGATCTTGGCGAGCGCGGCGTGGTCGGTATCGTTCCCCTGAAGGATGCGCGGTGTCTTCCCGCGGATCTCTTCAAGCGTGTAACCGGTCATGCGCTCGAATGCCTTGTTGGCCCATACGATGCGCGGACCCGGCAACCCCACGGGTTCGGCTTCCGTGATCAGAATGGCGTCGTCGGTATAATCGCCAATGTTTCCGATCACCGCGCTCAGACTGATCGCTTTCGATGTTTCCATTGTCGCCCGACCTGTCTTGTGCATTCGGGCCAAGGGGTAACGGCATGAACCTCATGAGTCATCAGCTAAGATTGGTCTGGGCTGACGTTGACCAATTTAGCCCTTTGAAAACAGCCGCTGCGGCGGGATGGCCTGAAACGAGGGCACTTCGGCGCATCGAATGTGCCGTATACCAGGTCTGGCCGGGCGCACTGGCCCGACCGTTTTCCAGCACATGCAATGCACGCTTCGGTGTCGAATGGAAATTCCATGTTCGTGCCGGATCAATCCTTTCCTGACGTCTGGGAATGCGCCGTAGCGACGCTCATGGAATCCCCGGTCTGCAAAAGAATTGTCTGTCCAAATTTCAGCGATCACTCCCGGAAGTTTCCGGAGTTTGCCGTGCGGCTTAATATTTCGTTAGCCAGCCCCTGAGTATAGACAAGTGTGAGGAGCGGTCATGTTCGGTTGGAATTGCGCGTCATCATGAAAGAGTCAGATCTGATCACGCAGTTCACGGAGAACCTTCCCGGGGCCGCGCTGCGCTATTCAACCTGTGAAGATGGCACAAGCCGGATCACCTTCCTGAACGAGGGGTGCCGCAAGATCTTCGGCATACCGAGGAACGCTCCGGATCCGACCCCGGAACAGCTTTGGGACATGATCGATCCCGCCGATCTGGACAAGACGCGATCCGTCCTCGAGATGTCCGCGCAACAAATGACGCTCTGGGAACTGCGCTTCGGCATCAGGGACTGGACAGGACGCCACAAGCATTGCCTTGGTCGCGGCACCCCAACGCGGCTGCCGGACGGCAGGATCGAATGGCTGACCTTCATCTTCGACATCACCGCGCAAGCCCGGACGGAGGCACAGGTGAAAAGCGTCTCTTACCAGTTGCGCCTCGTCAGCGAGGCCATCCCGGATGGCTTCGCGCTCTTCGACCGGGATGAACGGCTGGTTATCTCGAACCGCCATTTCCGCCAGATCTACGATCTGCCGCCCGATGATGCCGCGGCGACCGGTTGGCTCTATGTGGATCTTTTGCACCATGCCACGGCGCAGCGCCTGTTTCCCGATGCCCGCGGCCGCGAAGAGGCCTGGATCGAGGAACGGCTGATGAGCTTTCGCCGGGCGGACGCGGTCGTCGAAGAGCGGCATGGCGCAGCACGCTGGTTCCGTATCCTCGACCGGCCGACGCAGGAGGGCGGGCGCGTCGCCTTCCGGATAGAGACCACATCCACCCGCAACCGCGAGGCCGATCTGGAACGTGCGGCCCTGACCGACAGCCTCACCGGCCTGTGGAACCGCCGTGGCCTGTGGCGGCATCTGAAACATTCCGTCGAAGCCTTGGACAAGACGGAACGGATCGCGCTCCTGCATATGGATCTGGACAAGTTCAAGACGGTGAACGACGGGGCGGGACATGAGGCCGGCGATGCCGTGCTGATCGCGGTGGCGAATCGGGTGTCGGCACTGCTGGACGACCGCGCTTCCGTTGCGCGCATCGGCGGGGATGAATTCGTTTTTGCCCTGCCGACGGCCGAAAGCGATGAAGATGTGTTGCGCCGCGCCGAGGCGCTGCGCCTTGGCCTGACCCAGCCGGTTCCGTTCGAGGGCCGATTGTTGCAGGTCGGCGCAAGCATCGGCGTCGCCTTCTGGATACCGGCCATGGGCGCCGACCTGGATCAGAGCCTTCTGGACGCAGATACCGCCCTGCTGAAGGGCAAGGTTTACGGTCGCAACCGCACAATCTGCTTTCGCGAGGAAATGCGCGGCGAGGCACAGCGGCTGGCCCGCGTCGCCGGCGAGATCAAGCGCGACCTGTCGCGGGGCTGTTTCGTGCCCTTTTTCCAGCCGCAGGTTTCCCTGCCTGACGGCAAGGTCGTCGGCCTTGAAACGCTGGCGCGCTGGATCGGCAGCGATGGAAAGATCATACCGGCATGCGACTTCGTTCCCATTGCGCAGGATACCGGCCTGATCGGCGAGATCGACCGCCAGATGACCCTCGGCGCGCTCGACCTGCTTGGCGGTCTCATGTCCGAGGGCAGGCTTGACCTGAGAACCTCCATCAATTTGTCCAGCACGGAGTTGCGGGATCCGGATGCGCCGGATCGCCTGCTGGACCAGTTGTTCGCGCGCGGTATCCCGGCAAGGTTCCTGACCGTGGAAATCCTGGAATCCACGCTTCTGGATGACCGTTCGGACGTGATCGCCACGAATATCGCCGCCCTTGACCGGGCCGGGTGCCTGATCGAACTGGACGATTTCGGAACCGGGCATACGGCCCTCGCAAGCCTGCAACGGTTCCCGGTGCACAAGATCAAGATCGACAGGAGCCTGATTCACAATATCCATGAGGACTCCGCCAAACTGGCCATCGTCAGAGGCATCGTCGCCCTGTGCCGCTCATTGGAAGTGGGCGTGATCGCCGAGGGGGTGGAGTCTCAGGCGGAAATCTCGGTGCTTACGGACCTCGGGATCGAACTTTTCCAGGGCTACGCGATCGCCAAGCCGATGCCCGCGCGGAAGCTGCGTCAATGGCTGGCCGAACAAGCCGCCTCGCGGGAAATCCCCCGCCTTGCCCGCGACAGGCGCTGACCAGTCGCGCCCGGCCTCCGGCAACCACTCCGCAAGACGTGCGCTGGCCCAGCATGGCTTCCGTTGCGTCGAGCCGTTCAAGGCAGTCGCGGCCTGCAAGATGAACCATGATCTCGCGCACTATGCCCATGCAACTACGGGGGCCGATGACGCCTTGCCCTTCAGATCAACCGGGCCGCGGTGCCGGTTGAGGGATCTGGATGCCCTCAAGAGGTTGATCCGTCGAACGGGTTGACCGGCCCCGGGAAAAGGGGAATCCGTCACCACCAACCGCCCCGGCCCTGCGCCCCCGCCATTGTCTTCGGTCTGATTATGGGGTGCGCGAAGACGTGATCTTTTCGCCCGTCCTTGGGTTTCGCCACGGTCGGGTCAGATGATCCACCGGCGGACCGGACGTCACGCCGCTGTCCCATGCTGGTCGCGACCGCTGCAGCGATTGCCGTTCCGTGTCACCAGCATCGACCGTGGGCGACGCATGGAAATCACGCCGCAGGGCTGCGAAGCTGCGCCAGCCAATCGAGGGTCTGATCGGTTGGACGTGCCGATTTATATTCGGCCCCGACCGGCAGCGACCAACCCAGCCGATCGAGTTCCGCCATGACAAATCGATAATCCAGCTCACCATGATCGGGCGGTCCCCGGTCCGGCACGGCCGCGATCTGGATATGGCCGATCAGGGATTGCAAGCGGGCAAGGTTGCGCGTCACATCCCCCTCCATGATCTGGAGATGGTAGCAGTCGAACATCAGGCGCAGATTGCTGCGCCCGACATCCTGGATGATCGCGGCGGCCTGCGATGAGGTCGACAGGAAATATCCCGGCGCATCGTAATGATTGAGCGGCTCGATCAGTATGGTGATGTCATGCGGTTCGGCCTGCGCGCAGGCATAGCCGAGATTTTCGCGAAAGGCGTCCTGCGCACGTGGCCCGCCGGAGAACCCGGCCATGACGTGGATGGCCTGCGTGCCCGTCGCCACGGCATAGGTCATGGCCTCATCGATCGCGGCGCGGGCCTCACCCTCACGTCCCGGCAGCGCGGCCAGCCCGTTTTCGCCTGCCGCCACATCGCCTCGGCGCGTGTTCAGGCCCAGCATCGTCAGCCCGGTCTCATCCAGCGCGGCACGGACATCCCGCGCCGGGGTTTCATAGGGCCAATGGCATTCGACTGCGTCGAAGCCCGCCGCCTTGGCCGCGCGGATCGCGTCCGGCAGTGCGCGGTCGGACCACAGAAATCCAAGGTTTGCAGAAAACTTCATATGTCCCACTCCACGTCAAAACGGTCGACAACGGCCGCGATCTGATCTTCGGTCAATGCACGGGGCGCGTGCCCGCGCGTCAGCATGGCCAGCCGCGCGGTATCTTCCAGTTCTTCGATGGCGTTGCAGGCGGCCTCGACATCCTTGCCGGCGACCACAGGTCCATGATTGGCCAGCATCACCGCAGAGCGGCGCCCGGCCAGCCCGCGAACAGCCTCCCCCATGGCCGGATCGCCCGGCATGAAAAAGGGCAGCAGCTTTACCCGGCCCAGTTTCATCAGGGCATAGGGCGTGAGTGGCGGCAAGAAATTGTCCTCGTCCGCGTCCGGCATCATGGACAGCGCAACGGAATGGCACGAATGCAGATGCACCACCGCGCCCGCCGTGCTGCGCGTGGCGTAAAAGGCCGAATGCAGGGGCATTTCCTTGGTCGGCGGATCACCGTCGATCAATCCGCCAGCCGCGTCGAAACGCGACAGTCGGCCCGGGTCCAGCCGGCCGAAACTGGTCCCGGTGGGCGACACCAGCAGGCCACCATCCCCCGTCCGGGCAGAGATGTTTCCAGTGCTGCCGCCGGTCAAACCCCGGTCGAACATCGATTTTGCGAGCAGGCAGATCTGTTCGCGCAGGCGGGCTTCCTCCGTCATGCGACCTCCAGCCGGTCCAGAGCGTCGGCAAAGAAATTCTCTGCCCCGAAGTTCCCGGATTTCAGGGCCAGCGCGATCGTCTCATCCCCGGACCGGGCAAAACACCATGGCACACCCGGGGCGATCTCTGCCCCGATCTCCAGCCGCGTGACACCCAGCGCACTGGTCACGGCGCCCGAACTCTCGCCCCCGGCCACGACAAAACGCCGGATGCCCGACGCCTTGGCGGCCACGGCTGCCTGCGCCAGCGCGTCTTCGACCAGCGCCCCGGCGCGCGCCACGCCCAGCTTGTCCTGCGCGGCCCGCACGGCGTCAGGTTCTGCCGTGGCGTAGATCAACGGAGTCGCATCCTTTGGCTGGGCTTTTAGCCAGTCAAGGACCGGCCCGGTCCCGTCTTCGGCAAGCGCCATAGGATCGAGCCGGAACTCCGGCCCCTTTCCATGGTAGGCCGCGACCTGCGCGCGTGTCATGGCGGAACAACTGCCCGAAAGCACGATGGCACGCGGACCGATGGCGGGTGGCGCATCGGCGTGCACCGGATCCGGCAGCGCGGAGTCCTGCGCCCATAGCGCCGGAAGCGGCATCGCCACCGCGCTGCCACCGGTCATCAGCGTCATGTCGCGGCAGGCTTCGGCGATGATGGACAGATCCTCGTCGGCGACCGCATCGACAACCACATGGGCGACGCCCTCTGCCTCCAGCGTGCGCAGCCGTGCCTTCAGCGCCTCTGCCCCTTGGGCCACGCAGAGCCGGTTTGCCAGCCCGACCCGCCCCGTCACTTGGGGCGTGAGTAGCCGGACAAGGCTGGAATCGCGCATCGGGGTCAGCGGGTGATCCTTCATCGGGCTTTCGTTGAGCGGGTGTTCCCCGACGAACAGATGCCCCATGAAGATGCTGCGCCCGTTTTCCGGAAAGGCGGGGCAATAGATCGTCTGCGGACAATCGAGGTCGGCCATCAACGCCTCGGCAACGGGACCAATATTGCCCTGTGGCGTGGAGTCGAAGGTCGAGCAGTATTTCCAGAAAAACCGCTGCGCGCCCGCCTTGCGCAACCAGTCCAGCGCCGCGCGGGCCTGCGAAATCGCATCCTCCACCGGCTCTGTCCGGATCTTCAGCGCGACGATCTCGACCGCGGCGGGGTCGGTCGGCGGCGCGTCGGGGATCCCGATGCGCAAGGACACCCGCACACCGGATCGCGCCAGCAAACCGGCCAGATCGCTTGCGCCGGTGAAATCATCCGCGATGCATCCCAGAAACGTCGTCATGTCTTTTCCTTCGTCTCGTCATGTTGAGGGCCGCGTCGTCTGTCGCGCGCCGCCTTGATCAGCGGCAGCGACAGCATCCCCGCTGCCAGGATCACCAGAACCACCGCGATCGGGTGCCCGCTGAAGAAGGCGGCAAAGCTGCCGTCGGTGATGATCAGCCCCTGCCGCAGGCTGATTTCAAGCGTCGGGCCCAGCACCATGCCGATCACCAGAGGCGCCATCGGCATTCCCTGCCGGCGCAGGACAAAGCCCAGCACCCCTGCCCCGCCCATCACCATCAGGTCGAACGGGTTGCCGCGCACGAAATACACGCCGACCGAACACAGCAGCACGATCATCACCAGCATGTAACCCTCGCGCAACCTTAGCAGCGGGG
>CAZRZN010000219.1:0-1675 GCA_964604565.1 uncultured Rhodobacterales bacterium
ACGGCGCTGTTTGCTCGGCGCGGACCCGCGGCCCTAATCGGGATGATAGGCGCCATCCGTCAGCCATCCGTCATAGCCGGACTGCATGACAACAACATTTTCACGGCCCATCACGCGCGCCGCAAAGGTCGCCTGAGAGGACCGCACACCCGTATTGCAAAACAACACGACCATGCCTTTCTCCGGTATCTCTTCGAGCCGGCCCGGCACCTCGCGCCACTCAATGTGGACCGCGCCCGGGATCGTCCCGGATTCAAAGTCCTCCAAGCTGCGGGTATCAATGAAATGAACGCCCGGCCAGACGTCCCGGGTCAGTTGTTGCGGCAGAATGATCCCTGCGGTTTCGGTTGCGAAATCCATGTAACCGATGATTTCGTCCTCCAGCTCCCCGGCGCGGGCCGGTCCGGCCTGCCCAAGCGCCGCGACCCCCAGCAGACAGATCGCAATCTTTAGACCCATGCTCATGGCGCGCTCTCCTCGGTGCGGCATGTGCAAAAAGGCGGTTTCTGCACACCGGACGTCCGGGCGAAATTTGCCCGCAGATCATACTCTCAACTGACGGGCGCGGGCCATGATCTTTTGGTGTTGAGAAGCTCGCGCACCATGGGGGTCGTGTCCGCGCCCGTCTGTCTGTTACTCCCACTCCATTTCCTCATAGACGCGACCGGCGTTCTTGGTCGCCAGCTCTTCGAAGGTGTCCAGATGCGCCCACTCGGATTGGTCCACGTAGTAGGCCTCTGCAAGATCGCCGCCGTCCTCCAGATGCGCCCCCACCTTGGCGCGAAGATCCTTGAGGTAATCGGACGTGTAGCGCGTCACCTGCGCCATGTTCGTGGGATGGCCGTGGCCCGGGATCACGTATGTGGCGCCCAGTTCCGTGAACGGCCCGTCGAAGGTTTCGATCCAGCAACGGCTGCATGTATCGGCAAAGATCGGCGGCATCCGTTCGTGAAACGCGATGTCGCCCGCGATCACGATCGACCATTGCGGGATCCAGACCTGCGTGTCGCCCGGCCCATGCGCGGACCCAAGGTGCAGGACATGGAATTCCACATCTCCCATGGTGAAGAGGTATTCGTCCTCGAAAGAGATGTTGGCGGGGACCACGCGCGTGCCCTCGGCCTTGTCCCGATTGTATTGCTGCATGCCTTGCAGGATGAAGTCGCCGTTTTCCTCGACCTCTTCCACGGCATCCTCATGCGCGAGGATGTCGACACCCAGATCCGCCCAGTAGGAATTGCCGAGCATGGCATGCCCCTGCCCGTTCTCGTTGATCACCAGCTTGACCGGCTGATCGGTCACGGCCTTGATCTCTTCGTGCAGCGCCGCCGCCAGCCGGGCCGAGGCGCCGCCGTTGACAACAACGACACCATCGCCCGTCACGACAAAAGACAGGTTGTTGTTGTGACCGGCGTTTTCGTAGGTCGGCGGGGCAGTGGCGCCGATCGCCGAAAACACATGCGGAATCACTTCGACAGGTTTGTCGTAAAGCTCCGATTGCGGATATTTGTCTGGGATATCCTCGCTCGCCAGCGCGGTCGAGGCTGCCAGCATTAGCGCAAGGCCAGTGGTCAGGGCAAAACGTGTCATCATGAAATCCTCCCGAAGTCCGCAACACATTCGCATGCGTGAATAACATTGCCAAGCGATCTTGTGCGGACCTCTTGTCACAGCA
>CAZRZN010000219.1:1775-7343 GCA_964604565.1 uncultured Rhodobacterales bacterium
TCGATCATGCAGCGCACCGGGAAATCCCGCGATGAGGCGCGCGCCGTGATGGTGGACGTCAACGCGCATGGCCGCCTCATCACCCCGCAGGAAGTCGCTGAGGCGGCCCTGTGGCTGTGTCACCAGAACTCCGGCAGCGTGAACGGTCAGGCCATCCAGATCGCCGGCGGCGAGGTCTAGGTTAAGGTGCACGCGGTCGTCCCGCGGCTCGAACTGTGATCCCGACCCACATGGCAGGGCACGACCCGGCACCACGCTTGTCCCCGATACGCCATCGGCAGCTCTACGACGATGGGCGCGGACCCGCGCAAACCCGCCGGATTTCAGCGGGCCGCTGCGCTTTGGATCCGCACCCATGGAATGTCTGCCGGATGCCCCCAAGGCAGGCGTCATTGCCGCGCAGAGCGGTAAAGTCGCCCGTGTGGGTTGTTTTCAAAGCATCAGCCGCTTGACCCTCCGTGTCTCCGGTGCATCCTTGTGACATATCATCTTTAGGACATGCGCCCGCCCTGCCATTTGACAGGCTTGGGCAAAGCGCCGATCCTGTGAGACAGAAAACTGGAGACACTCATGGCCACCACGCTGACCGTCAATGGCACCGCCCACGACGTGGACCTGCCCGCCGAGGTTCCGCTGCTCTGGGCGTTGCGCGACGCGCTGGATCTGACGGGCACGAAATTCGGCTGCGGTGTCGCGGCCTGCGGCGCCTGCACGGTGCATATCGACGGCGAGGCTGTGCGGTCCTGCCAGATTCCCATCGGCGAGGTCTGGGGCGAAGTGACCACGATCGAGGGAATGGGCACGCCTGACGCCCTGCACCGGTTGCAACAGGCGTGGATTGACCAGCAGGTCGCGCAATGCGGTTATTGCCAGTCCGGCCAGATCATGCAGGCCGCCGCGCTGCTGTCCGAAAGCCCCAATCCCACGGATGATGAGATCGACGCGGCCATGGGCGGCAACCTGTGCCGCTGCGGCACCTATCCGCGCATCCGCGCCGCCATCAAATCCGCCGCACAGGAGGTCTGAGCCATGGCCAGCATCGGCAAGATCGCCCGCCGCACCTTTCTCGTCGGGGCCGCCGCCATCGCGGGCGGCGCGGCCTTCGGCGCATGGTATGTCACCCGGCCGGCGCCCAACCCGCTAACGCCCGGACCGGATGAAAGCGCCCTGAATGCCTTTGTCTTGATCGACGCAGAGGGCGTCACGCTGATCGCCCCGCGCGCCGAAATGGGACAGGGCACCATGACCACATGGGCCGCCCTCATCGCCGAGGAGATGGACCTGGCCTGGGATCAGGTGCGCGTGATCCACGGCCCCCCCGCACAGGCCTATTTCAACAGTGCGTTGATGGGGGAAGGCCTGACCCACAAGGGCTATGACGCCTCGGCCTGGCAACACAGCCTTGGCGAGGTCATGGGCCAATTGGGCAAGGTGTTTTCCATGCAGGTCACCGGCGGGTCGACCGCCATGAAGGATGGCTATGAGCGGATGCGCGTCACCGGCGCCGCAACCCGCGAAATGCTCAAGACCGCGGCGGCACAACGGCTTGACGTGAACATCGCCGACCTGCGCACCGAAAACGGCACGGTCATCGCACCCGATGGCACCGCCCTGCCCTACACCGAGCTTGCCAGCGCCGCCGCCGAAGTCACGCCGCCGCGCGTCGAATTGCGCCCGCGGTCGCAGTGGAAATTGCTGGGCACCTCGCTGCCGCGGGTCGATATCGTTGGCAAATCCACCGGCACGGCGCAATTCGGAATCGACACCCGCCTGCCCGGCATGCGCTATGCCGCTGTGCGCATGTCCCCCACGCGCGGTGGGATGAGATCCTTTGACGCCTTCGAGGCGGGCCGCATGGCCGGGGTCGAAAAGGTTGTCGATCTGGGCGATGGCCTAGCGGTGATCGCAACGAACACATGGCTGGCCCAGCAGGCGGTCGACGCGATCGAGGTCGACTGGGCGCCCTCACCCTACCCGGAAAGCACCGAAGAGATGCGGGCCGCCGTGGCGGGGGCCTTTGACGCGGAACCCGACTCCACACTGCGCGACGAAGGTGATGTCGCCGATCTGCCGGAGGGTGCGACCGTCGTCGAGGCGGAATACAGCGTTCCCTTCCTCGCGCATGCCACGATGGAGCCGATGAACGCCACAGCGTGGTTCGACGGCGCGAACCTGCGGCTGTGGTGCGGAAGTCAGGGACCGACCTTTCTGCGCGATGCCTGCGCCGCCGAGGCCGGCATCGCCCCGGAGGAGGTGGAGGTCAACGTGACCCTGATGGGCGGCGGTTTTGGCCGGCGGGGCGAATTCGACTATGCGGTGATCGCGACGCGCGTGGCGAAGGCGATGCCCGGCACCCCTGTCAATGTCACATGGTCGCGCGAAGAGGACATGACGCATGATTACTACCGCCCGCCCGCCATCGCACGCATCACCGGCGCGGTCGGTGGCGGCGCGGCCCTGGCCTTTGACGCGCAAGTTGCATCCCCCTCGATCACCGAGCAGGCAATGGAACGCTGGGTCGGCTTTGCCCCCGGCGGCCCGGACAAGACCATCGTCGACGCGCTTTACAACCAGCCCTATGGAATACCGAACTACCGCGTCCGAGGCCACAAGGCGGAGATCGCGCCACCGCTTGGGTTCTGGCGGGCGGTCGGGGCCAGCTTCAACGGGTTCTTTCACGAAAGCTTCATGGACGAACTGGCCCATGCGGCGGGCACCGATCCGCTGGACTTCCGCCTGCGGTTGACACGGGATGAATGGTTACCGGCCTACTATGTTCTGGAGACCGTGCGCGACATGTCCGGCTGGACGGGCGAGACCCCGGACGGCGTGGGGCGCGGCGTGGCCATGGTCTACAGTTTCGGCACGCCCTGCGCGATGGTGGTCGAGGTGCAGGATCAGGACGGTCTCATCCGCCTGACCAACGCATGGATTGCCGCCGATCCCGGCGTGGCACTGGACCCGTCGATCATCGAGGCACAATTGACCGGCGGCATGGCCTACGGGCTGTCGGCCGCCATGGGGGAGGAAGTGACCTTTTCCGGCGGGGTGGTCGAACAGAAAAACTTCCCCGACTACGCGCCGTTGAGGATGCAACAGATGCCGCCCGTGCAGGTGCGCATCCTTGAGAACCAGCCGCGATTGAACGGGATCGGGGAAGTCGGCACACCGCCCGCAGCCCCTGCGCTGGCAAATGCCCTGTTCGACCTCACGGGTCAGCGGGTGCGGGATCTGCCGCTGCGGAGGGCCTTCGATTTTTACGTTTGAGCAGGCCGACAGCGCATCATGGCGCGGGCCCGCATGAGTATGCAGAAAATATTTCGACCAACCCCCCGATCTCGCCGTATTTGCGCCATTGTCATGCGCGCATACTGGCATATCTGATCGTCAGACGGGAACATTCCTCATCGGAAAGGTTCTTGGGCACTGTGTAACGATCGTCAGACCCCTGCTGTCCCGGCAGGGGTCTTTTTACATCGAATTTTTGTCAGGGGCGCCAACCTGGTTTGACCACTGACATGTCGAAGATCATGAGGAAGGGTCCGAGAACCGGTCTGACATCCTTGGCGACGTTCAGCCCCGTTGGCAGCATTTGCAAACGGGCGCCACGCTCGTCCGAAGGGTTGCACCTGATCCATGCGGTATCGGCCGCCTCGTGACCTGCGGCTGCCGACGGTCGCGACATGCCGTTCATCCATGGATCACACCGAAACGCGGGTTTCCATGTTCTGCCGGGATCCGACGCAGATTTCAGCCCGCGGCACGCAGCCCGGAGGCACCGTCCTTCGCCCAGCGGTGCACGGCCTGCCCGAAGGCAGAGAACAGCGGCCGCGACACCGGGTCATTGGCGGCGTTCCATTCCGGATGCCACTGAACGGACAAGGTGAATCCCGGCGCATCCTTGATGTAGATCGCCTCCGGCGTGCCATCGGGGGCAGTCCCTTCGATCACCACGCGGTTGCCGGGATCCTTGATCCCCTGACCGTGCAGCGTATTGGTCAGGACCTCCGCCGCTCCGAAGAGGCGATGAAAGACCCCGCCTTCGGTCAGACTTACCTTGTGGCGCAGCTCGAACTTTTCCTCAAGGGTCCCGTCCGGTGGCATCCTGTGGTTCAACCGCCCCGGAAGATCCCGGATTTCGGGATAGAGCGAGCCGCCCATGGCCACATTGACCTCTTGAAAGCCGCGGCAGATGCCGAGAAAGGGCTGACCGCTGGCGACGCAGGCCCGCACGAGCGGCAGCGTGATCGCATCGCGCGCGCGGTCATGGGCGCCATGCGCCTCGGTCCATTCCTCGCCGTATTCCTCCGGATGGACGTTCGGACGGCCACCGGTCAGGACAAACCCGTCGCAGGTTTCCAGCAGCTCCCCGACGGAGACAAAACGTGGATCGGCGGGAATGACCAGAGGCAGGCAGTCCGCAACCTCAGCCACCGCTTCGGAATTCATCGAGCCACCTGCATGGGTCGGGTATTGTTCGTTGATCAGGTACTGGTTCCCGATGATACCGACGATGGGGCGCGCCATGGTGACCTGTCCTCCGCTTTTCTAGTCCCTATGTATGTCAGATAATGGCTGACGAAAAGTGTCGTGGCGCACAGGTCGTTCCGCACGGGTCCGCAATCGTGCCCTGATGCCCGATTCACGAGCGCATGTATCAGGCGGCCAAGGTGCGGCGCACAGTTCCCACCGACGCGGCGGCGATCCACCAGCGGATGGTGGGTTGGTCCGCCCGCGCCCTTTCGCCCGGGCGCCGGGCGGCAGACGCGCCGCCCCTACCCCGCGCTCATGAGGTCAGCCCGCGGCCTTAAGCTCCAACCGGCGCTTATGCAGGACAGGCTCCGTGTAGCCGGAGGGTTGCACGCGCCCTTCGAACACCAGCTCGCAGGCGGCCTCGAAGGCGATGCCGTCAAATTTCGGTGCCATCGGACGATAGGACGGATCGCCGGCATTCTGACGGTCCACGACCTCGGCCATGCGCTTCATGATCTCCATGACCTCGTCGCGCGAGATAACCCCGTGATGCAGCCAGTTCGCGATATGTTGCGAGGAAATCCGGCAGGTCGCGCGGTCCTCCATCAGACCGACATCGTTGATGTCGGGCACCTTGGAGCATCCCACACCGGCGTCGATCCAGCGGACCACATAGCCGAGGATGCCCTGCGCGTTGTTCTCGACTTCGCGGGCGATCTGTTCGGGACGCCACTTGCGGAAGGACGCCAGCGGGATCTCCAGCACGGCGTCCACATGGGCGCGCCGACCGCCCGCGCGCAGGGAATGCTGCACGGCAAAGACGTCGACACGGTGATAGTGCAGCGCATGCAGCGTGGCGGCAGTGGGCGACGGCACCCAGGCGCAATTGGCCCCGGCCTTGGGGTGTTCGATCTTGGCCTCCAGCATGGCGGCCATCTTGTCCGGCATGGCCCACATGCCCTTGCCGATCTGCGCCTTGCCCGACAGGCCGCATTCCAGCCCGATGTCCACGTTGCGGGCCTCATAGGCGCCGATCCAGCCCTTGCGCTTGATGAAATCCTTGCGGCTGAAGGGACCGGCCTCCATCGAGGTGTG
>CAZRZN010000220.1:0-7247 GCA_964604565.1 uncultured Rhodobacterales bacterium
GCTTGCCAAAGCGCCCATGGCCCCCTATACGGCGGCCTCCAACCGCGCGGCCGGCCACTGCGGCATGCCGAGTCGCGCTAAGTAAACGGAGAGTGAAATGCCCAAGATGAAGACCAAGTCGAGCGCCAAGAAGCGCTTCAAGGTGACCGCCACCGGCAAGGTGATGAGCGGCCAGGCCGGCAAACGGCACGGCATGATCAAGCGCACCACCAAATTCATCCGCGATGCCCGCGGCACCACAGTCATGTCCAAGCCCGACGCCAAGATCGTCAAGGGCTTCATGCCGTACGACCGCTGAGAGGAGACTGAGAGATGCCCCGTACCAAAGGCGGAACCGTCACCCACGCGCGTCACAAGAAGATCGTCGATCAGGCGAAAGGCTACTATGGCCGCCGCAAGAACACCTTCAAGGTGGCGGCGCAGGCTGTTGACAAGGCCAACCAATACGCCACGCGCGACCGCAAGAACCGCAAGCGCAATTTCCGCGCGCTGTGGATCCAGCGGATCAACGCCGCCGTGCGGATGCACGACGAGTCGCTGACCTACTCGCGCTTCATCAACGGCCTGACGCTGGCCGGGATCGAAGTGGACCGCAAGGTGCTCGCCGATCTGGCCGTGCATGAGCCGGAGGCGTTTGCCGCCATCGTCGATCAGGCCAAAGGCGCGCTGCCAGCCTGACCTGCGTCCAGAGTCCTCGATAAAAGGCCCGGGCACTTTCGTAGGCTCGGTCTGGGTTAGCAACATGTATGACGGGACGCAATTTGTGTCCCGTCATACAACATCAGGCTCCTGTGTTTTGTCGATCAGCCAATGTGTGGCGGTCACCGTGCGGCAATCCCCTGCCCAAGGACTGCCGATGATAGCGATACTTTAGCGATCACCGACCGAATTGAAGCCTGCGTGCCATAAAGCGGAACGCACCCGCTTAACCGCGGCAAGCCCGTATTTTGCCCTCATGATCAGTGCCCCGTCACTGCCTTGGTATGCGCTCCCAAATCCGTGTTCAAAGGACCCGCTCGACGGGCCGTAGCAGTCCGTCGCGCTCCATCTGTCGCAGAAGATGCAAGATCCCGATGTTGCTCATCCCCGGGGCATCCGGCTGTTCCGGCGCCGCTCCGGGCTGGGCCTCAGGCCGTGTCCTGATCAGAAATGGTGACGCCGCGGGCCTGCGCGAGGGCCTCATCGACCGTGGTGGCATGGTGGACCAACGGAGGCTTCAGGCCGTGGGTAACGAAGACACGCTGGATGTCGCGGGTCGCACCCGTAAGCCAAAGCGCGACACCCTGCTTTTGCGCCTTGTGCGCAAGTCCCTCGATCATGTTGGCACCGGTCGAGTCGAGGAAGGGCACGGATGAAAAGTCGACGATCAGCGCCTTGTGCGTGTCCTGGATGCGATCGAGCACGGAGCCGATGGAGGCCGTCGCCCCGAAGAACAGCGCACCGGTGATCCGGTAGATGACCACGTCGTGGCTTTGGGCCTCGTCCTCATGGTATTCGCCGCGCGGGTTAGCGGAGTCGGCCTCGTCGCCTCTGACGAAGGCGCGGTGTGTCACAACTTCTGTTGTCCGGCTCATGCGATGAATGAAGAGGACCGACCCGAGTGCGAAACCGACGACGATGGCCTCGGTCAGATCGCGGAAGATGGTCAGGAAGAAGGTGGCGCCCAACACTGTTGCCTCACCCCAGCCCGAGCGGAGGAGGATCGCAATGGCCGATTTCTCGATCATGTTCCAGGCAACGACGGCCAGCACGCCGGCGAGCGCGGCCAACGGGATGTATGAGGCGAGCGGTGCGGCAACCAGCATGAACAGAAGCAGGAATGCGGCGTGCAGCATGCCGGCCACAGGGCCATGCGCCCCGGCCCGTACATTGGTCGCGGTCCGCGCGATGGTGCCTGTCACGCAGAAGCCGCCGAAAAGAGACGATCCGATGTTGGCCGCGCCCTGCGCCACGAGTTCGCAGTTGGACCGGTGGCGGCGGCCGGTCATGCCATCCGCGACGACGGCCGACAGCAGCGACTCGATGGCGCCCAGCAAGGTAAAGGAGATTGCGGCCGGCAGGACTGCAAGGATGGTCTCTGTCGAGAGCGACGGCAAGCTCGGCGCCGGAAGCGAGGAGGGGATGCCGCCGAACTTCGTGCCAATCGTCTGCACCGGAAGCGTGAGCATGGCGGTCGCGGCAGCGGCGAAACCGACGGCAATCAGCATCCCCGGCCAATGCGGGCGCCAGCGTCGCAGACCGAGGATCACGGCGACCGTGACGACGGAAACGCCAAGTGCGGCTGGCGTCAGGCTCGCCCGTGCGTCCCAGAGGGCCGGGACCTTTTCCAGCAGCTCGCCCGGTTCATTCTGCAAGGTCAGACCAAAGAGCTCCCTGACCTGACTGGCAAAGATGATGATCGCGATTCCGGCAGTGAACCCGACCGTAACCGGATAGGGAATGAACTTGATGAAGGCGCCAAGCCTCAGGACACCGGCAGCGGCCATCATCAGCCCGGAGAGAAAAGTGGCGAGGATCAGCCCCTCCATCCCGTGCTGGGCCACGGTCGCAGCAACCAGCACGATGAAGGCGCCCGCCGGGCCGCCGATCTGGAACCGTGATCCCCCCAGGAGCGAGACAAGGAAGCCGCCGACAATGGCGGTGTAGAGCCCCTGTGCCGGGCTCGCGCCCGAGGCTATGGCGATGGCCATCGAGAGCGGCAGCGCAACAATCGCGACGGTCAATCCGGCGATGGCGTCGGCCCGCAACTGGACCGGACCATAGCCTTCGCGCAGGACGGTAACGAGTTTCGGGGTGAAAAGTTCGGCGAAGCTCGGCGCGTCGCTCCGGCGGGTGGTCTGGTCTTTCATCTGTGGCCGCACCTTTGAGAAGGAAGCGGCGGGATCGTCGGCTTGGTGTCGGCGGTCGCCGTCGCGGGGTGTCGAATCAGTGTTTCGGTGAAGGCACCTTCAGTCGCACGCCACGTCCGTTTGCCGTGCTGGCAGCGCCCTCTCCGATCAGTTCTACGCCGGCCAGATCAAGCGCCGTGACGACCTTGGTCAGGCTGTCCACGACGCCGCGCACATTGCCACTGCCGGCCTCCATACGCTGGATCGTCGGAACGGAAAGTCCTGCCAGATGGGCCAGTGTCTTCTGGTCTATGCCGAGAAGGGCGCGCGCTGCGCGCATCTGTGAGCCTGTGATCATGATACATGTCTCGAATGTAATGATAGCTATCTAGAATATTAATCATGATATGTAAAACATCATTTTCAACCGGCGCCCGGACGCTGTGGAGGTGCAGATTTGCGCCATCGGTTCCGACGTCCGTCTGCAATATGATCGTCGATCCCGATCGGAGCCGACGGACCCCGGCGCGTCCCGCACTGCGTGCCGTCTACCCGCTCCGACTGTCGGCGGAGACCGAAAACTGGAGGGGCGTCAGCCGCCGATTTCGGCGACTCTCCCAGTTGACCGAGATCGTGACGTCGTCGTGGGCGATCCGCATGTGACTGAATCGGCCAGACGCTTCCACTCCTTCAACTTCGCGCGCTCGAAGGCGAGCAAGGTCTTCTCCAACCAGAAGATCCGGCTGTAGAGGCGGCTCACGCCGATCTGTTTCCGGGTGTCGGGGCGGCGCATCGCCGTTATCCTGTGGCCGTTGACGATGCCTCTCCGGATGCGGACGTTGTCGTGCAATTCATTCTGCGGCTGGTGAGTCAACGACACCGAGGCCCGCGCGACAGGCTTGCCTTCGCAGGGGCGGTGGATCATCCGGGGTCCTGATGGCCTCTCCTTATGGCGGTCGCCACCTGCTACCAGCTTCCCGCGCGTGCCATTGCAGATGAACGCGTCGGAGTTCTCAAGATACCGCGCGCCGCACACCGGCCCCTCAAGGCAGCGGCCAGCGAAGAGCAGCCGGTAACACTCTTCCGGGAAATGCGGGTTCGACATGATCGAAAAGCTGATGTCGCAGACGCCGTTGCCGCGCTGATGGCTGCACTCCATGGATCGGCCGTCATCCCAACCAACCGGATCGCCGGCGTATTCCAACACCTCCTAGATACGCGGTTGGCGATCCTCGCTCGACATGGCGTGGGCGCCAAGTCCGGTCATCAGGGCCGGGAGGCGCGCCGCGGCCGCCTGCTTGTGTTGCGCAGCATGCTTTCCTTTGAACACCAGGATCGCGAAGTCCGGCGCAACGCCGAAGTTGCCGCAGTCCGGATCGCCACATGTATCGAGGAGGTTGGTATCTGCCAGCACGGCAGGGTAAACCTGAAAAGGCTTGGCTGCTGGAGCTTGTCGACCAAAGGATGTCCGAACGGTCGGTGTTGATCTGTCAGGAAGGCCCCCGGGACCGGATGGAATGCTGGCCGCGTTTCCCGGTGATGCAATCACAGAACCACTTTCCTGCTTACTCTTGCGCCGGGACGAAAGTCCCGCGAGCTGTCTAATCAGCGCCAAAAATCATGTTCAGAAAATCAAAAACTGCCGGGATGCTCCTCGATAGCCGTTGCAGGTGCGTCCCAAGATCCGGAAGGAGCCACACTTTCGTCCCGGGCCTTTTTTCGTTTGGTGCGCACCGCCCATCGGCCCCGCATCAGTCAGGCACCAGGTCGCGCGCTCCTACCGCAGGTCCGGGTCCTCTGCCTTCAGTCGCTGTGCGATCAGCGTTGCGATCCGGGCAGAGCCTGCCTGCGACGGATGGATCCGGTCACGGGCGAACAGCGATCTGTCCGTCGCGGGCATCACGTCTTCCATGTCCACCAGCACGACGTTGGGATCCGCCGCGGCCATACGCTCCAGCCGCGTCTCCAGCAGGGCGTAGACCTCCGCGCAGGCGGTTCCGACGAACCTCGGCGAGATGTAATAGTCCGCCCAGAGGACACGCCCGCCACCGGCGGTCAGACCGCCGACCATCTCCGGGATGGCCCCCGACAACCCGTCCGGCGCGATCAGGCGGTCCAGCACGTCGGCACTTCCGGTCTGGCTGCATCCTATACCCAGATCGTTGGCACCGCCGTCCAGCACCACCCAGGGCGCGTCCAACCCGCGGACCTGGCTGGCAATGTTCAACGCGCCCGCGCGGCCCATCACCTGAGCATAGGGCAAAGAGACGTCGCCCACCGCGATCCCCAGCTCCTGCGCCAGCCGGTCCGCGACCGATCCGCCCTCGACCCGGTTCCACGCCATGACCGAATCCCCGGCCACGACCACCTGTGCTCCGGGTGGCACCCCGCGCCCGCAGGCGGCCAGAACCGACAATGCCAGACAGGCAATCAACAGACGCATCGTGACCCTCTTCGATAGCTGGTTTGCCCTCACAACGTGGCCCTGTGCCGGCTGCATTCAAGGTGGCTGTCGCAGCGATGCGCCGTCGGTCCCGCACATGGTGGCCGCCCGCTTCCCGGACTGGCGATTGGGGTTTCCATTTACGGGCACACCTGCGCAAATGTGCGGCACACCGCCAAAGGACCACGCCATTGTCTGACATCGATCCCTTTCGCCATCACCCGGCTCTGCGCGCCGTGATCACGCCGCGCGCGGATTCGTTCTTTCGGGACTTCCGGGCGCAAAAGGTCCTCGACATGCTGGCCGAACAGGGGTTGCCCGCAGACTGGGTGCATGACGACCTGCACCGCGAAGCCGACCGGCAGGCGACGCTGGAGGGACGCATGGATGACGACCTGTGGGTCTTCGGATACGGGTCGCTCATGTGGGATCCGGGTTTCGCCTTTGCCGAGGTGCGGCGCGCCCTCGTCAACGGCGCCGCGCGCCGGTTCATCCTCGTGGACAGCAATGGCGGCCGCGGCACGCCCGAGGCCCCCGGCGTCATGGCGGCGCTGGACCGGGATCCGGACGATACCGCAGCTTGTGAGGGGCTGGTCTTTCGCATCGCCCGCCCGGATCTCGAGGTCGAAACAGTCAGCCTGTGGCACCGCGAACGGCTCGGCACCGCCTATGAATCCGCCTTCCTGCCCGCTCAGACCGCCTTCGGCACCGTCGAGGCGCTGTGTTTCGTGGCCGACCATTCCGCCGAGAATATCCATGCCGATCTGGATCATGAGGCGCAGGTGCGGCTCTGCGCCACCGGCGAAGGACGGCTTGGCACCAGCCGCGCCTACCTTGAAAACCTTGCCGCGCATTTCGACACCATGGGCATCGAGGACGCGGAGGTCGACCGCCTTCTGCGGGACGTGCGGGCCTATGCCCCGGACTGAGGTGGCGCCGAACCGTCATTGCACGGTTGCAAACGCCGTGGGCCAAGGCTAACCCGGCGCGGCAAACCGAGGGGATCGAACATGGACGAGTTGCGCCAGAAATTCATCGACCTGATTGCCGGGGCCACCGATGAGGCGACCCTCGAAGAATTGCGCGTCGCCGCCGTCGGCAAGAAGGGCGAGATCAGCCTGAAGATGCGCGAACTGGGCAAGATGTCGCCCGAAGAGCGGCAGACCGCCGGTCCCGCGCTGAACGCGCTCAAGGATGAGATCAACGCCGCGCTGGCCGCGAAAAAGGCCGCACTGGCCGATGCCGCGCTGGAGGAACGCCTGAAATCCGAATGGCTGGACGTGACCCTGCCGGGCCGCCCGCGCCGCATGGGCACGCTCCATCCTGTCAGCCAGGTCATGGACGAGATCACGGCGATCTTCGCCGATCTGGGCTTTGCCGTGGCCGAAGGGCCGCAGATCGACAGCGACTGGTATAATTTCGACGCGCTGAACATTCCCGGCCACCATCCCGCCCGCGCCGAGATGGACACGTTCTACATGCACCGCGCCGAGGGCGACGACCGCCCGCCGCATGTGCTGCGCACCCACACCAGTCCCGTGCAAATCCGCCACATGGAGGCGCATGGCGCCCCCTGCCGGATCATCGCGCCGGGCCGTGTCTACCGCGCCGATTATGACCAGACGCACACGCCGATGTTTCATCAGGTGGAGGGGCTGGCCATCGACCGCGACATTTCCATGGCGAACCTGAAATGGGTGCTGGAGGAATTCGTGAAGGCCTATTTCGAGGTCGATGATGTCGAACTGCGTTTTCGCGCCTCGCATTTCCCCTTCACCGAACCCTCGGCAGAGGTCGACATCCAGTGTTCATGGGAGGGCGGCGTGCTCAAGGTGGGCGAGGGCGACGATTGGCTGGAAATCCTCGGCTCCGGCATGGTCCACCCGGAGGTGCTGCGCAATTCCGGGGTGAACCCGGATGACTGGCAGGGCTTTGCCTTCGGCATGGGGATCGACCGGATCGCGATGCTGAAATAC
>CAZRZN010000221.1:0-7240 GCA_964604565.1 uncultured Rhodobacterales bacterium
CCACCTGGCGGGCCAGCAGGATGTGCTCGCGCGTCTGCGGCATCGGGCCGTCGGCGGCGTTCACGACCAGGATCGCGCCGTCCATCTGGGCGGCACCGGTGATCATGTTCTTGACGTAGTCGGCGTGGCCGGGGCAGTCGACGTGGGCGTAGTGGCGCGCGTCGGTCTCGTATTCCACGTGCGCCGTCGAGATCGTGATCCCGCGGGCCTTCTCCTCCGGCGCGCCGTCGATCTGGTCATACGCCCGGAAGTCACCGAAATACTTGGTGATCGCCGCCGTCAGCGTCGTCTTGCCGTGGTCAACGTGCCCGATCGTGCCGATGTTGCAGTGCGGCTTGCCGCGTTCAAACTTTGCCTTTGCCATTGGTATGGACGCCTCACGGTTATGGGGGGCCGCTGTCGCACCCCGAAGTTGCATCGCGCGCCGTTTAGTGAGTCGAGCCGGGAAAATCAAGCGGGACATGCGCCCCCGCGTCAGCCCGCTGTCCGATTACGCGTCGCATCCACCGGCAACGCGCGGCGCATCCTCCGGGGGCGTGTAATCTGGATTGAACCAATTCTCGCTTTCCTGTTGCTCGCGCAACCAGGTTTCGACCTCTTTTGCCGCAGTCTCGGACAATCTTTGCATTTGCTCTTCGCGCGTCAATTGCAGGCGCGACTCGAAGACCTGGATCACCATCACATCGTGCACCTTGGCATTCATCTTGATGCAGTTGGCGTCATCGTAAACCGTCACCACGACATGCAGGGCCGATTTGCCCGGCACGACGGGAGGCGGAAGCGAATAGGCGATCACCTTCACACCCAGGTGGTAGTAGCGATCACCTTCGAACCGGCCAAAACGCGTTTCAAGCGCCTGATCAACGCTTTCGATCCATTCCTCGGGCGTGGCCTCGCGAGATACCAGAAGCTTTTGCGGCGCAGGTTTTTCTGTGACGACCTCGGAAAACCCGAGCTGGAAATTTCCCAGCGGCTCTGTCGGCGCCGACAAATCCTTTGTGGCGTCCGTGCAGGCGACAAGGCCCAGCGTCATCACCAAAGCGGCAGCAATACGGATCATAGACATCCCTCCATAGCCGCGGCAGCGATATCGCGGCACAGAGTTGCCTGCAATTGCGCGCAGGCTTTGTCGACCCCCTGCGGCCCGCTATCTTCATGACAGCGACCAAGGAGCCACAGATGCCAGACACCCATCTACAGAGCGACACGACCGCCTTGCCCGTGCAGGTGCCGCTCGTCACCCGAAAGCTTGGAATACTGCAAAGCCTGCGCGCATCGCGGGACAACGTGCTGTCGATCATTCCCGAAATCGCGCTGCACGAACCCATTGTCTCCGGTCGCACCGGCAAACCCTGGCACATGGTCACCGAGCCCGGCGCGATCAGACGAATACTGCTTGAAAATATTGATAATTATCCAAAATCCGAGGTCACCAAGAACCTGTTGAAACCGGCCGTCGGCGACAGCCTTTTCATCGCCGAGGGGGCGCATTGGCGGTGGCAGAGACGCACTGCCGCCCCGGCGTTTTCGCATCGCAACGTCATGAACCTTGCCCCGGTCATCTCGGCGGCGGCAGAGCGGTCGGTCGCCCGGATCGAGGACGCCGGACCACGCGCGGTGGACATGATGCAGGAGATGGTGACCACCACGTTCGACGTGATCTCGGATGTCACATTTTCGGGAGGTGAGGGATTTGACCGGGACGTGGTGCATCAGGCGATTGACGCGTATATCTCGGAGGCTGGCAAGATCTCCCTGTTTGACGTTCTCGGACTTCCGTCGTGGGTGCCGCGTCCGGGACGGGCGCTGTCGGTCGCGGGCGTGACCGACATGCGCGAGGTCGCAGACACCGCCATCGAGGCCCGCGCGGAACGCGGCGCATCCGGCATACCCGACCTGCTGGACCTGCTCATGGCAGGGGAGGATCCGGACAGCGGACGCAGGATGACGGTCACCGAACTGCGCGACAACCTGCTGACCTTCATCGTAGCGGGCCATGAGACGACGGCACTGGCGCTGTCGTGGTCGCTGTATCTGCTGGCCTTCGATCAGGACGCGCAGGATCGCGTCCGTGATGAGACACGCTCATTGCTGTCGGACGGGGTGGCCCGGGGCGAGGACGTTGCCCGCCTGACCGGCGTGCGGCAGGTGGTGGACGAGGCGCTGCGCCTCTATCCGCCCGGCGGCATGGTGTCCCGCACGGCGCAGGCGTCGGACCGGTTGTGCGGCAGAAGGATCGGCGCGGGCGACACCGTCATCGTGCCGATCTACGCCTTGCACAGGCATCATGCCCTGTGGGAGGCCCCGCATGCCTTTCGTCCCCAAAGGTGGGCCGGGGACAAGCCAGAGCGTTACGCCTATCTGCCGTTCGGCGACGGACCACGCATCTGCATAGGCGCCTCATTCGCCTTGCAGGAGGCGGTGATCATTCTGGCAACCTTGCTGGCCAATTTCCGCTTCACACCCGTGAAGGGACGCGATCCAAAGCCGGTCATGATCCTGACCCTGCGCCCCGAAGGTGGCGTCTGGCTGGAGGCAGAGCGGCTCTAGCCAATGCGCGCATCCGCCGGATCGAAGCCGCAGACCCGCACGAGGGCGGCATTCCGCTGACTATCTGGCCCCCGAGCGGTTTGACTGACAGATCGTGCCGCACCGCTAGTCGCGGTTGGCCCCCGGAACCCAGAGAACGTCTGCGCGGCCTTCGTCGTTGGCAAATCTCGACGCCACGAAGAACCAGTCCGAAAGACGATTGAGGTATTTCACCGCGTCATTGTTCACGGTCTCGACTGTCGCCAGTTCCACGGTGTAGCGTTCGGCCCGCCGCGCCACGGTCCGGCAATGATGCAAATGGGCTGCCAGCGCCGTGCCGCCCGGCAGAATAAAACTGCGCAGGGGTTCCAACGCCTTGTTCATCACGTCGATCTCACGCTCCAGCCGTGACACCTGCGAGGCAACCATGCGCAGGGGCGGGTATTCGGCAGAGGCGTCTTTTTCAAGATCCGGCGTGCAAAGATCCGCGCCAAGGTCGAAAAGGTCGTTCTGGATCCGGCTCAACTGCGAATCCAGATCGCCCTTTGAATGCTGGCGCGCCAGTCCGACGACGGAGTTCAGTTCGTCCACCGTGCCGTAGGCGGTCACCCGCATCGCAAATTTGGCCACCCGCGCCCCATTGCCCAGCGCGGTTTCACCGGCATCACCGGTCTTGGTATAGATCTTGTTCAGTACGACCATGATCAGCCTCCCCTCACCCAGACAAACAAAAGAATGAGGACCACGGCAATAAATTGTGCCCCGATCCGCCAGCGCATCGCCTTGTTGGCATATTTCTTGTTGAACTCTCCGCCCTTGGCAAAGCTGCCGATGCCGAAAAGCAGAATTCCCACCACCGCCAGCATGACGACGGCGATGACGATGAAGAGTGGATCCTGGGCCATGGTGCCTCCTTGGCTTTGGCGGTGACATAGCTGAGTGGCGCGTAAAAGCGAATAGGGGCCGCTATCCCTTTGACGTCAACCAGTCCAGTCCCGAGGTCGGCAGAAGCCGACGCGCGGCCGACATCAGCCATGTCGCCCTGGTCACATAGTAGCGCGGGCGCGGGCGCGGGCTTTCGAGCGCGTGGACCAGTTTGGCAGTGACCGCAGAGGCCGGCAATTCGAACCGGTCCGGCCCCCGATCCTCGTAGAGACGCGGCAACAATCGAGCCTCGTATTGCGCCGCGCGGGGACTTGCGCGCCAGTCGATCCACCGTTCGAAATGCGGTATGGCATTCTGCCGTATCTTCGAGGTGACCGGCCCGGTGTTGAAGGTGATCACGTGAATCGGCGTGTCGCGCATCTCGATCCGCAGGGTATCGGTCAGCCCCTCGGTCGCAAATTTCGTCGCGTTGTAGGCAGCCCGCCAAGGGGCCACCACAAGGCCCAGAACCGATCCGTGATTGATGATCCGTCCATGGCCCTGTGCCCGCATCACAGGGATGGCGGCCCGCGTCAGTTCATGCCAGCCAAAGACATTGGCCTCGAAAATGGCGCGCAGCGCCCCGGTGGGAAGATCCTCCACCGCGCCGGGCACGGCATAGGCCCCGTTGTTGAACACCGCGTCCAATCTGCCCCCGGTTGCCTCCAGCACCTCTGCAAGCGCGGACTGGATCGTGGCCGGATCTGCATAATCGAGCCGTGGACTTTCCAGCCCCTCGGCGCGCAGGCGCGCGCAATCCGTTTCCTGTCGACAAGCGGCAAAGACCCGCCAGCCGCGCGCCTTTAACCCGTGGGCTGCGTCATACCCGATCCCGGAAGAACAGCCAGTGATGAGAATGGATCGCTCCGCCATGGGCGCGCCTTAGGCCAGAGGCAAGGCAAATGAAAGTGGCTTCTGCCTCGGTTGCCGGTCTATCCATAAATCAGAAGAGATCCTGCGCTTGGAGAGGGCATCGCCCCCGCGCGCGGCAGGCGGCGGACAATTGTTCGGCTGAGCCTGCGGACACGATACCCTATTCGGACCGTTGCAGGAAATCCTCCGACATCCAGCCCACGTTGACGCCGTCAAGCGTGCGCAACCTGACCCAGCCGTCGCCGGTCTGGTCCAGGACTTCTGCCTCATCCCCCTCAAAAAGCTGTGTGACGACCGGATAGCTGGTCGCAGGTCCGTCCCGCAGATTGACCCGTGTCCCCGTGACGGTGCGGAATTCCACGTCACCGTCCAAGAACTCCGGTGCAGTGGCCGCGCCCATCGCGGTGCCCAACGGCAAGGACGTGCCAAGGCCTGAGATACGCTGCATCGTGGCATTCGGGTCGAAATTATCCACCGGTTCCGCCGCGATGGGCGCAGGCGGCGCGCTGTTGCGGATCGTTTCGGTCAGCAATGCCGCGAAATCGTCGCTGTCCGCCGAGGTGACGGGATCCGGTTCCGTCGCTTCGATCGTCTCGCGCGGGGCGATCGGGGATGTCGTTACGACAGGGGCGCCCCCGCCGGTATCGGGCGTGGGTGTCACCGGCGCGGGCCGGGTTCGTTCGGGTGTCGTCGTGACGGGATCCGGGGCGCGCACCGTCTTGACCTGCCACGGTGCGCGCTCTGCGAGGGACGTCACCTTGGGCGCGGGGTCCGCGACATTGGTCGCTGTGCGCGGCTGCAAGGTGTTGCGTTGCAGAACGGGTCGCTCGGCCACTGGCTTGACCTCGGCCATCAGTGTCACGCCATGCTCGCCGGGCACAAAAGACGCGCCGCCGGACAGGGCAAACCATGCCCAGCCCAACACAGCGAATGTAAGGAGCATGATGCGGATCATCGCTCTTCCCCCGGAAATCCTCACGAAACGGCGCCGCACCCATCGGGGTCTGCGCGGCGTGGCGTCGTGCATAACAGATTCCCCATCCCACTCTAAGGGAATTTCAGAGATTATTTGCCTGACCACCGCTTGCTGCGACGATAGCGCGGCGGTATCACCATATCTATGGATGACGACGCCGCAGACCCCAATATCACCCCACGCGACATGGCCGAGCCGCTGCGCCGCGCGATAGGCGACCGCTATCTGACCTACGCGTTGAGCACGATCATGCACCGTGCGCTGCCGGACGCGCGTGACGGGTTGAAACCCGTTCACCGCAGAATCCTATATGCGATGCGGCGTCTGCGGCTGTCCTCATCCGGCGGTTTTCTCAAATCCGCCAAGATCAGCGGCGACACCATGGGCGACTTCCACCCGCATGGCGACGCGGCAATCTACGATGCCATGGCACGGCTGGCACAAGATTTCACGATCCGCTACCCGCTGGTCAACGGTCAGGGCAACTTCGGAAACATCGACGGCGACAACCCGGCAGCCTCGCGCTACACCGAAGCGCGCATGACCATAATGTCCGAGGCGCTGCTGGAGGGTCTGGACGAGAACGCCGTCGATTTTCGTCCGAACTACGATGGCCGCCTGACCGAACCGGTGGTGCTGCCCGCCGCCTACCCCAACCTGCTGGCGAATGGCTCCAGCGGGATCGCCGTCGGGATGGCGACGAACATTCCGCCGCATAACATCGGCGAATTGATTGACGCCTGCCTGCATCTGATCAAGACGCCCGACGCGCGCGACGACACGTTGCTCAACCATGTGCCCGGTCCGGACTTTCCCACCGGTGGCATCATCGTCGAGCCGCGTGAGAACATCGCGCAGGCCTATCGCACCGGACGGGGCAGCATCCGCCTCCGCGCGAAATGGGCGGTCGAGGATCTGGGGCGCGGCACTTGGCAGATCGTGGTGACCGAGATTCCCTATCAGGTCCAGAAATCGAAACTGGTCGAGCGGCTGGCCGAAGTCATCCAGACCAAGAAGGTGCCGATCCTCGCCGACGTCAGGGATGAAAGCGCCGAGGACATCCGGATGATCCTTGAGCCGCGATCCAAGAACGTGGATCCGGACGTCCTGATGAACATGCTGTTCCGCAACTCCGATCTGGAAATCCGCTTTTCGCTGAACATGAACGTCCTGATCGACGGCGTGACGCCCAAGGTCTGCTCGCTCAAGGAGGTGCTGCGCGCCTTCCTCGATTTTCGGCGCGAGGTGCTGATCCGCAGGTCGAAGCACCGGATGGCCAAGATCGACAACCGGCTTGAGGTGCTTGAGGGGCTGATCGTTGCCTTTCTGAACCTCGACCGGGTGATCGACATCATCCGCTACGACGAGGATCCCAAAGTCGCCCTGATGTACGAGGACTGGTCAAAATCCCATCAGGCCACCATCCCGCGCGCCACGGACGAGTCCGACTATCGCTCACCGCTGGAGGGGGTCGATATCAAGGCACTGTCGCTTCAGGTCGACCCGGAGGCCGAGGCCCGCGGCGTGCTGACCGATGAGGACGGCCCCGGCACGGTTCCGCGCCGCTATGTTGGCCGGGACGAGGGCCTTTCGGACGTTCAGGCCGAGGCAATCCTGAACATGCGGCTGCGGTCGCTCCGGCGTCTCGAAGAGCTTGAACTGGTCAAGGAGCGCGACACGCTGATGGAAGAGCGCGCCGGGCTGGAGGACCTGCTCGATTCCGAAGATCTTCAATGGCAGCGCATCGGCGAAGAACTGCGGGCCGTCAAGAAGAGCTTTGGCAAGGGGCTGGCCCGCGGCAACCGACTGACCGCCTTTTCCGAGGCGACCGAGGTCGAGGAAGTCCCGCTTGAGGCGATGATCGAGCGCGAGCCGATCACCGTCGTCTGTTCGCAGATGGGCTGGATCCGCGCCATGACCGGCCATATCGCGCTGGAC
>CAZRZN010000222.1:0-4172 GCA_964604565.1 uncultured Rhodobacterales bacterium
TCGGCGATATCGTCGGCATCGCGCTTGCGCAGGGCAATGACCTTGCGCAGGACCTTCGTGTCGTAGCCACGGCCCTTTGCCTCGGCCATGACCTCCTTGATCTGCTCCGCGACTTCCTTCTTTTCTTCTTCCAAACGCTCGACGCGTTCGATGAACTGCTTGAGTTCGCCCGCGGCGACGCCGTAGCTGTCCGATGGGGTGTCCTGCATGATCTGCCTCTCTTGCCTCTTGACCGCTCAGGCCTTTGGTTACCCCAAGGCCCGCACCCCCATCAAGAGCGCATGGCACCAAGGCGCAGGGCTTGCGCGGCGCTGCGCGGGGCGCTAGGCGCTGCACGCAGAAAAAGAGAAGGACCGGACCGATGGCAGCACTGATCTGGGCGGGCGCGATTGTGTCGCTGGTGGGATTGGCCGGACTTATCTGGTGTATCGTGCGCGTATGGAGGGCCCGCCGCGCCAGTTTGTCGGATGAGGCCCTCCGCGACGTGGTCCGCAAGGTTGTTCCACTGAACATGGGCGCGCTGATGCTCTCGGTCATGGGCCTGATGCTGGTCATCTTGGGCATCTTCCTCGCGTGAGCCTGCCTGCACCGCGCCGTCGGGAGCACGTCGGCACGCGGACAACCGCGCGTCAACAAAGTCGAAATTCTTCGCGCAGGTTGACGAACGACTCAGGGGGATGCGGGAAACCCTAAGCGGCCCGCGCAAAAGCCCCGTTCGCAGGGGTGCTTTGGGGACGTGACATCCGTGCCGGCAGGTTCCTATTCGCGCGCCCGCTTGTAAACCTTCCGGTCAGCGATGGCAGGGTCAAGCCGCGATGCCGCTGTTCTTTTCCGACCCGAGGGTCCCCCGACGCCACAGCGTGTCACCACATGATCATACTGGGATGTTGTCGAATTCGTCTTCGACCTCGGCATCGTGCGCTTGGTCCAGCAGGTCGCGTGCCCAAGCCGGAGCGTCTTTCCGCCCATGACCATACAACATGGCAACCACCTGTTCGAGATTGTCGACCAAATCTGCCCGCTCTGCTCCTTCGGCATGCGCGATTTCGTGACGCAGCGACTCCATGCGTGCCTTCAGTTGTTCCGACATTTGCCGACCTCCTCCAGATGATAAAAACTTTAATTTGCCGCAGCGCATCGCGGGCAGAACGGGGTTGCGGGCAGCACGTCCAGACGCTGTTCAGAAATTTCTTCGCCACACCGGACACAGAACCCGTATTCGCCACGCGCCACTCGTTCCAGCGCAGCCCGGATCTGAGCGATCTCGGCCTGCCCCTTCTCGCCCAGGCGTTCCAGAACTTCTTCGCCCTCGCGTTCGACCGCCATCTCTTCCCAATCCTTGGAATGCGGTGATTCGAGCGCCTCCTCGATGCTGCGTAAGTCAACGCCCAGAGTGCGAAGCCGTTCCAACAGGGCGTGTTTTCGTGCGTGATGCGACATTGTGCGATGCCTCCTTTACCCACATCAAACCTGTCAAACCGGCGCTTGCCCGGCCTTGATGCAAGTCAATCCGGAGACTCTCCTTGAAACACATTCATTTTTGGTTATATGAAGATCACAGCGATTTGGAGGGATGCACCAATGAAACCTGAAGTGACCGCCTTTTTCGACGACGCCACCAACACGATCTCTTATGTTGTGCGCGATCCCAATGGCACGAACTGTGCCGTGATCGACAGCGTTCTGGACTTTGACTACTCATCCGGCCGCACCGATACGCGCTCGGCCGATACGATCATCGCCTTTGTCAAGGACAAGGGCTATTCGGTCGAATGGCTGCTTGAGACGCATGTGCATGCGGACCACCTGTCCGCCGCGCCATATATCCAGAAAGAACTGGGTGGCAAGATCGGGATCGGCGACCGCATCAAGGTCGTGCAGGACACCTTTGGCAAGGTCTTCAACGAGGGCACGGAGTTCCAGCGCGACGGCTCGCAATTCGACAAGCTGTTCGAGGAGGGCGACATCCTGCACATCGGACAGATGCGCGGCGACGTCCTGCACACGCCGGGACATACGCCCGCCTGTCTGACCTACGTCATTGGTGACGCGGCCTTTGTCGGCGACACGCTCTTCATGCCAGATTTCGGCACAGCCCGCTGCGATTTCCCGGGTGGCTCGTCGGAGACAATGTATGATTCCGTTCAAAAGATTCTCGCCCTTCCGGAAGCGACGCGGATCTTCGTAGGGCATGATTACAAGGCACCCGGCCGCGACGACTACGCCTGGGAAACAACCGTGGCGGAGCAAAAGGCCCGCAACGTCCATGTCGGCGACGGCAAGACCAAGGCGGAATTCGTCGAGATGCGCGATACGCGCGATGCGTCGCTTGCCATGCCCAAACTGATCATCCCCTCGCTTCAGGTGAACATGCGGGCCGGTCAGATGCCGCCGGCGGACGACAAGGGCGACGTGTTCCTAAAGGTGCCGGTCAACAAGCTTTGACCCCTCAGAGGACCGCTGCGGGACGCTCCGGTTCCGCGGCGACCGTCAATTCACAACAAGGATCGTCCCCAGTCAGCGGGACACTGGAAAACGCGAAAAGGAAACGCAAGGATGCCAATCGATTGGATATGGGGCCTGATCGGCGGACTGCTGATCGGCACGGGTGGCGCGGTCTACCTGCTGGGAAATGGCCGCATCATGGGGGCTTCTGGGATCATCGGCGGCCTTGTGGACGGGTCCGGCTGGTCGACGGCGCTGGAGCGTGTCGTCTTTCTGGTGGGGGTCGCACTGCTGCCCATGCTCTTGATGCCTTTCTACCGGGAGGTCAGCACCAATATCACCGACAATTACCCTGTGCTGCTCGCCGCCGGTCTGCTGGTCGGCATTGGCACGCGTATCGCAAACGGATGCACCTCCGGGCACGGGGTCTGCGGAATGTCACGGCTTTCGCTCCGCGGGATCGTGGCCACGCTGATCTACATCTTGGCCGGCGGGATCGGCGTCCTGCTCTTCCGTCATCTTCTGGGGGTCATCTGACATGGCACGACTTCTCATCGCTTTCATCGCAGGCGGTTTCTTTGGCGCGGGCCTGCTGATTTCGGGTATGACCGACACCACCAAGGTGCAGGGCTGGCTGGATGTGTTCGGCAACTGGGATCCGACGCTGGCATTTGTCATGGGCGGGGCCATGATCCCGATGGCGATAGCCTGGCTGGTCCGTCGAAGCCGCACGATGTCACTGACCGGCTTGGCGCTGCCACCGCCACCGTCAAGAGAAATCGACGGCAAGTTGATCGGCGGGTCCATTCTGTTCGGGATGGGCTGGGGTCTGGCCGGGCTGTGCCCCGGACCGTCCATCGCGGCCCTCAGCTACGGCGGTCCGGGGCTTTATGCCTTTGTCGCGGCCATGCTGGCCGGTATGCTGATCGCACCGACACTTCGGGCGCGGCTGGACAGAACGGTTCCGGCGGAATAAACCAAAGCCATGGAACCGCGTATCATCACCCCCGTCTACCATGTGTCACCCCAGATAGATCCGTCGGATGCACCGGCGCTGAAATCGGCGGGTTACAAGCTGATCATCTGCAACCGACCCGACGCCGAGGTGCCACCATCGCATCAGGCGGAGGCGATGCGCGCCGCGATCGAGGCCGAGGGGATCCGCTTCAGCGCGCTTCCCCTCACACATCAGACGATGACGGCCGAAAACATCCTGAAACAGGACGAGTTGGTCGAAAGCGCCGAGGGTCCGGTGCTGGCCTATTGCGCTTCAGGCACAAGGTGCTCTGTGGTCTGGGCCCTTGGCCATGCCGAATCCTTGGGTGTCGACGCGGTCCTGGAGGCGACCGGAAAGGCCGGATACGATCTTTCTGGACTGCGACCGACGCTGGAAGCGCTGGCAAAGGCCTGAAGCCTCGGCGCGCTCCCGGCTCGCGCGCAACGCGGCTGATTTGATCATATCGGCATCACTGCATGGCCTGGACCGACACGTTCAGGCCATGTCGCAACGCGTGCGTCGGCTATTGTTCATCGAAATCGAAATCAAGCGGCGCGGAGGCAAAATCCCCGTCCATGTCCATGGCTGGCAGGGCCTCCATCGGTTCGGCACCGTCCCCATCGCCATCCGGCGCGTCAAAGTCGAAGTCTGCCGCATCCGTCGCAAAATCCAGCGACGGAAGATCTGGCAGCTCTTCATCCATAGTGTCTTTCGCGATATCGACGAAGGC
>CAZRZN010000222.1:4182-7238 GCA_964604565.1 uncultured Rhodobacterales bacterium
GCCGCGGCGGTCGGCACGGCGGCATTGCTGCCCGACCTGTTCTGCCCGAAATCGCCCATCTCATCCTCGGCCTGGGTCGTGTCCATGGCTTCGGATCCGGCGGGGGCGTCCATTCGTGGCAGGGCACCGACCGGACAGTTCAGCCGCACGGCACGCAGCCCGTTCATCTGACCAAGACGGCCACGCACCACCAGATGCCCGCGCCCCGCCCTCACCTCGACCTTGTCGAGCGCATCCGGCGGCAGAGGCAGCAGATCGCCGGGCTTGAGCGCGCCGACCTTGCTGAGCGGCAGCGTCAACCGGGCAAGCGACGCGTCAAGCCTCGCCGGCACTCGGCTGAGACGTTCCTCATGCGGGCCGGGTCCCTGCTCTGCCGCGTTGGCATCGCGCTTGGCCTTGCGCTCCGGCAGGAACACCGTGACCGCCCCGCGACGACGGCCCAGCGCCAGATCGACCTCCGCCCGGAAAGACCGATATGCGCTGGCATCAAGCAATAGGGCCGCACTGCGCGAATCCTCGATCATCGCCCCAAAGCGGAAACCGCAAAGCTGCGAATGCAGAGGGTGATCAAGCAATGTATCCGCCAGCCGGCTCAGCGCGCCGTCCAGCAGCGGCGCCATCATCGCGGCATCCGTCTGCGTGAGGGTTCGCCCGTCATCCACCGGCATCTGGGTGACCTGCTGGATCGTCTGGACCTCGATCACGGCGGTCATCACCTGACGGTCCACCGCCGCGACACCAACGGCGCCATCCGGACCATCGAGCAAGAGCAGCAGGTCACGCGGCCCCAGCGCCTCCGTCACCTCGTCCTGGTCCAGCATTTCGACGGTAACGGCCTGTGTGACCAACGCGAGGTCCCAAAGAACATCGGCGGTGCGGGACAGAGCGCGCTTAAGCGCCTTCGACATGGACATGCCGCGCGCCTCGTAAGCTCGCTGAGCCGCCTGGGCCTTCTGACCCAAAACGTCATTGCGTGTGCCATCAGCCATGCAGATGCCTGCCCGTCATAAACTTCCTCCGCATCCGTTATCGACCGATTTGGTTACCAAGCGCTTTAACATTCTGAGGTTTTGTTCAGAATTTGTCCCCGTTGCGTCCCGCCTCCCTCGCTGCGCGAGCGGCGTTCATTGCGCCGCAAGTTCCTGACCGAACGGCATGGCCACGCGAAAAGCACCGCCGCTGCGGTCTGTCAAATAGGTGATCTCTCCACCCAGCCGGGTCACGATTTGCCGCGAGATGGCCAGTCCCAGACCGGCACCGCCAGCCTTCTGATCGCTGACCCGTGCGAATTTTTCAAAGATCACGTCGCGGGCTTCCGGGGCGACACCTGTGCCGTTGTCGACAAAATCCACCATCAGCCGCCCGCGCGTCCGGGTGACGATGATTTGCAACTCGGGATCATCGGCGTCGCAATACTTGCGCGCATTGGAAATCAGGTTGATGAACACCTGACTAAGCCTTTCCACATCCGTGTTCAGACGGATTTGTTCGTTGATCCTGTGCCGCATGACACGCAGGCCCGAGGTCGCCTCCTCCGCCAAAGCGGCGGATACCGCACGATCGAGCACATCCTCCAGCAGGCCTTCCGACAAATTCAGGTTCACCTGTCCGTTCTCCAGGACCGACAGATCCAAAAGATCGTCCAGCAGCCGCGTCAGCCGAAGGGCCTCGTCCTGAATGATCGAGGCGTAGCGGTTCTGTTCCTCTTGCGTGAGCCCGGTGGTGTTGTCTCTCAGGATCTCGGAAAAGGCCCTGATCGAACTCATCGGGGTGCGCAGCTCGTGGCTGATCTGGCTGAGAAAGGCGTCCTTTTGCACGGAAAGGCGGGTCAGTTTCTCGTTGGCGCGGCGCAGCTCCCCGGCCGTGCGCGACAATTCCTGCGACTGCGCCTCCAGACGCGCGGAATATTCCATCATCTGCGCGGTCTCGTCGGCCATGGCCATCAGATCCGCGACCGACACCATGGCCCCCCCGACGATTTGTGAGACCATCGCATGGGCGGTTGCCGCCCCGACCGAGCCCGCCAGTTCCCGCTCCAGCCGCTGGAGAAACTCCGGCGTGGGGGCGGGCAAACTCCCTGCGCCGCCCTGATCGCGTGCCTCGCGGAGAAACAGCGCCTGCGCCTCTGCCGCGCCCAGAATGCGCTGGGTCATCACCATCAGATCCTCGCTCTGCGCGGATCCCTGCAACCGACTGCGCTGCCCTGCGCCCGCCCTCTGCGCAGAGACGAACTGCGCGCCCTGCAACCGCTCCAGCGGTGCGGCATCGCTGAACAGCGACGCCACGACAAAAGCCAGCGTATTGCCCAACAGGCTCCAGAATGTGGCGTGCATCAGGTTGTCATCGAAGCGGAAGCCGAAAAGCGCCTCTGGCCGCAAACCGCCAAGCCCAAGCGGACCCGCGACAAACCAGCTTTCGGGCAGGACGATGCCCGGACCAAAACTGGGCAGGTAAAGCGTATACATCCAGATGGCGAAGCCGATGGTCAGCCCGGCCAGCGCACCGATCCGCGTGGCCCCGCGCCAGAAGATGCCACCGATCATCGCCGGCAGGACCTGCGACACCCCGGTAAAGGAAATCAGACCGATCGCGGCCAGTTCCGTTCCCCCGCCAGAGAGCGCGTAATACAGATACCCCAGCAGAAGCACGCCCGCGATGGACAGGCGCCGCGACAGCAGGACCACGTTGCGCACATCGCCCGAGACACTGGCCGTCCCCTCGCGCCACCACAGCCAGACAGGCATCACGATATGGTTCGACACCATGGTCGACAGCGCGATCGCCGCCACGATCACCATCGACGTGGCCGAGGAGAAGCCGCCGAGGAAGGACAGGATCGCCAGCCCGTCCTGACCCGCCAGGAGCGGCAGGGTGAGCACGAACATGTCGGGATTGGCGTCATCCGGCAGCAGGTCGAGCCCGACGGCGGCAATGGGCACCACGAAAAGGCTCATCAGCATGACGTAGGCGGGAAAGGCCCAGGAGGCGGTCCGCAGATGGCCCTCGTCCTCGTTCTCGACCACCATCACCTGGAACATCCGCGGCAGGCACAGGAA
>CAZRZN010000223.1:0-7228 GCA_964604565.1 uncultured Rhodobacterales bacterium
TCGTGTCCATACCTTGCTCCTTATCATCTTGTCTGCTGGATTGGAAAAGGCCACGGTTGGCATTGTTATGCTGCGGAAATGTTACATCTGGGTCCAGTCGAACCCATCCAATTTGTCCTCGCGGCAGTTCATTTTCGTTCCGGCGTAGCGTTCTCTATCGTAATCGTTAAAGTTTCTTCAGGTTGTACGACGAAGCCATCACTAAACTTGCGTGGTGCCCTTTTCAGCCGTTGCACACTTGGTGTCGGCCATCAGCAACTTTACCCTTCCCGTACCCCGCGATGACTGCAGTTGCCCTTCGGTGTTCGGTTTCCGCGCAACAATCTCGGGTTTTATGTGCATGACGTCCTACGACGTTCGGCCGAGCGTAGCAAATCCGGTCCCCATGCAAGGTCACGCCGGGATCGCCCAAAAATTTGTGCCGACCGGCCGTGTCTGAAATCAGGTTTACGTTCCCGAGTGAGACTATCGGGATGTGTCCTGGGATCGGGGTCAGCGTAGATCTCCAGCACGGGCGCGACCAAGACCATGCTCAGCCCGCGACACGCGACGCAGACGCGGATCGGGTATTGGCCGCAATGTATTGGTCGTCGGGTCACAAACAGTCCGCAAGGCTTGATGCGAGGTTGCGCAACAGTTGTGGATAAAGGTCTGGACCGGGCGTCAGTTCCGACCCGAGCGGGTCGATGACGGCGGTCTTGGCCGCTGTCCCGTCCATCACGGTGGCGACGAGGGCTGGATTGAATTGCGGTTCGGCCAGGACGCAGTCGATGCCTTCCCCCGAGATGCGGGTCTGAATCTCGGCGATCCGCGCAGGGCCGGGGGCGGACGCATCGCTCAGGGAGATTGCGCCCGAAGCGACGAAATCGAAGTCCGCCTCGAAATACTGGTAGGCATCGTGGAAAACGATAAAGCGGCCGTTTCTTGCCGGCTCCAGAATGGCTGCGATCTCTGCCGTCAGCGCCTCTATTTCGTTTTGCGCCATGGCGGCATTCGAGAGATAGGCCGCCGCATTCTCAGGATCCGCTGCGGAAAGCTGATCTGCGATCACATTGACCCAGGTCGCGGCATTTCGTGTGGACAGCCAGGCGTGCGGGTCGAATTCATCATGGCCGTGGCCAGCATGATCCTCGTCGCCATGGGCATGATCGTCCGCGCCTTCCGCGTGATCCTCATCGCCATCCGCATGGTCGTCTGCGCCATCCGCATGATCCTCTTCGTCGTGGCCTTGTTCGGGGGTATGGTCATGCGCCTCGAAAACGGCGCCTTCGCGAAACCCGAGGCGGATCGTCCCTTCGGCTTGCAACAGCCCTGACACAGCGGCATCCGGGGAAAGCGTCTCGATGGCATCATGCAGCCAGGGCGTCAGGCCATCGCCGATCCAGAAGACCAGATCTGCCTCCTGCAAGGCCGCGGCTTCGGAAGGACGCAATGCATATTCATGCGGGCTTGCCCCGGATTGCAGGATCAGATCCGGGGTGCCGACCCCCTCCATCACGCGCGCCACAAGCGAATGGACCGGCGCGATGTCGACGGCGACGCGCGGCGCATCGGCAAACGCCGTGCCGGCCAGCACGGCGCCGGTGAGCGAGAAGGGCAGGAGCATTCTGGACATCGGGGCCTCCATGTGATTATATAACATTACACACTTCGTATAGGAAACGTGATAACATGACAAGTGCATCTCCAGACGCACATGCGCCCATCGGGTTTTCCCGCCATGACCATGCAAATTGCGTGGCGGCGGGGATCGCGGCTGCCGAAACGCGCTGCACCGAGGAAGGTCTGAGGTTCACGCCGGTCCGCCGCAAGGTCCTGGAAATCCTGTTGCAGGAACACCGGGCGCTCGGGGCATACATCATTCTCGATCGGCTGCGCGACGAAGGATTCGGATCGCAACCCCCGGTCGCCTATCGTGCGCTGGATTTTCTGGTTGCCCATGGCCTTGCGCACAAGATCGAGCGGCTCAACGCCTTCATCGCCTGTGCCCATCCCGGGAAATCCCATGCGCCGGCCTTCATGATCTGCCGGATGTGCGAGTCCGTGGCAGAGGCGGAATCGGCCCCGGCGCGCGGAGCTTTGGGGGCGGCTGCCCGCGCAACCGGCTTCCAGATCGAGCGCACGATGGTCGAGGCCGAGGGCCTCTGCCCTGCCTGCGCCGAGAAGGCCGACGCATGAGCCTTGTCCGGGTTGAGAATATCGGCATCAGCTACGGTGCCAAGACGGTCCTGTCCAATGTCTCCCTATCCATCGAGACGGGAGAGATCGTGACCATCGTCGGCCCCAACGGCTCGGGCAAGACCAGCTTGCTGCGCGCGATCATCGGCGCGGTAAAGCCGTCAAGAGGGCGCGTGGTGCGCGGGCGCGGCGTGCGGCTGGGATATGTGCCGCAGAGGTTGCACATCGACCCGACCCTGCCGATCACGGTGGCGCGCTTTCTGCGTCTGCCGGGCGGCGTTGGCCCCGCTGCCATCCGGGAGGCGCTGGAAAAGGCAGGTGTTCCGGATCTGTCGGGCGCGCAGATGTCGCAGCTTTCGGGCGGCCAGTTCCAGCGTGTGCTTCTGGCCCGCGCGCTGATCGGCAAGCCGGACCTCTTGCTGCTGGACGAGGCGACGCAGGGTCTGGATCAGCCGGGCTCCGCAGCGTTCTACCGTCAGATCGATCAGGTGCGGCGTGACACCGGCTGTGCCGTCCTGATGATCAGCCACGAGTTGCATGTGGTGATGAGCGCGTCGGATCGGGTGATCTGCCTCAACGGCCACGTCTGCTGCGAAGGCACGCCAGAGGTCGTTGCATCGGCCCCGGAATACCGTGCGTTGTTCGGCTCGGGCACCATGGGGGCGCTGGCGCTCTATCGTCACGACCACGATCACAACCATGATCACGCCCATACGAAAGCGGCAGAATGATGCTGGATGATTTCATGGTGCGCGCGACTCTCGCCGGGGTAGGGGTCGCCCTTGCCGCGGCGCCCTTGGGCTGTTTCGTCGTCTGGCGCCGCATGGCCTATTTCGGCGATGCCACGGCGCATGCCGCGATCCTGGGCGTCGCCCTGTCGCTGGCCTTGTCGATCTCCGTCTTTGCCGGGGCGTTGGTCATCGCGCTTCTGATGGCGCTGACGGTGAACCTCCTGACCGGGCGCGGCTATGCCATGGACACGGTCCTTGGGGTGCTGGCCCACTCGGCCCTCGCCTTCGGGCTCGTCGCCGTGTCGTTCCTTTCCGGCATCCGGATCGACCTCATGGCGTATCTCTTCGGTGACATCCTTGCCGTATCGCGGATGGATCTGGCCGTCATCTGGGGCGGCGCTGGCCTTGTCGTGGCGCTGATTGGATGGCGTTGGTCTGCGCTGCTGACCGCAACGCTGAACGAGGATCTGGCCCATGCCAGCGGCATCGATCCGAAACGGGAACAACTGGTGCTGACATTGGCGCTTGCGATCACGGTGGCCGTGGCGATCAAGGTGGTCGGCGTGTTGTTGATTGCCGCCATGCTGATCGTGCCCGCGGCCGCCGCGAGACCCTTGAGCCGGACCCCGGAGGGCATGGCATTGGTGGCCATGGGCATCGGCAGCGTCTCCGCCTTGGTCGGGCTGCGGGCGGCCTATATCCTCGACACACCTGCGGGGCCATCCATCGTCTGCGTGGCCGCGTTGATCTTTCTCGGGATGAGCGTTGTTCAGAGTCTGCAAACGGGACGCTGACCTCGGATTTCGCAGGCTGCGGAAGTGGCAGGGGTCAGGCGACGAGGGGCAGGCAACACGGGGGCAGCTTTCCTTGGGCAGGTCATACGGGCGTCAGAACCGGCACGCTGCGGCCGCGCCCGAGATCTGCGACACGTCGGGCATGGGGCGACGCCATCCGAACGGGTGGCCCGGCCCGCCGCCGTCGCACATGCCATGCGCCTTGGCGCATCCCGCAGCTTCACATCCTTGGCATCCGTTCACCGTGCAGGCCGCTCATTCGACGACGACGACCCCGGCGAACCGTTCACGGACCACCGCGCCGATCGCCGTGGCCATATGCCGGATCACGTCGCGATGGGCAGATCGGCGCCGCCAGGCCAGCCCGATCGAACGGGTGACCCTATCCTTCCGGAAGGGGCGCATGGCGACGTCGCCGGTCTCCGACGAGACTTCGGACTGAACATAAAGTGCCGGCAGAAAACTGACTCCCATGTCCAGCGCGGTCATCTGGCGCAAGGCGTCCAGGCTGGTGCCCTCGTAGTCTCGCCGCAGGTTGGCGCCGATCTCTTCGCAAAGCGCGGCGACCTGCGCGTGCAGCCGATAGGCATCGGACAGGGTCAGAACATCCTGCCCGGCAAGATCCGCATCCGTGACCGCCCGCTGTTTCGCAAGCGGGTGGTCCTGCGCCATGGCCAGCTTGAGCGGCTCTCGAAACAGGCGCATCACGTCCACATCCTGCGAAACCACAGGCAGTTGCGTCAGGATCAGGTCGTGCTGCCCGCTCAGAAGCTCTTCTTGAAGGACCACGGGCGTCGCATCACGCACGATCACCTTCAACGACGGATAGGCCTGATGCAGCTGGCGCATCACGTAGGGCAGCAGGTATGGCCCCAGCGTCGGGGTTGAGCCGAGCCGGATCGTCCCGCTGAACCCTTCGCGGGCGTCCTGCGCCATTGCGCGCAGCGTGGCCGCCTCGTCAAGGACCCGGCGCGCCTGATCCAGAACCGTCCGCCCATGCGGGGTCAACACCGCGCCGCGCTGGCCGCGTTCCACAAGGTCCAGCCCCAAGGTCTCCTCCAGTGCCACGATCTGCTGGCTGAGGGAGGGTTGGCTGATCCCGACCCTTTCGGCGGCGCGCCGGTAATGACGGGTATCCGCAAGGGCGACGAAGTAGGTCAGTTGCCTGAGGGTCAGATCAGCGGGCATAAAGGCGGTCCTTTGGCGTCTGGGGTGGTGCTATCTAAATAGGAAAAACCTATCAGACTTTCATTGCTTGCGGTCTTCTGCCGATCATTTTTCTGCCCATATCGAAACTGCGATCGTCACAGATCGCCTTGATAAGCAACCCGAGAAGGAGAACCGTGATGGAACTGACGTCCGCAAAGCAACTGCCCGTGATCAAGACCAGGGTCGCCAATCTGCGTCGGCGCCATCACGATCTGGGCACGCGGATCGACGACGAATTGCGCCGCCCCGCGCCCTGCTGCATGACATTGCAACAGTTCAAACGTCAGCGGCTGCGCCTCAAGGACCAAATCGCGCGCTACGACGGGCTGCTGCGCGGCGTCGACCGCAGCCGCCTGTCCGGGCAGGCCGTGTGAGGGCGGGACATGATCTTTGGTTACTTCTATCGCAACACCGCGCTGGGCCTGATGCACAGCAGGGACCTTGATGACATGCGCCGGGCGATCGGCGAAGAGGATCAGGATGGGCCGGACGGCGGCAGTCCGCATGTCAATATGCGGCATGTCGCGCGCAAGCGTATGACGGGCGCATCGGCCGGGTGATCCCCCATCCTGCCAACACCGGAGGGGCGATACGCCCCTCCGGCAAGACCACCCCCGCGCGAGGGTTGGGCCGTCAATGGACGGAGGGACGGCCGAAGGCAAGAAATGCCGCAGCCACGGCACACCGGGCGTCTATGTTATTGTCATGCGCTGAAAAGCCCATGGCAGAGCTATGTCCAATCCTGAAATGCGGTCATGGCGGCAGGGGTTTTTCGCCCTTGACCGGGGGCCGCATACCCCTCGTCGGGTCCGAAATGACGCCTCGCAGAAGGCTGCCTGGCGTGATCAATTTATACGCATAACTGAATTTTCCGCCTATAAAGCGCGCTTTTCCACGCGAAGATGGCCGCTTGGACCGAAGAAACCTGTCAAAATGACGGTTCGGATCCCCTTTACACATGGCCGTCGGCGCAAAAAGGCCGGCGTCCATCGGTGCAGTCGGGGGGAGCCGCCACATGCAGATCAACCTGCCAGATGTCCTGCAAGAAGTGACCGCAGCCTTCAACGTCTATGAGGCCGCGCTGACCGGCAACGACGTCCAGACCCTTGACGCGTGCTTTTGGACCAGCCCGCATGTCATCCGGTATGGCGCGACGGAAAATCTGCATGGCCATGAGGCCATCCTCGCCTTCCGCAAGGCGCGTTCGTCCAAGGGGCTGGATCGCGCGTTGCGCAACACGGTGATCACCACCTTCGGGCGGGATTTCGCCACGGCCAATACCGAATTCACCCGAGACGGCACCGACAGGATCGGACGCCAGAGCCATGCCTGGGCACGGCTGCCTGAGGGGTGGAGGATTGTCGCGGCACATGTCTCGCTGATGGACGGCTGATCCGAACCGCACCTTTGCGACCTGCCTTCAACCTATCCAACCACCAGAAAGGACTGCCCATGAAGACCTTCTCTTTCAAAAGCATGACCCGGCGCGCCTTCGCCGGCACGGCGCTGGCGCTTATGAGTGCCGTCGCGACGCCGCTGGCCGCTCAGGAAACCGTCAAGATCGGTCTGATCGCCTCCCTGTCGGGGCCGTCCTCGAAATCCGGCGAGGCGATCACCCGTGGCATGATGCTGGCCATCGAAGAGATCAACGCCGACGGGGGCCTGCTGGGCATGCCGGTCGAGCTGATCCGCCGCGACGATGAAGGCAATCCCGGCAAGGGGCTGACCGCTGCACGCGAACTGGTGCAGCGCGAAGGCGTGGCCGTGCTTTTCGGCGGTCTGCAAACGCCGGTCTCGCTGGCGCTGGTGCCCTACATGAACCAGAGCCAGAAACCCTTCATGGGACCATGGGCTGCCGGCACGCCGATCACCAAGAACGGGGCAGAGGAAAACTATATCTTCCGCGTCTCTGCGGTGGATGAAATGGTCGATGTGGCCCTCGTGGAACGGGCGATAACGGTGCATGGCGCGAAGAACCCCGGCATGATGCTGATCAACAACCCTTGGGGGGAGTCGAACGAAAAGGGCCTCACCGCCGCGCTGGAGGCAAAGGGCCTGCCGACCGCCGGCATCGAACGCGTCGAGGCGAACGACATCGACGTCGTGCCGCAACTGACCCGCCTGAAGGACGCCGGGGCAGACACGATCTTCATGGTGGCCAATGTCGGTCCGTCTGCGCAGGTCATGAAATCGCTTGAGCGCATGGGCTGGGATGTCCCGGTCGTGTCGCATTGGGGTCCCGCTGGCGGACGCTTTTCCGAATTGGCGGGCCCGCGCGCCAAGGATGTCGAGATGATCCAGACCTTTACCTTCTCC
>CAZRZN010000224.1:0-7198 GCA_964604565.1 uncultured Rhodobacterales bacterium
GGGACGGTGCGCTTCGAATTTATCAACCTCGAACGCCCATCAGACTTGGAAGAACTGATCCAGCTGATTGTCGATGCCGAAAAGGCAGAGCTGGATGCCACTGTGCTCGCGACGAGGCATTTCTTGGAAACGCGTCTTCCTTGCCTGCTGCTGGCGGAGAGCTTGGCACATCAAGCACTGGACCGTCGCCCTCCTGCATCTGCCAGATCCCGAATGTCCGGGATGAGGCCGGCCGTTCCCGAACCGTCTCTTGAACGCAGGTTCTGTTTCTTCGCCCGCACCGGCCTGTCTCTTGTGTTTCCCGGGCGCCCTCAGGCGTGGTGGCAGGCGACGAAACGCTCCGGCGCGACCTCGCGCACCTCGGGGGAGGTTGTGGCGCAGATGTCGGTCGCGCGCGGACAGCGCGAGCGGAAGGGACAGCCGGTCAGTTTTTGCAGTCGGCTGGGCGGCTCGCTGACCTCGACCGCGCCGGTGATGCGGTGGCTGGGGTCGGGCCGCGGGATCGCCGAGATCAGGAGTTCGGTATAGGGGTGGCGCGGGTCGGTGAAAAGGGCACGTGCGGGGCCGATTTCCGCCACCTCGCCCATGTAGATCACCGCCACGCGGTCCGAAATCTTGGCCACCACACCCAGATCATGGCTGATGAACATAAGCGTCAGGCCCAGCCGGCTCTTGAGGTCTGCCAGAAGGTTCAGGACCTGCGCCTGTATCGAGACATCCAGCGCCGAGACAGGCTCATCCGCGATCACCAGATCCGGGACGGGCAGGATGGCGCGGGCGATGCCGACGCGCTGGCGCTGGCCACCCGAGAGTTCATGCGGATAGCTGTTGGCGAATTTCGCCCCGAGGCCCACCTGGTCCAGCGCGTCGCCCACCTGTTTCGTCCGCTCCGCGCGGGTGGGAAAGATGCGGTGGATGTCGCCGGTTTCGGCCACGGAATCGCCGACCGAGCGGCGCGGATTGAGCGAGGCATAGGGATCCTGAAAGACCATGCGGATCTTCAGCCGGGTCCGCGCCATGTGGCGGCGGCTGCGGGACAGCAGGTCCTCGCCGTTCAGGGTGACACTGCCCCCGTCCGCGCTTGAGAGGCCGAGGAGCACCCGGGCGAGGGTGGACTTGCCACAGCCGGATTCGCCGACGATGCCCAATGTCTCTCCGCGCTGGACGGAGAGCGAGATGCCGTTGACGGCGTGGACCTCATGCGTCTTGCCGTCGCTGCGGACGTGGAATGTCTTTTTCAGGTCACGAATGTTGAGGATGGTGTCGCCGCTCATGCGCTGACCTTCGTGTTAAGCGGGAAATGACAGGCCGCCGTCTGTCCGTCGGGGCCCTGAACCCATGGCACCGGCCCGGTCCGGCAAGTGGCGGTGGCGCGGTCGCAGCGTGGCGCGAAGGGGCAGCCGTCCGGTATGTCTCCGGGACGCGGGGCGGATCCGCGGATCGTGGCCATGTCGACGGCGTCGGAGGTGGGATCGGGCAAACAGTCCATCAACCCTTGGGTGTAGGGGTGCAGGGGCGCGCGGAATAGCGGGCCGACATCGGCGGTTTCCACCAGTTTGCCCGCATACATAACGGCGACCCGGTCGGAGAGTTGCGCCACCACGCCAAGGTCATGCGTGATGAACAACACGCCCATGTGCAGCCGGTCGCACAGATCGCGGATGAGGCCGAGAACTTGAAGCTGCACGGTCACGTCGAGGGCCGTTGTCGGCTCATCCGCGATCAGCACCTGCGGGCGGCAAGCCAGCGCGATGGCGATCATCACCCGCTGCCGCATCCCGCCAGAAAGCTGATGGGGATATGCGTCCAGTTGATGCGCCGCATCGGGAATCCGCACCATGTCCAGCAATTCGCGCGCGCGGGGTTCCGGCGGGGTGCCGGGATCGTGCACGCGGATCGCCTCGGCGATCTGCTCGCCGATGCGCAGCACCGGGTTGAGCGAGGTCATCGGCTCCTGAAAGATCATCGCGACCTTGCCGTTCTTCTGGCGCACCCGCTCATGCGGTTGCAGATGCGTGATGTCGGCGCCGTCCAGCGTGACCGAGCCGCCGGTGACGCTGAGGGTGGGGGGCAACAGGCCCATCAGCGCGAGCGAGGTCATCGACTTGCCCGACCCGCTTTCGCCGACAAGGCCGAGGATCTCCCCCGGTTCGATGGCAAAGGAGACGCCGCGCACGATCTCCGGCCCGTGGCGCACGGTCACAACGAGGTTATCGACACTCAGCATCCGGCCCTCATCTGCGGATCATTTCACGGAAACGGGGGTCCATCCGGTCACGCAGCGCATCCCCCACGAGGTTGAGCGAAAAGGCTGTCAGCACGATCATCAGGCCCGGCCAAAGCAGCAGCCATGACGCACGGGTGATGTAGATGCGGGATTCGGCCAGCATATTGCCCCAGGACGGGATGTCGGGTGGCGCGCCAAGGCCCAGAAAATCCAGCGAGGCCGCGCCAAGCTGCGCGAAGGCAAAGATGAAGCTGGCCTGCACGAGCAGCGGAGAGATCATGTTGGGCAGGATATGCCGGGTCACGATCCACCATGTGCCGGCCCCCGCGCTGCGCGCCGCCTCCACATAGGGTTCCGCCTTCAGCCTCAAGGCGACACCATAGACGATGCGGGCCGTGGTGGTCAGATAGATCAGGCCGATGGCAAGGATCGCGTTGAACACACCCTGCCCAAGGATCACGATCAACCCCAGCGCCAGCAGAAGCGAGGGAAAGGACATCAGCACATCGACCATCCGCATCAATACCCGCCCAAGGGCAGGGTAAAGCGCCGACAGCACGCCGATGGGCACGCCGGAGGCCAGCGCAAAGACGACGACGCCCACCCCGATCAGCAGCGCCAGCCGTGCGCCGTAGACGATGCGGCTGAAAGTGTCGCGCCCGAAATGGTCGGTGCCGAGAATATGCGGCCCCCCCGGCGGCAAGAGCCGGTTCGCGGGATCGATCTGATCGGGCGCATAGGGTGCGATCAGGGGCGACAGCGCGGCGAACAGGACGATCAGGATCAGGAATCCGACGCCGATGGTGGTCAGCGGGCGGGTCATGACCGGGCGCGACCACGCGAACAAAAGCTGCCTCATTCCAGCTCCACCCTTGGGTCCAGCAGGCGGTAGGACAGGTCCACCAGCAGGTTGATGACCAGATAAAGGCATACGGTGATGAGGATGACCCCCTGAATGACCGGATAATCCCGGCGCAGGATGGATTGCACCACGGTGCGGCCGATGCCGGGCAAGGCAAAGACGGTTTCTGTCACTACCGCCTCGGAGATCAGCGCGGCGAAGGTGAAACCGAAGGCGGAGACCACCGCCAGTAAAGCGTTGCGCAGGATATGGCGCATCACGACGCGGTAGGGGCGGATGCCCTTGGCGCGGGCGGTGCGGATGTAATCCTCACGCGCGACATCCAGCATCGAGGCGCGCGTCAGCCGCAGGATCAGCGCGGCATTCGGTGCCGCAAGGGCAATGCTGGGCAGGATCAGATAGCGCAGGTTGGCAAGGCCGCCCTCTTCGAAGATGGACGGATAGCCGGAGCTGGGAAACCACCCAAGCCCCGCTGCGAAGATGAGGATCAGGTAGAGGCCCACCCAGAAGGTCGGCACCGAGGCGGCCAGCATCGCCAGCCCGGACAGCCCCTGATCGACCCAGGTCCCTTGGCGGATGGCGGCGAAGATGCCGATCGGGATGCCGAACAGCACGATCCAGAACATCGTGATCGTCGCCAGCAGGATCGAGGTTTCCGCCCCTTCGGCGATGACCTGCGTGACAGGGGTTTCGAAAAAGATGGATTGCCCCAGATCGCCCTGAAGGGCGTTGCCTGCCCAGATCAGGTATTGAAAGACCAGCGGTTCATCCAGCCCCATCCGTTCGCGCAGGGCGGCGACCTGTTCAGGCGTCGCGCCATCGCCAAGGATCACGTAGACCGGATCCCCCGGGATCAGATGGATGAACGCGAAAATGACAATGGAAGCGGCGATCAAGGTCGCGATCGCCGCTCCGGTGCGTTTTATGACATATCTTCCCACGTTTCAGGCCTACTTGGAGGCGCCCCAGAAGTAGGGGAAGGCGGGGGCGGATTCCCACGCGGTTTCCAGATCGGGCGAGGCAATGTCATAGGAATAGAGGTTGCCCACCTTCACCGCCGGAAGCTGTTCGTAGACCAGCGCCTGAAGCTTTTCCCAGGCCGCCTGACGCGCCTCCAGATCCGAGGTGCCGGTGAATTCGGCGATCAGCTCATGCTTTTCGTCGGTGGTCCACCAGCCGGGATAGCTGTCGTTCATCATCGTCAGCAGGATCGGATCGGGCACATTGCCGTGATGCGTCATGAACATGTCCCATTCGCCGGGCTGACCGCGCAATTGCAACAGCGTGGCCCAGTCGACAACGACCATCTGCACGTTGATGCCCGCATCGGCCAACTGCCGCGTGAACACGCTGGCATCATCGAAATGCGCCTTGTAGTTGGTCGAGACCAGCAGCTTGATCGGCGTGCCGTCATAACCCGCTTCCTCGGCGAGTGTCCTGGCCTTGTCCGGGTTGCCCTGGTTGTAGGCGTCCGTGCCCGCCGCGGTGTGCCAGATGTTGCCTTCGGCAAAGAAGGACCCGGTGGCGTTAAACAGCTCCGGCTCGCCGACAGAGACCTGTAGGGCCTGTTCCATGTTCAGGGCAGACACGATCGCCTGACGCAGCTTGGTGTTGGTCGCAAGCGGCCCGGCCTCCGAGTTCATGAACATGAGGCCGAAGATCGGCGCGGCGCTGATCTTGACCTGAACCGACGGGTCGTCCTTGACCAGACCGAAGAGGTCGCCCGAGATATATTCGGCATAGTCGTAATCGCCCGCCTGCACGCCGGAGACGCGGGTGCCCACGTCCGGAACCGGAATGAAGCGGAGCGTGTCGAAATTCGCCACGCGCTCGCCCGCGGCGCCATCGGGCGCGCCCGGGCTGGGGGTGTAGTCGTCGAATTTCACCATTTCGACATAGCGGTTCGGGCGGATCTCGCTGAACTGGTAGGGACCTGTGCCCACGTAGTTTTCAGCGGCAATCGGCTCACCCGCGGCGGCGGAGACGATCTCTGCGGGGTAGATCACCGGACCGCCGTTGATGAAGGCCAGAACGCTTTTCCACGCGCCGTTCTGCGCGGCGAGGGTCAGCGTCACCTCAAGGTCGCCGGTCGCCTCGGCGGTTTCGAGGCCCAGAAGCTGACCGCGTGCGCCGTATTCGGACCAACGGTTCAGCGATGCGGCCACGTCACCGGCATCCATCGTGTCGCCGTTGTGGAACATCACGCCTTCGCGCAGGGTGAGCACGATGGTCTTGCCATCCTCGGAGATCGTCTCTCCGGTCGCAAGATAGGGTTGCGGGGCATTCGCCGCGTCGAACGCGTAAAGCGTCTCGAACATGTGCTGCGAAATTGTCGACGCCAGGGTGGCGGTGCCCATCTGCAAGTCAAGGCTGGGCGGTTCGCCGATCGTGGCGTAGCGCAGGGTCTGCGCATAGGCCGGCACGGACATCAGCGCCGCCAGCGCGATCCCGCCAAGGTACTTTGTCAGTCTCATGTGTCAGTCTCCCTGTTATTGTTTGGATCGAGGGGTCAAAGGCAGGTTTGCCCCCCGTCGATGACCAGGCTTGCGCCGGTCATGAACCGCGCGGCGTCCGATGCCAGATAGACGGCCAGCGGCCCGAGGTCGCGCGGATCACCCAGGGAACCCATGGGAATGTCCGCAACGATACGGTCGATGATTTCGGGGTGGGTGCGCTTCCACTTCATGTTCGGCTCTGTCGCGAAGATGCCGGGACAGATCGTGTTGGCGGTGATCCCATGCTGTGCCCAATCGACGGCCAGCGTGCGGGTGAACTGAATCACCGCGGCCTTTGCGGCCTCGTAGTGGCGCCCGCCGATCCCGCGCCCTGCGATCAGGCCGTTGATCGAGGCCACATTGATGATCCGGCCACCGCGACCGGCCTTGATCATCGCGCCGCCGATGATGCGCGCGCAGACGTAGGTCGCGGTCAGGTTCAGATCCATCATCTCGCGCCATGTATCCAGCGGCAGATCCTCTGTCGGGACGTTTACGCGGCGGCCGCCGACGTTGTTGATCAGGATATCGAATGTGCCGACCTCAGTCAGGGCGGTTTGGCAGATCGCCTCTGCGGCTTCCGGCGTCCCCATGTCCGCCTCGAATGTCCAGGCGGTGCGGCCCATCGCGCGGATGTCTTCGGCGGTCTGTCCCAGAGCCTCTGACGGGCGGGCAACCAGCGCCACATCCGCGCCTGCCTGTGCCAGCGCCAGCGCCATTTCACGGCCCAGACCGCGGCTGCCGCCGGTGACGAAGGCCTTCTTGCCGCTCAGGTCCAATGCAAGGCTCATGGTGCCGCGCTCTCCCGTGTCGTGGCAGGTGGGATCATCGGGGTCATGCCGCGCGCCATTCCCCGCCGACGGCGATCCCGACCGAGGTCAGGCAGCGATCGAAGGGAACGACTTCTTCCCGGACATCGACCAGATCGATCGGGCCTTCCACCTCGCGGATGACGCTGACATCGCCAAGGGCCCCGGGTTTCAGATGGCCCTGATCCGGCAGGCCCAGAACCCGGGCCGGGGCGGCGCTTGCGGCCTCGATCACCTCTGACAGGCTCCAGCCCAGTGCCATGAACTTGGTCATCACGCGCAGGTTGTCATGCACCGGGCCATCGAGACACAGGGCATGCACGTCAGATGAAATCACGTCCGGGCGAAAGCCGTGCGCCAGCATGGTGCGGGCCGACTGCCATGAGAATGATCCCATGCCATGTGCAACATCGAAGATCACGCCGCGCGCGCGCGCCTCAAGGATCGCGGGACGGATCTCTCCCTTGCCGTTGACGGGCGCATTGGGAAAGGGGCGAAAGCAATGGGTCAGCACGTCGCCCTTGCGCAGACGTCCGACGACCTCCGCATAGCTCGGGGGCGGTTCGTCGATATGCACCATCAGGGGCAGGCCCATTTCCTCGGCCACATCCATCGCCACATCCAGTGGCGCGATCCCCGAGGGACCGCTGGCCTTCAGCCCGATTCGGACCTTGATCCCCACGACGGTGTCGGAATATTGCGCCGCGATCTCCGCTGCGTCGCGGGAGGCCATCAGCCGCATGTCATGGCTTTCGCCGATCATGATGCGCGAGGAAAACGCATAGATCCCGGCAAAACTGATGTG
>CAZRZN010000225.1:0-7139 GCA_964604565.1 uncultured Rhodobacterales bacterium
ATCCCCTCCTGGACAAAGACCCGCGTGCCGTTCGAACAGACCTGACCGGTGGAGTAGAAATTGCCAAGGATCGCGGCGCCCACGGCGTTTTCCACATCCGCGTCGTCAAAGACCACCATCGGCGATTTGCCCCCCAGTTCCATCGTCACGTGCTTCATGCCCTCTGCGGCGGCGGCATAGACCTTGCGCCCCGTCGGCACCGATCCGGTCAGCGACACCTTGTTCACCTGCGGATGGGTCACGAGGGCAGAGCCGACGGCCCCCGCGCCCTGCACCACGTTGTAAAGACCGGCAGGCGCGCCTGCCTCCAGCAGGATCTCCGCCACCTTCAGGGCGCAGAGCGGAGTCGTTTCCGAGGGCTTGAAGATCATGGCATTGCCGCAGGCCAGCGCGGGCGCACCCTTCCAGCAGCTGATCTGCGTGGGATAGTTCCACGCGCCGATGCCCACGCAAAGCCCCAGAGGTTCGCGCACCGTATAGCCCCAGTTTCCATCCGGCAGTTGCACATGCTCCCCTGCAAGACTGCCCGCCAGACCGCCGAAATATTCCAGCGCGTCCGCGGCACTTGTGGCATCGGCGCAGATCGTCTCTGACAGGGGCTTGCCGGTATCGTAGCTTTCCAGCACGGACAGGTCGTGATTGCGTTCCCGCATGATGTCGGCGGCGCGGCGCAACACGCGCCCGCGCTCTGTCCCGCTGAGGCGGCGCCATTCGGCCTGCGCGCGGCGCCCGCTTGCGATCGCGCGTTCGATCACGGCGGGGGTCGCGGCGTGCACCCTTGCAATCACGTCGCCGGTGGCCGGATAGACAACCTCGATCAGGTCGCCACCGGTGTCTTCGATATATGCGCCGTCGACGAAGTGGCTCGCCGCCGGTTGCAGATCATAACCCATTACATCACTCCTGTCGGGGCGCCGACTGGCAGCCGGCCCCGCATCATTCCCCACGCGGAAAGCGTTGGCTGTCTTCCAGCGTGTTCAGATCCATGTGGTTGCGCATGTAGCGCTCGCTCGCGTCGCGCAGCGGCTGAAAATCCCAGGGAAAATAGCCGCCCTGCCGCAGCGCCTCGTAGACCACCCAGCGGCGCGCCTGGCTCTGGCGGATCTCGGCGTCGAAGCGTCCCAGATCCCAGCGGCGCGCGGCCGCGACGCGGAATTGTTCCATGACCTCCGCCGTCTCAGGCGCCTCGGCCAGGTTCGTCAGCTCATGCGGATCGTTTTCAAGGTCGAACAGTTGTTCCGGGTCGAGCCTGCAATCGGTGTATTTCCATTTGTCCCTGCGCAGGCAGATCAGCGGCGCGTAGGATCCTTCGGCGGCATATTCCATCGCCACCGGACTTTCGCGCAGGCCGCCGTCCAGCAACGGGACAAGGCTCTCGCCTTCGGTCCAGGGCATCACCTCTTCCATGCTGACGCCCGCCAGATCGCACAGCGTCGGGCAAAGATCGATGGTGGAGACCGGGTCGCTGACCGTGCGCCCCTTGCCACCCGGTGTGGCAATCATCAGCGGCACCCGCGCCGATCCCTCAAAAAAGGACATCTTGAACCACAGGCCGCGCTCCCCCAGCATGTCACCATGATCGGAGACGAAGACGACGATGGCCTCTTGCCGTGTGTCTTCCACGACCTGAAGCAAATGGCCGATCTTTTCGTCGAGATAGGAAATATTGGCGAAATAGGCCTGCCGCGCGCGACGGATATGATCCTCCGTGATGTCGTAGGAGCGCCAGTCGTTCGCATCGAAGATCCGCCTTGAATGCGGGTCATGGTCCTCATAGGCCATCGCCGGCACCTCGGGCAGAAGGTGATCGCACTCCTCATACAGATCCCAGAACCGCTTGCGCGCCACGTAAGGGTCATGCGGATGGGTGAAGCTGACCGTCAGACACCAAGGCCGCGCGTCCTGTCCACGCGCGAGGTCATAGAGCTTGCGCTCGGCGTTGTAGGCCACCTCGTCATCGTATTCCATCTGGTTGGAAATCTCGGCCACGCCCGCACCGGTCACCGACCCCATGTTGTGATACCACCAGTCGATCCGCTCGCCGGGCTTGCGGTAATCCGGGGTCCAGCCGAAATCGGCGGGGTAGATGTCTGTGGTCAGACGTTCTTCGAACCCGTGCATCTGGTCGGGGCCGACAAAATGCATCTTGCCCGACAGGCAGGTCTGATACCCGGCGCGGCGCAGATGATGCGCATAGGTCGGGATGTCGCTGGAGAACTCCGCGGCATTGTCATAGACCCGCGTCACGCTGGGCAGTTGCCCGGACATGAAGCTGGCCCGCCCGGGCGCGCAGAGCGGGCTGGCGGTATAGGCACTGGAAAACCGCGCGGACCGCTCTGCCAGCGCGCGCAGATGCGGCACGTGCAGCCAGTCGGCGGGACCGTCAGGAAACAGAGTGCCGGTCAACTGGTCGACCATCAGGATCAGGATATTGGGTTGTGTCATGGCGTCCTCATCAGGGCATGGGCTGCATCGATCACGGTCTGCGTGGCCCCGTCGATACCTCCCCCGGAAAGCGCGGCGCGCAGATAGACGCCGTCGATCAGCGCCGCGAGCAGTTCTGCCACCGCCTGCGGATCTTCGGTGCGCCCGCGCAGCGCATGCACCAGATTTGAATGCAGGCGTCTCTGGTAGACCCGCAGCAGGCGCGCAGCATCACGGTCGCGCTGCGCCAGACCGTAGAATGTCAGCCACGCCGACAGCGTTGCCGGGCGAAAACAGCTATCGGCGAAATTCGCGGCGATCACCGCCTCCAACCGCTGTCCTCTTGGCGCTTGCGCCAAGGCGTCCCGGACCTCGGCGCTGTATTCGCTGAGGATGTGGCGCATGGCGGCCAGAAAGATCTGGGTTTTGCCGCCGAAATAGTGATGCGCGAGGGCGCTTGACATGCCGGCCCGCCGCGCGATCGCGCCGACGGTGACATCAAGCGTTCCGGCCTCGCCGACCTCGGCGACCGTTGCAGCCAGCAAGGCCGCGCGGCGAATGGGTTCCTGTCCGATCTTTGGCATGGAGCCAATCTCGCTTTTATTGACTGGCGCGTCAATCAAGAAAAACCTCAGCCGCTACGGCACCTTTTCCGACCCGGCGCACCGGGAACTCCGTCCTACCGAAGCTTCGCGGCGAACCGATTGTGCATAGACGCGGACCAAGACACCCTTTGCGCAAGGCGGATATCCTGACAAACGGCCAGAATCAGCAAGACTGCCGGTTTCAGGTCGTCGGCTCGGGACAGCCGGTGTGCTGCGACACGCTGCTGCCGGCGGCCGGCGGCCGAAGGACTCCCATAACCATGGTCATGCGGCCCGTGCGCGCAGACATGACTCGCCACATATCGACATATTCAACCAAAGGTGGGGGCGGGATAGCCGGTCAGTTGATTCGACGATATGTCAGCAGGTTGCCGCGTCCGGGATTGATGAATTCCAGATAATCGGTCCCGAAATCACCCAACAGGACACACCAACTGTCTCTGGTTTCCAGCTCCAGACGGTTGAAGCCGATTCCACCGGGCGGAGCATCTGGACAGCCGTCCGTGAGGGTCATCCATTGCTCGCCGATGAAGTCACCATCGTAATAGTCGTAGACCGCACCGCCGGACACCATCAGGGTCGAGCGCGGATCGTCAAGAGATTGCCAATGGCCTTGCAGCATCTGCCGCTCACCGGCCCAAGCGTCCCCGTCGATCACTTCGGTCACGCGGCCCAGCGCCACCTCCACGGTGATGTCGCCGTAGTTGACCATGTCGCCCTCGATCTCGACGGCGACCGGCATGGGCCAGCCCTGCAATTCATCCAGCAGCGCATCTGACGCCCCACTGCCGTAATAGGCAAAGTAGCGCCAGCCATCGACTTCAAAGCTGCAAAACTCCATCCCGTCGAAATTTTCGCAGCCGTAGAAGATACCATTCTGGGTAAAGGGTTCGCCAAGGCTGCCGCGCGCAAAGGGATGCGACACCTCCAGCGCCGCAAAGCTGTCTTCGACATGGGGCGCGTCCACCGGTTCCGGGGCCTGCGTCACCAACGTCAGCGTGAAATCCGTCGCGCCGCCGGTCTCTACCTTGCGAAAGCGCGTCCGCTCATAGCCGCGCGCTTCGCAATCCTCATCGCCCTGAATCGTGAAGGGGTCGGACACGCTGCAAAAGGCAAAGGGCCCGTCGAAGCCACCCCCCTCGACCGTGGCACGGTAATAGAACGATGACCGGTCAAGATCCCGGCTCATGACCAGCTTGCAATCGCCCGGTGCCAGTTGCCACCATCCTTCGGACGTCCAGACACCGCCCGGCGCCTCGTAGCCGATCGCGACACTCTGCCGGAGATCCGCGTCGTTGCAGATCGTAAGACCCGCCTGCACCGGGCCCGCAAGCCCTGCGAGGAAAACCCCCCCGGCGACAATGAATGGATATCCGACCGCAACGCGCTGCATGCTCTGTTCTCCGCTGTTTCGCGGTCAGGAAACCGCCAACATCCGGGAAAGTCGAGCATAATGCGCGCGATCAGAGTTCCAGCGTGCCAAGAACCGTGTTCTGCGGCAATCGCGCCACCTCGATTCCCCCTTCAGTGCGGCGAAGATTGTAGCCATAACCTCGCATCCGAAAACGCCATTCCGCCTCCGACAGGACCTTTTCCCGCTCACTGAGCAAGAAAGCCTGGATCTGTTCCATTTCCTCGGTCATTTGACCCTCCGCAGACATCCCAAGTGCCCTTGCGATGCTGCCGGTCAGAGTTTGCGGAATCGTTAAGGGCGGGAGGGCGCCTCGCCGGGTGCATGGCGTTTACACGGTCCGGCGAAAGAGAGCGCTATTTCAGTGCTTTGTTTCCGAAACCAGCGGCGTCACGCGCCGTTTCAAAACAGCTTCGCGCCACGTAATGAAAATCACCGCTGCCATGATCAGGGACCCGCCCGCGATGACCCAAGGGTCCACCGGTTCTCCGAAGGCCGCCGCACCCAGCGCCACCGCCCAGACCAGTTGCAAGAACGTGGCGGGCTGGGTCACCGTCACTGGCGCCGCCGCAAAGGCCAGCGTCATGGTGTAATGCCCCGCCGTCGCGAAAAAGGCGACGGCCAGCAGGACCAGCAGTTCCCAGACCGTCGGCCAGACCCAGACCATCAGCGCCAGCGGCGCCAGTCCCAGCATCACGCCCACCGACAGCGCCGTGACCACCACTGCCGCGCTCAGTTCGCCTGACAGGATCTTCGCCAAGAGATACGATCCGGAAAAAAACAGAGCCGTCAGCAGCATTGCAAGATGGCCGGCATCCAGTTCACGAAAACCCGGCCGCAGGATCAGCAAGGCCCCCAATAGCGCCGCAACAATCGCCAGCACGCGCCGAAAGGCCAGCCGCTCCCCAAGGAACAGGACCGCCAGAACGGTGACGTAAACCGGATTCAGGTAATTCATCGCCGTCACCTCGGCGATGGAAATGCGCGTCATGGCGAAGAACCACAAAGCCACCGCGACGCTGTGAAACAACGCCCTCAGCGAAACGAGGCGCCATTGCCGCGCCGTCAGCCGCGTCGCCGCAACCCGGCGCGCCAAAGGAAGCAGGAAGATCAGGCCAAGCAGATAGCGCAGGAACGCCGATTCAGGCGCCGGAATGCGCGGTCCCAGAAACTTGACCAAGGCTGTGACGGCAACAAAGCAAAGGCCCGTCACCACCATCCAGAAGATGCCCCGCCCGGGGCTCTGTATTTGTTCCGCCATATGCGTGGCTTATCGCAATCCTGCGGAGGCACAAGCCCCTCACATCAAGATCAGCTTTGCAGCGATGGCCCACATCGTCAGCCCGACAAGCAGATCCAGCGCCCGCCACGCATCCGGGCGGGCAAACACCGGCGCCAGCGCTCGCGCCCCGAATCCCAGTGAAAAGAAGAAGACAAAAGAGGCGCTTGTCGCGCCAACTGCAAACAGGACCGGCGCATCATATTGCGCCGAGACCGCGCCCAGCAGCACCACGGTGTCCAGATAGACATGCGGGTTCAGCCAGGTCAGCGCAAGGCAGGTCATCACTGCCGCCTGCAGGCTTTGGGCCCCCGCGCCCGCCTGAAGGACCGCGCCCCCTTGCCAGGCCGCCAGAAGCGTGCGCGCGCCATACCAGATCAGAAAAGCGGCACCAAAGACCCGCATCCCCCATTCCAGCCCCGGCACAGCCTGCGCCAAAACGCCAAAACCGGCCACGCCCACGACGATCAAAACGGAATCGGAGATCGCGCAGACCAGCACCACGGGCAGCACATGCGCCCGCCGCAATCCCTGCCGCAGAACAAAGGCATTCTGCGCCCCGATCGCGAGGATCAGGCTGAACCCCAGTGCAAATCCTGCAATGACTTCCTGCATCTGGCTTTCTCCAACCGAAACCCGACAGCAGATGCAAGCGTCCTGCCGAAAGACCAACGAGACCAATCCTTGCGCGCATGTCCAAGCGATGAACGCGCTGACGACACGGCAGGTAACAAAGGCAAGCAACAGGCTCAGCGCCCGTCCCGCCAACAACCTTCCCATGCGCCTTGCCGTGTTCCGCGAAGGCCGCAGGTGCGACGCCCCGTTTGCACGTGATCCGCCCAAGCCACGCGAAACCAAGGACGTTCAAGGCAACATGAACGGGCAGCGGACGTCGCCGGGATCAGCAGGCAGCCGATGTTCGGCGCCAAAGGGCCCGAAAGCGGCTCAGGCCCCTTCCAGCTGCGCCATGACCTCGTCTGACGCCTCGAAATTCGTGGTCACGCGCTGCACGTCGTCGTCATCCTCCAGCGCATCCACCAGTTTCATCAGCGACTGCATCGCCTCCAGATCCAGTTCCGTGGTGGTGGACGGCTTCCAGACCAGCTTGGTGGACTGCGATTCCCCAAGATTGGCTTCCAGCGCGGTGGCCACGTCGTTCAGATCAGTGTCCGCGCAGTAGATGACGTGCCCGTCCTCGGAGCTTTCCGCATCCTCGGCGCCCGCCTCGATCGCGGCCATCATCACGGAGTCCGCATCGCCGGCCTCTGCTGGGTAAAAGATTTCGCCCTTGCGCTCGAACATGAACCCGACAGAGCCGGTCTCACCAAGATTGCCGCCGTTCTTGGTAAAGGTGGACCGCACGTTGGATGCGGTGCGGTTGCGATTGTCGGTCATCGCCTCGACGATCACCGCCACGCCG
>CAZRZN010000226.1:0-7037 GCA_964604565.1 uncultured Rhodobacterales bacterium
CCGCCTGCCTTGCCCTTGCCGATGGCACGCTGTTCTACGGGACGGGTTTCGGCGCCACGGGCGAAACGACGGCGGAACTGTGTTTCAACACGGCCATGTCGGGGTATCAGGAAATCATGACGGACCCGTCCTATGCCGGACAGATCGTCACCTTCACCTTTCCGCATATCGGCAATGTCGGCGTGAACCCGGACGATGACGAAACCGGCGATCCGGTGGCCGCTGGCATGGTGGTCAAATGGATGCCGACGCAAAGCGCGAACTGGCGCGCCACGCAGGAACTCTCGGACTGGCTGGCCGCGCGCGGACGGATCGCCATCGGCGGTGTGGACACCCGCCGCCTGACCCGTGCCATTCGCCGGCAGGGCGCGCCGCATGTCGCCCTTGCCCACGACCCGGACGGCAATTTCGACACCGCGGCGCTGGTCGAGGCGGCCCGCGCCTTTCCCGGCCTCGAAGGGCTGGATCTCGCGCTCGACGTGACCTGCGCACAAAGCTATCGCTGGGATGAGATGCGGTGGGCATGGCCCGAAGGATACAAGCCGCAGACGCAGGCGCGCCACAAGGTTGTCGCAATCGACTACGGCGCCAAGCGCAACATCTTGCGGTGTCTCGCGTCGGCCGGCTGCGACGTGACCGTGCTGCCGGCCACGGCGACCTATGACGACGTGATGGCGCAGCAGCCAGATGGGGTCTTTCTGTCCAACGGCCCCGGCGATCCGGCCGCGACCGGCGCCTACGCCGTCCCGATGATCCGGGCCCTGCTGGATCGCACGCCCCTGCCGGTCTTCGGGATCTGCCTCGGGCACCAGATGCTTGCGCTCGCGGTCGGCGCGCGGACCATCAAGATGAACCATGGCCATCACGGCGCAAACCATCCGGTCAAGGATATCGGCACCGGCAAGGTCGAGATCACGTCGATGAACCATGGCTTCGCCGTTGACAGCCAGACCCTGCCGGAGGGCGTTCTGGAAACCCATATCTCGCTTTTTGACGGGTCAAACTGCGGCATCCGTCTGGCAGGCCGCCCGGTATTCTCGGTTCAGCACCATCCGGAGGCAAGCCCCGGCCCGCAGGACAGTTTCTACCTGTTCGAACGGTTCGCCGCCTCGATGGACGCGGCCTGACACCCGGCCCGCTGGCTGCCGCGCAGGCAGTCAGACTGCGTCTCCGGACCCGCAGGAAACAGATCCGCGCGTGACGGACGGGGCAGCTGCGTCAGGCGGGCGCCCCATACGCGATTAACGCTTCGTTTACCAAAGCTGTGTCAACATCCGGTTAACGGTCACACACGGAATGAGGTATGTCGGAGCATCGTCTCCCCTTTGCCGATGCCACATTGGCGCAGGCCCGGGCCCGTCGCGGCCAACCTGTCAGTCGCATTCTGATGGAGGACGGGCGGGTCGCGCCAAGCGCCATGCTGGGCGCCATGGCGGAGGCCACGCGGCTTGGCCAGACCGTGGCGCAGGTCGTCGTCGCCGAGGCCATCGCCTCCCGCGAGGAAGTGCTGGAGGCGCAGGCGCAGCATTTCGCCGCGCTGATCCTGCGCCGCCGGGACACGCCGCCCGACCCTGCCCTCATCGACCTCCTGCCGGCGGAGTTCTGTCTGAAACATGGCGTTCTGCCTTGGATGCAGGTGGGCGACACGCTGATGCTGGCCACGTCCCGGCCGGACGACTTTCCGGACCTTCTGCCGCTGCTGCCCTCCGACAGCGGCCCCGTTGTCATGGCGCTGGCCCTCGAGTCCGAGATCCACCACATCCTGTCGGCCCGTGCGGGCAGCGCGCTGGCAGAGGCGGCGGAAACCTGGCTGCCTGCCGAAGACAGCTGCCGCGAATTGAACGATGTGCCCTCCACGCAGCGTTTCCTCGCATATCTGGCGGGCGTGGCCTGCGTCGCGCTTCTGGCCCTTGCGCCCCAGGCGCTGTTCGGTGCGGCGCTTGCCCTCGCGCTCGGATCGCTGGTCCTGTCGCAGGGCATGAAGCTTGTCGCCCTTGCCGCCCTGCCGCGCCGCGTCGATCCGGCTCCGGCGCGGTTGCCGGATCCGCCGCCCCTGATGTCCATCCTCGTGCCCTTGTTTCATGAGGAAGACATCGCAGAGACGCTGGTGAAACGCCTCTCGCAATCAATCTATCCCAAGGCCCTGCTGGACGTGGTCCTTGTGCTGGAGGCGGAGGACACCAGAACCCGGACCACGCTTGCCCGGACGGATCTGCCGCCCTGGATGCGCACCGTCACCGTGCCGCCGGGGCGGATCACCACCAAACCGCGCGCCCTGAATTATGCCTTCCGCTTCACGCGGGGCGAGATCGTCGGGATCTACGACGCCGAGGATGCCCCGGCCCCGGACCAGCTTGTTCGCGTCGCCGAGCATTTCGCGCAGGCCCCGGCGGATGTCGGCTGCGTGCAGGGGGTTCTGGACTATTACAATCCTCGCGCAAACTGGCTGTCACGCTGTTTCACCATCGAATATGCCAGCTGGTTCCGCGTCCTGCTGCCCGGACTCGCACGGTTGAACCTCGTCGTTCCGCTGGGCGGCACCACCGTTTTCTTTCGCCGCGAGGTTCTTGAACGGGTCTGTGGCTGGGACGCGCACAACGTGACGGAGGACGCCGATCTTGGCGTCCGGCTGGCGCGTCACGGCTACCGGACGGAACTGATCCCCTCGGTCACGCGCGAGGAGGCCAACAACCGGTTCTGGCCATGGATCCGGCAACGCTCCCGCTGGCTCAAGGGGTATGGGATCACATGGTGGGTCCACTCCCGTCGCCCGGCAAGACTGTGGCGCGATCTGGGGCCACGCCGGTTCGGCGCGTTCCAGATCCTGTTCCTGACGACGCTGATCCAGTTCGCGCTGGCGCCGGTGCTCTGGTCCTTCTGGCTTATTCTGGCGGGACTTCCGCATCCACTGGACCCCCATCTCAGCCGCCCGGTGGTCCTGGGCCTCACGGCAGTCTTTCTCAGCGCCGAGGCGGTTTCCATCGTCGTTGGGTTAGCGGCGCTGGCGCGCAGTCCGCATCGGCGCCTGTTCCTCTGGGTGCCGACCCTGTTTGCCTATTTCCCGCTTGGCACCGTGGCGATCTACAAGGCGCTGTGGGAAACGCTGCGCAATCCGTTCTATTGGGACAAGACGCAGCATGGCCGCTCCGGCCCGGACAGCCCGGAGGCAGAGCGACCGCCCGAAGGCTGAGAACCGGCGCGAAAGACGCAGCGAATCCACGCGCCGCCACGGTTCTGCGCGCGCGGCCCCCCCCGGAACGGGGCCTGTTGCGGACAGCGGGCGCGGCACTGTCAGGGCGCCGGGAACGGATCCGCTCAGACCGACAGATGCTCTTGGTTGTCCTGCTTCAGCCGCGTGATGAACGCGACCGAGATATGGTCGCGCAGCGCGCGATAGGCCGCCTCCTCGTCACGTTTCGAAATCGCGTTGACGATCGACAGATGCTCACCCAGCGCGATCTTTCCCCGGCCCTGCGCCGCCAGAGAGGTCGTCGCCATCAAGGCCATGGACCGATAGACCAGATCGAGTTGCTGCACGAGGTAGCGATTGTGGGACGCCAGATGCACCATCCGGTGAAACCGCCGGTTGGCCCGCGCCATGGCGGTCGGATCGTCCAGCAGCGCGCGGTCATCCTCGATCATGTCGAACAGGACCTTGACCTCTTCCTCGGTGGCATGACGCGCCGCAAGCCGGGCGGCCAGCCCCTCCAGCTCGGACCGGACGGCATAAAGCTCGGCCATCTGGTTGTGATCCAGCGAGGCCACGATCAGCGACCGGCCGTCGCGCGCCAGCAGCGACTGCGTCTCCAGCCGCTGCAACGCCTCGCGAATCGGCGTGCGCGAGACACCGAACCGGTCCGCCAGCTCGCTTTCCACCAGGCGATCCCCGGGACGGTAGATGCCTGAATCGATCGCGTCGAGGATCATCGAGTAGGCATCCCGCTGTGCCGGTTTCACCTGAGCCATTCACATCTCCCGTTCGGTCCACCGCGCCAAGATAGACGCTGGACATAGGTCGGTTCAAGCGCCACAAATCGAGTGTTGTTCCGTGTCTCCTGAACCAGGGCTTTTCATGACTGACGGTTTCTCCTCTGCCTTCCGGCACGTCCGCGGCTGGGTCTTTGATCTGGACAACACGCTCTATTCCCCGGCGGTCCGGCTTTTCGACCAGATCGAAACCCGGATGACCGACTACATGATGCGGGCCACAGGCCGCGACCGGGAGGAGGCCGAAAGACTGCGCAAGACCTACTGGGCGGATTACGGCACGACGCTGGCGGGCCTGATGACCCATCACGCTGTCGACCCGGAGGATTACCTGCATGACGTGCATGACATCTCCTTCGATGCCCTGTCGCCCGATCCGCATCTGGCAAGCCTGATCGCCGACCTGCCCGGGCGCAAGATCGTCTACACCAACGGCAGCGCCCCCTATGCGGCAAAGGTGCTGGCCGCGCGCGGGCTGGAGCAGGCCTTTGATGCGATCTACGGCGTCGAACATGCCGACTACGCCCCCAAGCCCCGGGCCGAAGCCTTTGACAGGATCTTTGCGCTGGACGGGCTGGATCCGGCAGGTGCCGCCATGTTCGAGGACGATCCGCGCAACCTGGCTGCACCGCATGCCCTTGGGATGCAGACCGTCCATGTCGCCCCGGATCCGGAACCGGCCGCGCATATCCATCACCACACGGACGACCTCTCGGGATTTCTGCAACGCCTCCCGAAACTCCGGTTCTGATCCCTTCGGTTCTTTCGACCTCCGATAGCCAAGATATATGCCAGATGCGTCATTTTGCACCTTTTGATGCGGGCGCCCGATCTTACCTATAGCGCGTATAGAGGGAGCCGCCATCATGACCGCCGCAGACACGCCATCCACCCGCGCACACCGCACCGCACCGATCTCGGCGGAACAGGGCGCCCATCTCATCATTCTCGGCCTGCTGGCTGTTCTGGCCACCATGACGACCGTTTTCGGCCTGCCGGGTCTGGCGATGACGGCTCTGGCGCTGGTGCCTGTGATATTCGTGGTGCTCTTGCTGATCACCGTCGGCAAATGATCCCTCTGGCCGCATGTCCCGCGGCACGCTAGATCCCGGTCAAAGACGGCTGCTTGTCCCGCGCCACGCGGAAGCCCGGTCAAAGGAGGCAGGACCATGGACTATGACATCGTGATTTCCGGCGGGGGCATCGCGGGGCTGACAGCCGCCGCCGCGTTTTCCGGCGCCGGGTTCTCCACGCTCTGCCTCGACCCCGCCCCGCCGATCACCGACCGCGACACCGAGGGCGCGGACCTGCGCACCACCGCCTTCCTGCAACCGGCCAAGGCCTTCATGGAGGACATCGGCCTCTGGCCGCAACTGGCTGCCCATGCAACGCCGCTTCAGATCATGCGCATCGTCGACGCCGGCGGGCCCCTGCCCGAACCGCGCGTGACCAAGGATTTCGATGCCGCGGACATCTCGGATCAGCCCTTTGGCTGGAACCTGCCGAACTGGCTGCTGCGGCGCGAGATCGCCGCATGGCTCGATGCGCTCCAAAATGTCGACTTCAGGCCCGGCACCGGGACAACCGGTCTTTTCACGCGGGAGGGCGAGGCCCGCGTCACCCTGTCCGACGGCAGCCGCGTGCGCTGCCGTCTCGTGGTGGCGGCGGACGGGCGCGCCTCCCCGATGCGCGCGGCGGCCGGGATCTCCCACCGCACCACCCGTTTCGGGCAAAAGGCGCTGGCCTTCGCCGTCACCCACCCGATCCCGCATGAAAACGTCTCCACCGAGATCCACCGGACAGGCGGGCCCTTCACGCTGGTCCCGCTGCCGGATCAGGACGGGCGGCCCTGCTCCGCCGTCGTCTGGATGGAGGACGGACCCAAGGCCCAACGCCTTCACGACATGGATGTCGACAAGTTCGAGGCCGAGATGTCCAACCGCTCCGGCCATCTGTTCGGACCGCTCAAACTGGCGTCGCGCCGCAGCATCTGGCCCATCATCGCGCAGGAGGCGGACCGTCTGTCCGCACAGCGCGTGGCACTGATCGCCGAGGCGGCCCATGTGCTGCCGCCGATCGGCGCACAGGGCCTCAACATGAGCCTCAAGGACATCGCGACCCTGCGCGATCTCGCCATCGCGCGCCCGGACGGGCTCGGCGATGTGGAAATGTTGTCCGCCTATCACCGCGCCCGCATCGCGGATGTCCGGGCGCGGGTTGCCGGGATCACCGCTCTCAACCGGATCTCGCAACTCTCGGCGGCGCCCCTCCGCGACATCCGCGCGCGCGGGCTGGACGCGCTCTACAGCGCAAGGCCGGTGCGCACCTCCCTGATGCGCCTCGGCCTCGGCGCCAGCGGCTGACGCGCCGCCCGGACAGCCCTGCGCCGCCCACACGGACCTCATGCCGCAGGAGCGCACCCCTGCCTTTTCTTCGGGCGTGAAATATCCTGGGGGTGAATGCGCGGAACGCGCAGAGGGGGCAACGCCCCCTACAAGACCGCGTCCACCACGCGCCGCAACCGCGCAACCGTGCCCTCGACGTCGTACAGCTTGTCCAACCCGCCCAACCCCAGGCGAAAGGTCGAGAATTCGGGCGGTTCATCGCATTGCAGCGGGACGCCCGCGGCGATCTGCATGCCCTGCGCGGCAAAGGCCTTGCCGGTCTTGATCTCCGGATCGGCGGTATAGCTGACCACCACGCCCGGCGCACCGTAGCCTTCCGCCGCGACGGATCTGACGCCCTTTTCGGACAGCATCCCGCGCACCGCACGCCCAAGCGCCCATTGCGCGTCCTTGAGCCGGTCGAACCCGTAATCCCGGGTTTCCAGCATCGTGTCGCGAAAGGCGCGCAGCCCATCCGTCGGCATGGTGGCATGATAGGCATGCCCGCCGTTTTCATAGGCCTGCATGATGTCGTGCCATTTCTTTAGGTCGATGGCAAAACTGTTGGATTTTGTGGTGTCCAAACGCGCGACCGCGCGGGCCGACATCATCACCAACCCGGCAGAGGGAGAGGCCGACCAGCCCTTTTGCGGCGCGGAAATCAGC
>CAZRZN010000227.1:0-6974 GCA_964604565.1 uncultured Rhodobacterales bacterium
TGTCCGGGACCATCCAGAACGACATCCTGAAGGAGTTCATGGTCCGCAACACCTACATCTACCCGCCCGCGCCCTCCATGCGGATCATCTCGGACATCATCGAATACACCTCGAACGAGATGCCGCGATTCAATTCGATCTCGATCTCCGGCTACCACATGCAGGAGGCGGGGGCGAACCTCGTGCAGGAACTGGCCTTTACCCTTGCCGACGGCAAGGAATACGTGAAGACGGCCATGGAGGCCGGCATGGATATCGACCGCTTCGCCGGGCGGCTGTCGTTCTTCTTTGCCATCGGCAAGAACTTCTTCATGGAAGCGGCCAAGCTGCGCGCGGCGCGGATGCTGTGGCACCGCATCATGACCGACCTCGGGGCGAAGAACCCGCGTTCCAAGATGCTGCGCACGCATTGCCAGACCTCGGGCGTGTCGCTGGCCGAACAGGATCCCTACAACAATGTCGTGCGCACCGCCTATGAGGCGATGTCTGCCGTGCTGGGCGGAACCCAGTCCCTGCACACCAATGCACTGGATGAGGCCATCGCCCTGCCGACGGATTTTTCGGCCCGCATCGCACGCAACACCCAGTTGATCCTGCAAGAGGAAACCGGCGTGACCAAGGTGGTCGATCCGCTGGCGGGCTCCTACTATGTCGAAAAGCTGACCCATGATCTGGCCGAAGAGGCGTGGAAACTGATCGAGGAAGTGGACGAGATGGGCGGCATGACCCGCGCCGTCGAATCCGGCATGCCCAAGCTGCGGATCGAGGAAACCGCCGCGCGGCGTCAGGCCGACATCGACCGGGGCACCGATGTGATCGTCGGGGTGAACAAATATCGCCTCGGCAAGGAAGAGGACCTCGATATCCTCAACATCGACAACGAAAAGGTCCGCGGCGGTCAGGTCGCGGCGCTGGAGAGGATCCGCGCGACGCGGGACACGGCCGCCTGTCAGGCCGCGCTGGACGAGCTGGAGCGCCGCGCGCGCGACGGCGGCAATCTGTTGGAAGCAGCCGTGGAAGCGGCCCGGGCACGCGCAAGCGTCGGAGAAATCAGCATGGCAATGGAAAAGGTGTTCGGTCGGCATCGGGCCGAGGTCAAGACGCTGGCGGGGGTTTACGGCGCCGCCTACGAGGGCGACGAGGGGTTTGCCGCGATCCAGAAATCGGTGGAGGATTTCGCCGAGGTCGAGGGCCGGCGCCCGCGCATGCTGGTGGTCAAGATGGGCCAGGACGGCCATGACCGCGGCGCCAAGGTGATCGCCACCGCCTTTGCGGACATCGGCTTTGACGTCGACGTGGGGCCGCTGTTCCAGACCCCCGAGGAGGCGGCGCAGGATGCCATCGACAACGACGTGCATGTGATCGGCATTTCCAGTCAGGCGGCGGGACACAAGACACTGGCACCAAAGCTGGTGGAGGCGCTGAAGGCGCAGGGCGCGGGCGATATTCTGGTGATCTGCGGCGGGGTGATCCCGCATCAGGATTACGAGTTTCTCTACAATGCCGGGGTCAAGGCGATCTTCGGTCCCGGCACCAACATCCCGGACGCCGCACAGGACATTCTGCGGCTCATCCGCGCGGCGCGCCCGGACGCCGCCTGAGCCTGCGCGGCGGTGGGAATGATCCTGTCCGGTCAGAACGGCCCTGACCTCTTTGACCGGCGGTCGCCTTCGCAGCCAGCCTGACCGTGCCCTGAATCGGCCAGCGATGCGGCTGGCCGGGGCGCCATGTCTTGCGCCCTTCCCGGTGGTTGCAAAAGACCTGTGTGGCAGGGTGTTGTCCCGGCGCGGGCCGCGCGCGCCGAAACGGGCGGAGGGCGCGCAATCCGTTCCCGGCCCGGCGGGGGCGGTCATGGACGGGCGTTCCGTCGATGGGTGGCGCACCTCTTCATGGCACGGTAGGGGCGGCAGGCGGGCGGAGGGCATGGCCGGGCAGGGTGCCGCGAAGCTTGGCACCGGGCGATCCGATGCAGGGATGCAAGGGGCCGGGTCAAACGGCCCTTTGGCGCCTTGTCATGCGCTTTTGAGGGCCTATGCTGCGCGTGAACACAGAGGTGCTGCGGTGCAGAAATCCGATAGCCAGAACCCGCTTGTGACGTTGATCGCGCCCGATGCGCCAATTTCGGCGCCGCGTCATGGCGGGCGGGCGAAATGTCTGCAACGCCTGGTCCGCCTGAACCTGCCGGTGCCGCGCACCGTGGCGCTGTCCTTCGAGGCGGTGCATGGCATTGCAGGCGGACGCTTTCCCGACATGGCCTCCCTCGTCGGGGCCTTCGATCCGGGGGCCTTGGTCTGTGTCCGGCCGTCCTCCGCCGATCCGGACTGGGGTGGGCCGGGGGCGATCCTGAACATCGGCATGAACGATGCCCGGCTGGCCGATCTTGCCGCCCGGATCGGCCGGGATGCGGCAGCCGGGCTCTACCTGCGGTTCGTGCAATCCTATGCGATCCACGTCGCCCGGCTGGACCCGGATCTCTTCGACGAGATTGAGGACAGCGGCCCTGCCGGGCTTGCCGACGCCCTGCGCGCCTACGAGGAAGAGGCCGAAGAGCCGTTCCCGCAGGATCCGGCCCGCCAGTTGCGCGAAGTCCTGCGGTCCATGGCCCGCGCGTGGGAGGGCACCTCCGCCCGGCTGCTGCGCCAGGCCAAGGGCGCGCCGGTCGATGCGGGGCTGGGCCTTGTGGTGCAGGAGATGGCGCTGGGACTGGGCCATGGCGAATGCGGATCCGGTGTCTTGCAGCTTGTCCATCCGGAAACCGGTCAGCCGCAAATCACCGGCCGCTACCTCAGCCAGAGCCAGGGCCGCGAGGCGCTGCGCCAGGGCAGGGCCAGCCTGTTTCTGACCCGCGATGCGCGCGGCCCGTCTCTGGAGGAAATGGCCCCGAACGCTTTTGCCGATCTCACGGCCTATGCGCAGCTCATGCGGCGGACCCTGCGCGCCGAGATGCAGATCGAATTCACCATCGAGAACGGCGAGGTGCATATCCTCGACGGGGTGCGCGTCGATGCTTCCTCGCGGGCGGCGCTGCAAATCGCCGTCCGGCTGGCGGAGGACGGCATCATCACGCCCGAGGATGCGGTGTTGCGGATCGAACCGCGCGCCATTTCGGAACTGCTGCACCGGCAGGTCGCGCCGGATGCGGACCGGCGGGTGATCGGGCGGGGTGTTGCCGCCTCGCCGGGGGCCGCCACCGGGCGGATCGTCTTTTCCGCGTCGGAGGCACAGGCCAGCGCCGCGCGGGACGAGCCGTGCATCCTCGTCCGGCGGGAAACCTCGCCGGAGGACGTGCGTGGCATGCACGCCGCGGTGGGCGTGCTGACGGAACGGGGCGGCATGACCAGCCACGCCGCCGTCATCGGGCGCGGTCTGGGTCTGCCCTGCGTCGTCGGTGCGGCGCACATGTCCCTCAACCTGCGCGACAGGACCATTCTGGGGGAGGACGGGCGCCTCTATCGGGAGGGCGACGTGATCACCCTCGACGGGACCGCGGGCGAGGTGCTGGAGGGCAGTCCCGAAACCATCGAGGCCGCGCTTGACGATGCGTTCAACACGCTGATGGGCTGGGCGGACGCAGCGCGCGACATCGGCGTGCGCGCCAATGCCGACACGCCTGCGGATGCCGCGACGGCGCGCAACTTCGCCGCGCAGGGAATCGGGCTGTGCCGCACGGAACACATGTTCTTCGAGGCGGATCGCATCACGCCCATGCGCGAGATGATCTTTGCCGAAACGCCCGAAGACCGGGAGGCGGCGCTGGCGCTGCTGCTGCCCATGCAACGAAATGATTTCACAGAGCTTTTCCGGATCATGGAGGGGCTGCCCGTCTGTATCCGGCTGTTCGATCCGCCGCTGCACGAATTCCTGCCCAACGACCGCGCGGGCCTGCGCGATCTGGCAGAGGCGCTGAACCTTCCGGTGTCGGATGTCACCCGCCGGGTCGAGGCCATGGGCGAATACAATCCCATGCTGGGCCTGCGGGGGGTGCGCCTCGGCATCACGGTTCCGGGCATCTACGACATGCAGGCCCGCGCCATTTTCGAGGCGACGCTGGACGCCAGCCATGAGGGCGCCCCCCCGGTGGTGCCGGAGATCATGCTGCCGCTGGTCTCCGCCCGGCGCGAGGTCGAACTGATCCGCACCCGGATCGAAACCGTGGCGGCGGCCGTGCGGACCGAACGGGGACGCGATTTTACTTATCGCCTAGGCGTCATGGTGGAGACCCCGCGCGCCTGCCTGCGCGCCGATGAGATCGCCCCCTTCACGCAGTTCCTGTCCTTCGGCACCAACGACCTGACGCAGATGACCTATGGCCTGTCGCGCGACGATGCGGGGCGCTTCATGTCCGACTACGTCAGCCAGGGGGTGTTCCGCGAGGATCCGTTCCACGTGCTCGACATCGAGGGTGTCGGAGAGCTGGTGGCGACCGGCGTGCAGCGCGGACGCGCGACAAACGCGGAGGTCACGCTGTCGATCTGCGGCGAACACGGCGGCAATCCCGAATCGATTGCCTTCTGCCGGGACGTGGGCATGGATTACGTCAGCTGTTCGCCGTTTCGCGTGCCGGTCGCCCGGCTGGCGGCGGCGCATCTTGCGCTGCGCGACCGTGGCATTGCGGGACCACCGAAACGCTAGAGAATCAAGGCGTCCCCGGCCGATTCCTGGCCCGTTCGAAGGGCTTGGGCAACTGTCAAGTCCGGCGGCCCCGGGCCGCGCTTTACGAAATCGTCATTTTTAGGTATGTCGGTTCGGGTTGCGTGACGTGAGGCACCACGCAACGGCATGTCGATTTTTGGGGGATCTTTATCATGTTCGCTTTGTCCACCGGTTTTTGCCGTGGGTTTGCCATTGCTGCCGCTTGCTTTGCGCTGTGTGTGTCGATGCTGCTGCCGACCGCCGCCACGGCGGATCCGACGCGCTCCGCACAGGCGCTTCTGACACTTGAAAGCCGCGCGCTGGCGCGGGTCGGGACGGCCCATCTTCAGGGTCTTGTCACACCGATAAAGCCGACCCGCGTTTCCGGCGCGGTCAAGGGCACCGGCAATTTCAATTTCGATGACGCCTGGCTGGGCGCGCAGCCCGTCGCCAAGGGCGGCCAACAATGGCGCTGCCTCGCGGAGGCGCTGTATTTCGAGGCCCGCGGCGAAAGCCTGCGCGGCCAGTTCGCCGTGGCCGAGGTCATCATGAACCGCGTCGCGTCCAAACGCTTTCCGAACAGCGTCTGCGGCGTCGTCAAGCAGGGGACGGGGCGCAAGTTCGCCTGCCAGTTCACCTACACCTGCGACGGGCGGCCGGAGGATATTCACGAACCCCGGGCATGGACGCGTGTGGGCAAGGTCGCAAAGGCCGTTCTGGACGGTGCGCCCCGCGCCCTGACGGAGGGCGCCACGCATTACCACGCCACCTGGGTCAGCCCGGACTGGTCGCGCAAATACACCAAGACCTACGCGCACGGCGTGCACATCTTTTACCGTCACACCTGGCGCAATCAGTAGAGCGTCGCGGCAGGGCCGAAAAGCGGCGCGCCCGGCTTGTGCCGGCGCGCCGTTGTCGTTTATCGCCCGGGGTGACACGTCTCGAAAGGGTCCGCCATGGCCAGTGACATCCGCCTTGCCTTTGCCCATCCGTCCGAACGCAGCATTGCCACCGCCGGCGATGCGCCACATGACAGGATCTCCGTGCGCGATCACGTCGTCGAGGTGGAGATCGGCGCCTTTCAGGCGGAGCGCGGCACCAAGCAGCGCGTGCGTTTCAACGTGGTGGTCGAGGTCGTCCCCTTCACCGGTCCGCTTGATGACGATGTGGACCGCATCCTGTCCTATGATCGCGTGACCGAGGCGATCATGCATGAGCTGGGCGCGGAGCGGCTGAACCTGCTGGAAACGCTGGCCGAGCGCATCGCCGAACGCATTCTGCTGGCGCCGCAGGCCCTGCGCGCCTTCGTGCGCATCGAAAAGCTGGATCGCGGCCCCGGTGCGCTGGGGGTGGAGATCGTGCGCAGGCGGCGCGATCAATCCGCCCAGTCCACCACACTGGCCGACGAGATGGCGCAGGAACGGCCGCATCCCCGGGTGGTCTACCTGTCGAACGCCGCCATCGCCGACGGCCGCCTGCCGGGCTGGCTGGATCAGCTGGAGACCCGCCGCGCGCCGCTGATCCTTTGCGTGGGCCGCCCCGATCTGCCGGTGCCGCAGACCGGCCACGCCATGACCCAGCGCCGCATCGACCTGCTGGCCATCGAACAGAACGGGTGGTGCCTTGCCGCGCGCGATCCGCGGGCCAAGGTCGTGGCGACGCGCACCGAGCTGGACTGGGCGATGAAGAACGGCCAGATCTGCGTCTGGGCGCCCTCCAAGATCGTGCTCGACGCCGCGCAGGGACCGCGCTCGCAGCCGGGCGATTCGGTCGCACTGGCCGGCTGGTTCGCCGGAGAGATGGAGGCCTGCGAACTTCTGGTGATCGGCGAAGACCTGCCGGACGCCTGTCCCGTTCCCGCCCGGACGCGGGCCGTGGACATGCCGCTTTTCTAACCGCTTGCCAAGCGTGACGGGATGGGTCAATCAATGCCCATGAGCGCGTATTACCGCCCCGTCGTCCGGTTCGACAGTCCCCGCCCCGATCACGCCCTCGATCTTGCGGGAGGACCGGGCTGGTTCAGCGAAACCCTCTGTCACCGCCGGAACGCCACGCCGGTGCGCATTCCTGCGGGCGATGTCCCGGAGGTCTGGCGCCGTCGGCTGACCGCGCCGCGGCCCGCCGTGGCCGGGCTTGTCTTCGACCGTCCGCATATCATGGGTGTCCTGAACGTCACGCCGGACAGTTTTTCCGACGGCGGCCGCCACCAGACCGCCACCCGCGCCCTGCGGCAGGCCCACGAGCTGGTGCAGGCGGGCGCCGACATCATCGACGTCGGCGGCGAAAGAACCCGGCCCGGCGCGCGGCCCGTCCCCCGCGAGGCCGAGATCGCCCGGGTGGAA
>CAZRZN010000228.1:0-6934 GCA_964604565.1 uncultured Rhodobacterales bacterium
AGTGCTAGAGGCTCTGACAAGGATGTAGGAGTAATCGATGTTTCTGTCCGTCTTCGACATGTTCAAGGTGGGGATCGGCCCGTCTTCGTCGCACACCATGGGGCCCATGGTGGCAGCGGCACGGTTTCTCGATCTGCTGCGGGCCGCACCTTTTCGCGCCCATGGGGTAAAGGCCACGCTGCACGGGTCGCTGGCCTTTACCGGCGTCGGTCATGCGACGGACCGGGCCACGGTTCTGGGTCTGGCGGGCTTCGTCCCCGAGACCTATGATCATGAAAAGGCCGAAGCCGCGCTTGCCGAGATCCGCAAGACCAGACGACTCGCCCCGCCCGGCCTGTCGCCCCTGAGCTTCGATCCCGAAGCGGATCTGGTCTTCGACTTTGGCCCGAACCTGCCGGGACATGCGAACGGGATGATCCTGCGGGCGCGCGACGCGCAAGGCGACGTGATCCTTCAGGAAACCTATTATTCGGTCGGCGGCGGTTTTGTCCTGACGGAAGCCGAACTTGCCGCGGGCAAGGCCACGGATGATGGCGCGCCGGTGCCCTACCCGTTCAAGAGCGCGGCTGAAATGCTTGACATGGCACGGATCTCGGGGCGCAGCGTGGCGGACATGAAACGCGCCAATGAGATTTCACGCGGCTGCACCGACAGCCTTGAAAAGGGTGTGGCCCGGATCTGGCAGGTCATGGAGGATTGCATCGACCGTGGGCTGAAGACCGACGGCGAACTGCCCGGCGGCCTGAGGGTCAAGCGCCGCGCGAAGGGGATCCATGATCAGCTGATCGCCGAACGGGGACAGAACCAGTCCGCGCCGCATACGATCAACGACTGGATGAGCGTCTACGCCATGGCGGTGAACGAGGAAAACGCCGCCGGCGGTCAGGTGGTGACCGCGCCGACCAATGGTGCCGCTGGCGTCGTGCCGGCGGTGATCCGCTACTGGCTGGACCACGTGCCCGGCGCCTCGCGGCGGCAGATCCCGGAGTTCCTGCTAACGGCGGCCGCCATCGGCGGGCTGGTGAAATACAACGCCTCGATTTCCGGGGCAGAGGCCGGATGCCAGGCCGAGGTCGGCAGCGCCTCGGCCATGGCGGCGGCAGGGTTTTGTGCGGTCATGGGCGGCACGCCCGAACAGGTGGAAAATGCCGCCGAGATCGCATTGGAGCACCACCTCGGGATGACCTGCGACCCGGTCAAGGGACTTGTGCAGGTGCCCTGCATCGAGCGGAACGGCCTTGGCGCGGTCAAGGCGATCTCTGCGGCCTCGCTCAGCCTGCGCGGCGACGGCACCCATCTGGTGCCGCTGGATGCCTGCATCGAAACCATGCGCCAGACCGGTCAGGACATGAGCGAGAAATACAAGGAAACGTCGCTGGGCGGTCTTGCGGTGAACGTGCCGAACTGTTGACGGCCGCAATTGCCCGACCCGGCCCGGCGGTTTGCCCGGTGCGTGGTGTCATCGGTCCCGCCTCGGTCCGCAAGGTCCGGTCTGAAGTTTCTCTATGGCTGGGTCAGACGCGGCAGGTCGCAGCCCGATGCAAAGGCCCCGGGCACGGCCCCGTGCCGCATCCAATATTTGCAAAAACGGGCCGTCACGCGGTTATTGGGTGACGCTCACAATGACGAACTTGGCGCCCTGCGCCCGGTCGGTGATCAGACGCACCTCGCCATGCTCGCGGTAGCGCAGGGCATCCCCGTGACCCAGATTGTAGCCCGATCCGTCCAATTCCACGCGCAGATGGCCTGTCAGCAGGATGAGATGATGTTCCTGCCCGACCACGTCGGGCGTATCCTGCACCATCTCGGAATTCGGGGTCATCTTGCATTCCACAACCTCCCCCGCCAGCGCAGCCGCCGCAGGAGACACGATGCGTTTGGTCAGACCCGTCTCACCGTCGCGCCACAGCGCCTGTTCCTCCCGCGTGACATGCGCGGAAAATCCATCCTCGATCATGGCAAACAGACGCGACAGCGACATCTCATGCGCGATGGCAAGGCGCGCCAAGACGTCCGCCGAGGGGCTGACCTCGGCATTCTCCAGCCGCGACAGGGCCGCGCGGCTGACGCCGCTGGCAGCGGCAAGTTGATCCAGCGTCCAGCCGCGGGCAGCCCGCAGCGCCGACAGGCGCCCGGCAAGGCGGACCGTCAGATCGCTCTTCATATATATCCCCCCGGGAATCTATCCCGTATGCGGGATTAGATACGGATTTTCGGTCGATGGCAATAATGCCCGCGGCGCCGTGAAGAAATGCCAAACAAGATCATCGGACCTGCTCAGACCCTCCCGGTCACAGGGATCCTTTCACCGGACCCCAAGATCGCGTCGTGGGTGGCCGGTCCCCCTGCCCGCTTTTCGAACAAAGGATCAGGCTGCGGCGGGACAAGGCCGGGATCTCCCCTAGTTCTGGCTCCCGAAGGGATAAAGGAGGCATCAAGAGGCCCGGTCTGGTTCAGGGGAAACGACGCTCAGGGCCACCTGTCGGGCGCAGACGTTCACTGCGGGACCGGCAAACGGTTCTCCCTTACACGCGCCGCGTTTGCGGCAAGTATCCGGGGCCTCATTCCTGCCATGTCGCCACTTTGCGGTCGATGGTCTTGCGAGACACACCAAGCCTGCGGGCCGCCTCTGCACGGTTGCCTTCCGACAGTTCGAGGATGTGCATGATATGGCGCTGCATCACAAGATCGAGGTTCTCGATCGCCTGCGCGCCTGTCACGGAGCCGGAGCCTGCGAATTCATCGGGAAAGGCGCCAAGGATGACGGAGCGTTCGATCAGGTTCCGCAACTCGCGCGCATTGCCGGGCCAGTGATAGCGGCGCAGTTTCATCAATGTCTCATCGTCCAGCCTGAGCGCCGGCAGACCCAGCGCCCGGGAAAAATGCTGCATGAACAGCACGGCAAGCTCCACGATGTCCTCGGCACGGTCGCGCAAGAGCGGCATCTCGATCTTGAGGACATTCATCCGGTGATACAGATCCGCGCGAAAGCGGCCGTCGGCAACGGCGGCCTCCAGATCCGTGTTGGTGGCAAAGGTCAGTCGCAGGTCCAGCGGGGTCTCGCGTTCGGCGCCCAACGGGCGAATGCGCTGATCCTCGATGACGCGCAACAGGGCGGCCTGCAACGCCTCGGACATCTGCGCGACCTCGTCCAGAAACAGGGTGCCGCCATCGGCCAGAAGAAAAAGCCCGGGGCGCAGGCGGTCGCCCCCTTCGACGGCGCCAAAGAGTTCGGCGGCGATACGGTCCGGCGCGACCGCGGCGCAATTCACCGCGACAAAGGGCCGTTCGGCACGCGGCCCCATCTGATGCAGGGTGCGCGCGGCCAGTTCCTTGCCGGTGCCCGTGGCCCCCGTGAACAGCACCGGCGTTGGCAGCGGCGCGAGTTTTTCCAGCAAGGCGCGCAGCGCCTGCATGGGCGGCGAGCGGCCGATCATCCGATGCACCGCGTCCTCGCCGCCCAGCGCATGGCGCAACAGGCGGTTGTCACGCCGCAGCGCGCCGCGGTCCAGCGTCCGCGACACGGCCCCCAGCAACTGATTGGCCCGAAAGGGTTTCAGGACAAAATCGCTGACACCCGCGCGCAGCGCGGCAATGGCAGTTTCCAGATCCGCATAGGCCGTGATCAGCACGGTTTCGGCGTAAAGCCCGCGGCGCCGCTGATCCGTCACCCAGTCAATCCCCGATCCCCCGGGCATCTTGTTGTCGACGATGATCACGTCGAACTGCGCCTCGTCCAGACGGGCCGTCGCCTCACGCGCCGAGGCGGCCTCCGCCACGCGTTTCACACGCGGGGCCAGCGTCTTGGTCAGGAAATTGCGCATGCCCGGCTCATCGTCGACAACCAGCACCGAGGCGTCGGCAAGACCGGTTCCAAAATCGTCCACAGGCATCACGGGATCAGTTTACCTCATCGGGGCGCAGCACGCAAAATCAGTCAAGACGGACATTCGGGCTCGAATACACATCCGCCGAGGAAAATCCCATCTCATTCAGCGCATACCACGCGCCGACGGACAGAAGGATCATCGCGGCAAAGCCCGCCAGCATGGCTTTCATAATGTCAGTCTCCTTGGGTTGCGGATTTCATGAAGGCGATCAGGTCCGCCCTGTCATCGGACCCCGCGATGACCTGCATCGGCATCTTGGAACCGGGGATATAATGGTCGGGCCCCTGATCGAACAGGGCATCAATGGTTGTCTCGGTCCAGACGATGCCGGAGCGGTCCAGAGTGTCGGAATACCTGTAGTCCGGCAATGCCCCTGCCGGACGACCGAAGACGCCATGCAGCGTCGGACCGGCCTTGCGCGACGGACCGGACGTCAGCGCATGGCAAATCGAGCATTTTCGCATGAACTGGCGTTCGCCGTTCTCCATGGTGTCGGGTGCGCGCAGGAAACTGCGCGCCCCGCTGCCCTCCGGCGCCTTGAGTTCGTCCAGCAGCGCCACCGGCCAGCTGTAGACCACATCATCCAGCCCGCCGGAATGGATGATGCGGCCATCCGGGGAAAAGGCCAGCGCCCAGACCGGACCTTGGCGCGTTGCACGGAAATCACGGGCGATCCGCCACGCTCGCGTATCGACGATCATGATATACCCATGTCCGTCCCCGACCGCCAATTGCGCGGTGGCAGCATGCCAGTCCATGGCAAGGATCGGCCGTCGGTCAAGCGTGAAATCGGCGATCTGGTCGCCGCTGGCGGCGTCGATCACGCGGGTTCCCCCGTCCACAGCGCCATAGGCGATCCAGCCATCCCCGATCACCAGACGGTTGATGCCAAAGCCATGTTGCACCAATGGCAAAGGAGGCCCGCCGCCCTCAAGGTCATAGCGCAACAGCGCGCCCTTGGAGGTGGCGGCAAACAGCCCCCGCCCATCCCGCGAAAATGCCACGGCATTCACCCCGGCGCCGGGATAGGGCAGTTCTCCTGTCCGCCCGCCCTCCTTCAACGGCCAGAACCGGATACTGCCATCCCAGCTTCCGCTGGCGACGGCGGAACCATCCGGGGCCACCGAGAGCGATGTGACCTTGCCCCGATGCCGGCCAAGCTCTCGGGCGACGGGGCGCCATTGCCGCACGGCGAAATCGTCCCCGCCGGAAACAAGCGTCGCGCCCGCACCCCATGTCAGCGCGGTTACCGCTGCCTCATGCCCTTCGAGCCACTGCGCGCGCCGCCCACTCCAGAGACCCAGCGCATTGTCGAAGCTCGCGCTGGTCACCTGCCCCTCCGGCGATATGGCAAGATCCATGATCGGTCCGCCATGCCCCTTGAGAGTCGTGAACTCCTCGGCCTGCCCGGGCAGCGCTGCCATGCTGAGGAACAGAACCGCCGCCAGCCGCATCATTCCGCCGGGGTGGCCGCCCCCCCGCCCTTGGGGGCGTCCTTTTCACGGTCCTTGACCTCATCCAGCCACAGGGAATGGTGCTGATGGGCCCAGGCTTCATCGACCTGACCGCTGCCCATCGCGTCATAGGCGCCCTGCATGCCGATCGAGCCAATGTAGATATGCGCGATGATGATCGCCATCAGGACAAAGGCCACGATCGCGTGCCAGGCCTGCGCAAATTGCATTTCCTCTTGCGGCGACAGCGCGGTCGGTAGCGTACCGAACCCGAACCACCCGGGAATGCCGGTGTCGTTCAGGATGGCGAATGTCTTGGCAAACAGCGGCAGTTCGTAGGGAAACAGCAAGGAAAGGCCCGACAGCGAAATCGAGCCCCCCAGCAGGATGACGGACCAGAAGATCAGCTTTTGACCGGCATTGAATTTCTTGGCCGGGGGATGTTCCTTGCCGATGATCCCGCCAGCCTTGGCAAACCATTCGATATCCGTGCGGTTGGGGATGTTGTGCCAGACCCACAGCAGGAACACGAACACGAGCGCCAGCATGAAGGGCCAGGCGACGTTATTGTGCACGAACTTGGAGCCGGTGAGCAGCACTGCGTTGACCTCATGCCCCAGCGTCGGAACGATCACCCAGCGCCCGAACAGGACCACCAGCCCGGACAATCCGAGCAGGATGAAAGAGCCCGCCAGCAACCAGTGGGAGAACCGCTCGAAGAACTTGAACCGGGTCACGGTGCGTCCGGTCAGCGGCGCATCGACCATGACCTTGCCCCGGCCCAGATAGAACAGCGCCAGCGCCGCAATCGTCCCCAGCAGCAGCAGGCCCCCCCATGTGCTCAGCGGCCCCTGGCGGAAATCATACCAGGCCATGCCGCCATCCTGCACCAGAACCTTGGCCACCTCGCCCCCGGCAGAGACGTTGATGTCGGCGGTATTGAAGCGCAACGCGCGCCACAGCTCCGGATCGGAGGCGCCGCCAAGCGTGCCAAGCTGTTGGGCCATGGCCGCGGCGCTGTCGGGATCGCCGAAATCCTTGCGGAACGCGGGATCGACTGTCTCGCCACGCTGGCGCGCAAGGATATCCTCCAGCGTCGGCGCGCCCCCGGTCGCCTCGCGTGCCTGTGCGAGCGCCGCCGGATCTGTGCCCGTTGGCGCGGGCGGTTGCATCACGATGGCCAGCACCGCAAGAACCAGCGCCACCAGCATGAACCATCCGAAACCGCTTGAGCGTTTTTTCATGTCGTTCCCCGTCGAAAAATCCCGTCACCCGCCGGGCGCCGTTTCGCGGCGCCGCAGCGGGGGACAGTCTTCAAACCCATCGGGCACAGGCCCGGCGGTGCGGGCCTGTGCGGTTTGTGAAATGCTGCGGGACGGGACAGCCGCCCCGTCCAAAAGTGGGCTCAGCCGCCCTTCTGTTCGTAGGCGGTGCCCCAGCCCCAAGCGCCGGAGCCGAAGCCGCGCGCCACCACACGCTCCCGGTAGATCCCGGAGACGACGTCACCGTCCCCGGCCAGCAGCGCCTTGGTCGAACACATCTCGGCGCAGATGGGCAGCTTGCCCTCGGCGATCCGGTTGCGCCCGTACT
>CAZRZN010000229.1:0-6920 GCA_964604565.1 uncultured Rhodobacterales bacterium
TCGGCCCCGCGCCAGCCATAGATCGACTGATCGTCGTCGCCCACGCAGCAGATGTTCTTGTGCGCCGACGCCAGAAGACGCAACCAGAGGTATTGCGCCACATTGGTGTCCTGATATTCGTCGACGAGGATGTAGCGGAACCACCGCTGATACTGCTCCAGCACATCCGGGTGATTCTGAAAGATCGTCACCATATGCAGCAGCAGGTCGCCGAAATCCGTCGCGTTCAATTCCCGCAGGCGGGCCTGATACTGGGCATAAAATTCGGGACCCCGGTGATTGTAGGCCCCGCCATCCGCCGCGGGCACGCGATCCGGTGTCAGCGCGCGGTTTTTCCAGTCGTCGATGATCGACGCCAGCTGCCGCGCGGGCCAGCGCTTGTCGTCGATGCCCGCCGCCTGCACCAACTGCTTGAGCAGGCGCAGCTGGTCATCCTTGTCCAGAATTGTGAAGTTCGATTTCAGCCCGACAAGTTCGGCATGGCGGCGCAACAGTTTAACGCAGATCGAGTGGAACGTGCCGAGCCAAGGCATCCCCTCGACCGTCTGACCGAGCATGCCGGACACCCGGTTTTTCATCTCGCGCGCGGCCTTGTTGGTGAAGGTCACCGACAGGATCTCATTCGGGCGCGCCCGACCTGTCGTCAACAGATGCACGACACGGGCGGTCAACGCCTTGGTCTTGCCCGTGCCCGCACCGGCCAGCATCAGGACAGGACCATCCAGCCGCTCCACCGCCTCACGCTGGGCCGGGTTCAGGTCGTCAAGGTAGGGCGCAGGGCGCGCCGCCATGGCCCGCGCCGAAAGAGTGGACGCCTCGAATGCGTCGAATTCATCGAAACTGCTCATGACAGGACTATAGCGCCGTCACGCGGCGAGGGAAAGCCATGTTCGCCCTATGTTCTGCTGTCCGCCCGCAGATTTGCGCGCGGATGTCCCATCAGGCCGGAATGGCGGCCCCGTTCACCGCCGCGTGCTTGCGCCGCGTCGTGGAAAAGACGGGCTGGGACACGCTGGCCTCATCGACCGGGGGCACGGGCACCCGACGCTCGGCCCGTGGCGGCGTCACCTTGCAGGCGGCCCGTCCCGCAAGCGAGGCCTGCGCCATGCGCGCAATCATGCGCGGCGCCACATCCCCGTCCAGCACGCAGTGCAGCGAGGTGACCGCATCCGAATAGAGATCCGTGGCGCCCGAGACATCATCGGTCAGCATCAGCGTGACCAGACGGGGATTGCGCCGCTCTGCCAGGGCCGTGAGGGCCGCGATCCGGTCAGATCCGCATCTGCTGTCGATCACCAGCAAATCGACCATCGCGCGCCGCAGACACGTCTCGGCGACGGCGAGACTGCCAGAGCCGGTGACATGAATTCCGGCCTCCAGGAAGGCGATCTGACTGCGTTCAAGCCTTCCGGCATCAGGATCGACGATCATCGCGAGCATGGGCTGTCCCTTTCTGAAACTCTCCGCCAGATTCCCCGAAGGCATTTAAAATATGCTGAAGATTTGAGGAGAATCCCGAAGAACCCGGTTGCAGGTCCGGCAATTCCTGCGCCAGATGCCGCCATGGACTTGCACAGCCGCTTCATGACCGTCGCCGATCTGCGGCGTGCCGCGCGCAGACGCGTGCCGCGTTTCGCCTGGGATTATCTGGACACCGCCACCGGAACCGAATCCACCGCGCGGCGCAATCGCGCGGCGCTGGACAACGTGCTTTTCACGCCTTCGATCCTCGACGGCGAGGTGGCGCCGGACTTGCGGACCATGCTTTTGGACCGGCAGCACCCCCTGCCCTTCGGCGTGGCCCCGGTGGGACAATCCGGGCTGCTCTGGCCCGGGGCCGAACGGTTACTGGCGCGCGAGGCGACACGCGCCGGACTGCCCTACACATTGTCGACCGTGGCCAATGCGACGCCCGAAGAAGTCGGCCCGGAAACCGGCGGCGACGGCTGGTTCCAGCTGTATCCCCCGCGCGATGAGGAGATCCGGCATGATTTCCTGGCGCGGGCGCGCGACAGCGGGTTCCGGGTTCTGGTGCTGACGCTGGACGTTCCGGTCGCCTCGCGGCGCGAAAAACAGGTCAAGGGTGGCCTCGTACAACCCCCGCGCCTGACCCCGCGCATCGCCGCGCAATGCGCCCTGCGCCCGGCGTGGTCTCTGGCAACATTGCGGTCCGGAATGCCCCGCATGAAAACGCTGGACCGCTACTCGCAGGATGCCACGACGCGCGACCCGACAGCGCATGTCGGCTACCTGCTGCGCACCGCGCCGGACTGGGACTATCTGCGCTGGATCCGGAAGTTCTGGCAGGGACCGCTGGTGGTCAAGGGCGTGCTGCGCAGCGAGGATGCCGCCGGGCTGGAAGCCGAGGGCGTCGACGCGATCTGGGTCTCCAACCATGCCGGTCGGCAGTTCGACGGGGCGCGCGGCGCGATCGACTATCTGCCCGGGGTCCGCGCCGCCACGACCCTGCCGCTGATCTTCGACAGCGGAATCGAAAGCGGCCTAGACATCCTGCGCGCCATCGCATCGGGGGCCGATTTCGTCATGCTGGGACGGGCTTGGCACTATGCGGTCTGCGCCTTGGGCGACCAAGGCCCCGCCCATCTGATGGAGATGCTGCGCCGCGATCTCACCGCGACCATAGGGCAGTTGGGGGTCGCACACCCTGTCGATCTGCGCGGCAAGGCAGAGTTTGCGAACCCCGCGCCCACAAGCGAATAATTTGCAAACCCCTCTTGCGCTGCACCGCGGCGCGGACTCAAACTGACAGGAATGCGCTGTCTGTATGACACGTGCCGCAAAAGGACCCTCTACCCATGGCAGACTTCGAAAAGATCCTTGTAGCCAACCGCGGCGAGATCGCGATCCGCATCATGCGGGCGGCCAACGAGATGGGGAAGAAAACCGTCGCCGTCTTCGCCGAGGAGGACAAGCTGGGCCTGCACCGATTCAAGGCGGACGAGGCTTACCGCATCGGCGAGGGTCTGGGGCCGGTGGAGGCCTATCTGGCCATTGACGAGGTCATCCGCGTCGCAAAAGCCTCCGGCGCGGATGCGATACATCCCGGATATGGCCTGCTGTCCGAGAATCCCGATTTCGTCGATGCCTGCGTCGCCGCCGGCATCACCTTCATCGGGCCACGGGCCGAGACGATGCGCGCGCTGGGGGACAAGGCCTCCGCCCGCCGGGTGGCGGTCGAGGCGGGCGTGCCGGTGATTCCCGCGACAGAGGTGCTGGGTGACGATTTCGACGCCATCGCCAAGGAGGCCGAGGAAATCGGCTATCCCCTGATGCTCAAGGCCAGCTGGGGCGGTGGCGGCCGCGGCATGCGCCCGATCGAAAACGCCAAGGAGTTGAAGGAAAAGGTGCTCGAAGGCCGGCGCGAGGCAAAGGCCGCCTTTGGCAACAGCGAGGGCTATCTGGAAAAGATGATCCAGCGCGCCCGCCACGTCGAGGTGCAGATCCTCGGCGACAAGCAGGGCACGATCTACCACCTGTATGAACGCGACTGTTCTGTCCAGCGCCGCAACCAGAAGGTGGTGGAGCGTGCCCCGGCCCCTTACCTGTCCGAAGCGCAGCGCGAGGAGCTGTGCGAACTGGGCCGCAAGATCTGCGCCCATGTGGATTACGAATGCGCGGGCACGGTCGAATTCCTGATGGACATGGATTCGGGCAAGTTCTTCTTCATCGAGGTGAACCCGCGCGTGCAGGTCGAACATACCGTCACCGAAGAGGTGACAGGCATCGACATCGTGCAGGCCCAGATCATGATCGCCGAAGGCAAATCCCTTGCCGAGGCGACCGGCAAGGCCAGCCAGTATGACGTCCGCCTGACCGGTCATGCGCTGCAGACGCGGATCACGACAGAGGACCCGGCCAATAATTTCATCCCCGATTACGGGCGCATCACCGCCTTCCGCTCTGCCACGGGTATGGGCATCCGTCTGGACGGCGGCACGGCCTACGCGGGCGGCGTGATCACGCGGTTCTACGATTCGCTGCTGGTCAAGGTGACGGCCAAGGCGCCAACCCCGGAAAAGGCGATCAAGCGCATGGACCGCGCGCTGCGCGAATTCCGCATCCGGGGCGTGACCACGAACATCGAATTCGTCATCAACCTGCTGAAACATCCCACGTTTCTCAACAACCAGTATACGACGAAATTCATCGACACGACGCCCGAACTGTTCGATTTCAAGAAGCGGCGCGATCGCGGCACCAAGGTGCTGACCTACATCGCAGACATCACTGTGAACGGGCATCCAGAGGTAGCGGGCCGCGTGAAACCCGCCGCCGACCTCAAACCGCCGCGTCCGCCACGCGTCACTCTGGAGCCGCCGCCGCCGGGCACCAAGACCCTGCTCGACGAAAAAGGGCCACAGGCCTTGGCCGATTGGCTGGCGGCGCAGAAACAGGTGCTGATCACCGACACCACCATGCGCGACGGGCACCAGTCCCTTCTGGCGACGCGGATGCGCTCTCTCGACATGATCGCGGTCGCACCGGCCTATGCGCAGAAGCTGCCACAGCTTTTCTCGATGGAGTGTTGGGGTGGCGCCACCTTTGACGTCGCTTACCGGTTCTTGCAGGAATGTCCGTGGCAGCGCCTGCGGGACCTGCGCGCGGCCATGCCCAACATCATGACACAGATGTTGCTGCGCGGCGCCAACGGGGTGGGCTATACCAACTACCCGGACAATGTCGTGCAGTTCTTTGTCAAACAGGCGGCGGAGACAGGCGTGGATGTGTTCCGCGTTTTCGATTCGCTCAACTGGGTGGAAAACATGCGCGTGTCCATGGATGCGGTGCTGGACAGCAACCGCGTGCTGGAGGGCACGATCTGCTATACCGGCGACGTGCTGGATCCGGACCGCGCCAAATACGACCTGAAATACTATGTCGCGATGGGCAAGGACCTGCGCGACGCCGGGTCCCATATCCTCGGGCTCAAGGACATGGCCGGCCTGCTGAAACCCAACGCTGCGGCCAAGCTGGTGTCGACCCTCAAGGAAGAGGTCGGACTGCCGATCCATTTCCACACGCATGACACAAGCGGCGCGGCCATCGCCACGGTCATGGAAGTCGTGCGCGCCGGCGCCGATGCGGTGGATGCCGCGATGGACGCGCTTTCGGGGAATACATCTCAGCCGACCCTCGGATCGGTGGTCGAGGGGCTGCGCTTCACCGACCGTGACCCCGGCCTCGACATGGCGGCAGTCCGCGAGCTGTCGAATTACTGGGAATCGGTGCGTGGGCAATACGCGGCCTTTGAATCGGGCATGCAGTCGCCCGCGTCGGAGGTCTATCTGCATGAGATGCCCGGCGGGCAGTTCACCAACCTCAAATCGCAGGCGCGTGGACTGGGACTGGAGGAACGCTGGCATGAAGTGGCCCAGACCTATGCGGATGTGAACCAGATGTTCGGCGACATCGTGAAGGTCACGCCCTCCTCAAAGGTGGTCGGGGACATGGCGCTGATGATGGTCAGTCAGGGTCTGACCCGGGCCGATGTGGAGAACCCGGAAAAGGACGTGTCCTTTCCCGACTCGGTGATCGACATGATGCGCGGCAATCTCGGGCAGCCTCCGGGCGGATGGCCCAAGGCTTTGCAGAAGAAGATCCTGAAGGACGAAAAACCCTTTACCGAACGTCCCGGCCTTCGGGCGGAACCGGTCGATATCGAGGCCGAGCGCGCCAAGGTGTCAAAGGAACTGGGCGGAATCGAGATCGACGACGAAGATCTGAACGCCTACCTGATGTATCCCAAGGTGTTCACCGATTACGCGGCGCGACATGAAACCTATGGACCGGTGCGCGCCCTGCCCACGCGGACCTTCTTTTACGGAATGGAGCAGGGCGAGGAGATCACCGCCGAGATCGACCCCGGCAAGACACTGGAAATCAGGCTGCAAGCTGTCGGCGAAACCCAGGACGATGGCGAGGTGCGGGTCTTTTTCGAAATGAACGGCCAGCCGCGCACCGTCCGGGTCCCCAACCGCAAGGCCAAGTCCGCCAGTGGTGCGCGGCCCAAGGCCGAAATGGGCAACCCCAACCATATCGGTGCGCCGATGCCCGGCGTTGTCGCCACTGTCGGCATATCGGTCGGGCAAAAGGTCAAGGACGGCGACCTCCTGCTCACCATCGAAGCCATGAAGATGGAAACCGGTCTGCACGCCGAACGCGACGCAACGATCAAGGCCGTGCATGTCCAACCGGGCGGGCAGATCGACGCAAAGGATCTGCTGGTCGAACTGGAATGACCTTGATGCGGGTCCTGGCCGTCGCCGCGGGACTGTCCCTGACAGGTCCTGCGGCCATGAAGGCACAGGGCCTGCCGTTCCATGCGGACCGACAGGGGATGACCGCCGCCATCGGCACGGCCCGCATGCATTTGGATCTGGTGCTGGCGCAATTGGCGGATGCCGAAAACGCCATCCATCCCGCCCTCAACCTGAAGGTAAAGATCCCCTTGCAAGATATTGATATAAATGAGGAAATGGTCTGGGTAGATCAACTATCCCTGACCGATGCACGGTTCTCCGGCGCCGTGGCGAATGCGCCGGTCTATCGCAAGGGGCTGCAACTCGGGGATCCGATCAGCTTTGACCGGGCGCAGATCGTCGACTGGAGCGTGCTGGACACATCCGGCCGCATGTATGGTCATTTCACCACACGGGTGATCCTGAAGACCCTCCCCCCGGAACAAGCCGCGCAAGTCCAGGACGTGCTGATGCCCACCCCCTTGCCGGACGCCTGGCGCTGAGCGGAAGAAACAGGTCGACAGATGGCCGTGAAACCGGGCGCAAGATGCATTTTCCTCTTGCACGGTAACGCGACAGGCGATAATCCCCGCTCACCATTTGGCGCGCGGGCGTAGCTCAGGGGTAGAGCATAACCTTGCCAAGGTTAGGGTCGGGCGT
>CAZRZN010000230.1:0-6905 GCA_964604565.1 uncultured Rhodobacterales bacterium
GTTCTCACCACAGGAGTGCTGGACCTACTTCAACGCAGCAGCCTATGGCGCGGGCCGATTCCGAAACGCTTTAAGTTTCGAAGGCTGATGCTGCAGAGCCTGCACGGCCGCAGCCTTAATGCAACCGAGCGCATTGTCAGGGACCGGCTCAGCTGGATGCGCTTCTGCGGACTTGGCATCTCCGACACGGTGCCGGATGCGAATGCGCTGTGGGATTTCCGCGAGGCGCTGATCAAGGCCGACGCGCTCGATGTATTGTTCCAGGAACTCGACCGCGCGATCGGCCAAGCCGGGTTCACATTCCGCGCGCCGGACAGATCATCCCTCTCGGGACATCACTACGTGATGCCCTGCCGGGCAGTGTTCGCAAGCTTAATCGCAGCGCCGCACCAGCGCAACTCAGGCGGAGAGAAGGCGGCCATCGAGGTGAGCAAGACAGCACAGGAGATCTGGCCGAACCAGCCCGCGAAGGCGGCACAGAAGGACACGAATGCGCGCTGCCTCGCGGCAGTTTGCTGCGCAATCGCCTGCCGGTCCCAGACAGTCAAGTATTCTAAGGCCAAGTCCCGTGCTCCCTTTCGTGACATTTGCTTTGCAAATGCACTGCCAGGCAAGGGACGGCAGCAAGCCGGTCGATCTCGCGATCCCGACCTTCGGGTAAAAGAGCCACATATCCATTTATCGCCAGAACGGCATCATCCCCTGGGGATCATGCCATGCAGGACTCTGCCGGGCAGTGGACGTCAGATCATTACCGATGCCGCCCAACGCGACGGTGCCCTTCTGCACGAAGGTCTGGTCCAGACGGTCAACACCGGGCGCCGGGTCTGGGCGGATAAAACCTATCGGCCTGCGAAGAACGAAGCCTGGCTCGAAGCCAACAGCATGGTGAGCGAGGTCCACCACAAGAAGCCGCGCGGCCGCCCAATGTCCAAGCGACATCCCAGGCGTATGGCCGCAAGTCAGTCGTGCGTTCGAATGTGGAGCATGTCTTCGGGCACCAAAAGGATCGCATGGGGCTCACCATCCGGACCATCGGCTTGGCCCGTGCCAAGGCGACGATCACGCTGGCCAACATGGTCTACAACATGGGCCGATTGCGGTGGCTTCTCAGCCGAAGTGCGCCCGCCTGACACCAACGCGGGCCGAAAACCCACCCATAAACCCAAAACTGCCGCGATAGCGGACGCGTCAGGCCGATAGCCGGAGTGAACAAAGGCAGCCCGGCCGGTTATCGGAGTGTCCACCTTCATGGACAGGCAAATCTGGATATCGGCATCGCTATAGATCTGCTGGCGGCTCCCGCGGTGGACGAGACAGGCGCAGAGCCCCCTGCCGCACGGCGAAACGATTTCCTGTTGGCCATCGGCCGAGCCCGCGCGATTACGAGGGAGCGGCCGCGCCGCGATCCTTCAATGGATTGCCGATCGTCAGGACCGAAACCGGTTTCGGCCGCGCGTACTTGGCCCTGCCTCCCGGTCTAACCTGCGTCGGTGTAGCCGAACGCCTCGATGTCCTTGGCGTAGGTGGTCTTGATGAGGTCGTGGGTCTCGTCGTTATAGTAGGATCGCCAGTCCTTCTTGCGCTTTGACGCGTTCTTGTGGGGCAAACGCGCGTCGATGCCCATGCCTGCGCAGATCCGCTCGAAGTCTGCGCCGAGGGTCTCGAAACGCCCGACCTCATCGACGATTTTCTTTCCGGTGCTATCGAATACATAGGCGCTCTGAAGGCTGATGCCTTCGTCGCACCGCCAGCGGATGTAGTTTTCGAAGCCTCCGATCGCTTTGACCTCTTCGTGGCGGGGATGGGCCTTGGACTGGGTTGCATAATGATACATCGAAACGTGCCAGTCCCACGGGTTGCGCACAAAAGCGAATCGGGTGCTCTGATTGAACAGCTCGGCCGGCATGACGTTGCGGATCTGCTCCGCAGTCATGTGCTGCCGGCGCACCGCGCTCTCCCGCCATCCGATCAGCATGCGCGATGGCGAGGGCAGAACCCGGATCGCCTTGTTGACGTAGCGGTCCCGAAAATAGAGCGGGCAATAGCTTCGCAGAGCGGCGACCACGGACTCTCCGCCGGTCTTGTAAATGTGGACAAAGATGAACTTCTTTTCGCTCGAATACAGCATGTAAGCGTCAAGCTCCGGTGGTCCGGCTGGCAAAATCTCCGGGTCGCATCGTTCCGGGTGCAGCCAGCAGTGGTTGACGAAGTCTCGTATCTGACGGGCAAAACGAAACAGTGGGCCGCTCGATAGGGCGTGGAAACGGTTTGGCATGCCGCCTGACTGTGAAACGCCTGCTTTGCTTTCCGAGGCGCATCGGGCGAGCCTGCGACGCACCGTCAGCGGATACCTTAGGCCCTTGTGAATACACGCGACGAAGGCGTTTCGTTTCGTTGTTCACAGGTGGACCCACTGTTTACGGAACCGGCGACCGTTCAAACACTCACGGCTTCTTTGTGAGCACGATCATCGGATATTGCCAGAGCTTCACCGCCGCGCCCGGGAAGCGCGTCTCCAGCCAGCCGGAGAACCGATAGAACATCCGGGCGAGCCGGTCACTGCGGATGATCTGACGTTCCTCGAAGGACCCGATAACGTCCCAGGGCTTCATCGCGACTTCGGTTCCCTTGGCATACCGAGACCACCAGCCGAGCGGGTGCGCAAAGAAATACAGGACCGGGCGGTCCTGCCCGGTTTCCGCCTTGTGCAATTTTTCACGACCGCGGACTTTCGCGAAAAGGTTGTTCAGGCGCTTCGCCATGCTGCAGATGTAGCGCAGCGGAGAGCGCGGGTTGGAATAGATCACCACGATCTTTCCGCCGGACTTGGTCACCCTGATCATTTCCCGCATGGCCGCTTCCTGGGCACTCGCGTCGATGTGGTAGAGGACATGGGCACAAAAGACCGCATCGTAAGTGTCGTCTTCGAGACCGGAATCGAGGATCGAGCCGAGCACCATGCTAGCGCTGTCCGGCAGCTGCTTTTCAGCGATGTCCAGAGCTCTTTGGGAAATGTCGATGCATGTGGTGCGGTCGAAGCGGCGGGCGATATCGACGTGATTTTCAGGCATGTCGCCGCATCCGACAATCAGGATGCTTCCCTCGAAGGGCTGAAATTGCGATACCGTGCGCGCTTCGACCTTGTCGTGGTACGGGTAGTACGCCGGTCGGAATATCCGGAAGGCCAGATCCTCGCCCTTGACCCCTTCGTTTTCCGTCCAGCCAAAATTGTCGTAGAACGTCCGAACATGCGTTTCGACATCTATAATATCTGCGTCTTTTGGAGCACGCATTGCAGCTATCCCGTCTCGAAAAGTTATTCCAAAAAGATTGGCAGATATCGATGGAGACGACAACCGTGAAGGCGCCGTTGATGCCGGTTTGACGACAAAGAGACGCGACTACCGGCTTTTTTGCCCGCGCTTTGGACAATTGCCCGCGCTCGGCCCGGCGCGGCACTTTTGTAGCTTGCAAATCGACAGCGACCAAGGTCTGATAAAGGTATCCCATTCGATCTCTGATCGTCTTTCTTTTAAATTTCGTCTGCATGGTTTTTCGTGTTCATGAAAGTCATAAATCTCTCCCGTATCTGGCCTGCGTTGGAGCGCTACGTGATGCGGCGGTCATGGACCCGCCTGACAAGGCGCGCGACCGATCGTACAGCAGACTTGTCGCGCCACGACTGCCTGGTGCTCGCGCCCCATCCCGATGATGAAACGCTGGGCTGCGGAGGTCTAGTGATGCGCAAGCGGGCGGCTGGACAAGCGGTCCATGTTGCGGTCGTCACCGATGGGGCCGCGACGGGCGCGGCAGAGGCAGACCGCGGCGCCGCCCGGGCTGACATGGTCGCGCGGCGTGCGCAAGAGACCACGGAAGCCTGCGAACGGTTGGGTGTCGACGCGGATCACCTGCGGTTCTTCGACTTTCCGGATGGCGCTCTTGCGGATCATGCCGAGGCGCTGAGGACGCGCATCGCGCAGGCCGTGGCGGAGATCACACCGTCCGAAATCTACGTCTGCGCGCTGGACGATGGGCACCGCGATCACGTGGCGCTTGCTCGCGTCGTGCGCGCACTTCACGCAGAGGGGGGTCTCGGGGCGGCCTCTCTGTGGGAATACCCGGTGTGGTTCTGGGACTTTCGGTCGTGGCGCCCTGATGGCGCAACCAACAAGGCGGGGTTCGTGTCCGGGGTGCAACGCCTCCGGCTCAGGCTTCGGGCCCTGAACGCCGTCACTGTGGACATTACCGGCCTCGAACACCGAAAGCGTGACGCTCTGGCCTGTCACAAATCTCAGGTCGGCGCGCTTGCCGACCGGGACTGGTCGGGGCTTCCGCGAAATTTTCTTGCGTTCTTCCTGCGCGATAAGGAGGTATTTTTCGAGGTCCGCTCTGCGACCAAGCGCGCGGAGGTGACAGGGTGAACCGGATAACTTCAATCACGGATGACGCCTCCTTCCAGACGCTGCGAGCCGGCCGCCGCGAGTGGCTGGCCGCACTGAATACCACGCCAAATAATGCAACTATCTCGCGATGGACAAACCCTGACGCTATGACCGTAAAACCCGCGCAATGACCCCACAGGACTTCGGCGCGATGAAAAACCTAGATGCACAGCACCCAGCTGTTACAGGACAGATTGCCCAGAGGGTCTCTGCGATCGGGATCGGGGCGCAGAAATGTGCGTCGTCTTGGATCCACGCAATCGCGGGCTCGCACCCGCAGATATCGGTCAGCGATCCGAAGGAGTTGGATTTCTTCAGCTACTATTTCGACCGCGGCTACCAGTGGTACGAAAGCCATTTCGAGTCACCCGGATCGAAAGAAAAAATCCGCTTCGAGAATTCGCCGTCGTATTTTCACGATCCTCGATCGGCCGGGCGGGCGCAGGCCTACAATCCCGACATGAAGATCGTGGTGCTGTTGCGCGACCCGGTCAAACGGGCGTTTTCCAACCACCTGCACGAGGTCATCAAGGGACACATCGACCCGGTCCCGTTCGAGGACGGATTGAACAACAACCCCTCGTACCTTGAGCAGGGCCTATATGCGCGTCATCTTCGGCGTTGGCACGATACGTTCGGTGCTGCGCGGGTGCAGGTGATGTTCGCTGAAGAAATCGCAAGAGATGCAGGCGCCGCGGCGCGGGCGCTCTACGAGTTTCTTGAGGTCGATACCACCTTCGACAGCGCGATCCTGCACGAACGGCGCAACGAAAGCGACCGCGCCCGGCTGCCTATCCTGCGCCACGGGCTCAGGGCCGGCGGGAACTGGATGAGGCGCAGCGGCCGCGAGCCGCTTCTGGCGAGGATCAAGGCCACGCCGCCAGTCGCGCAGATTCTCAAGGCCAATCGCATCGAGGTACGCAACGAGATCCCGCCGATGCGGTCGGATACCGAGGCGGCGTTGCGCGCCGCTTTCGAACCGGAGATGACGGCGTTGCGCGCCATGCTCGGTCGCGAGACATTGCCGTGGGAAACGGGGTGTGAGCGGCGCCGTGAGCATGGGTGACGCAGGCGCGCCCGGTGGAGCGGCAGCCGGGCACAGGCTTCTGGTGTTCGGTTTCGATGCAGCCGAAGCTGCGCAGCGACGCCGCATAAAAGCCTACATGACCTGCGGTTTCGACGTCCAGGGCTTTACCATGCGCCGGGCAAACATGACCCACGATGTGCAATGTTTCTGGCCGAACGTTGATCTGGGCGAAACCCGCAACGCGGCGATGGTCCAGCGCGTCTGGCGCATTCTGGCGTCCATGCCGATCCTGCTGCGCAATCGCCGAAAGCTCACCGGAGCCGAAACCATCGTTGCGCGTAACCTCGACATGTTGATCGTCGCGGCCTTTGCGCGGGTCCTGGCACGCGGTCGGCCCCGCATGGTCTACGAGGCGCTCGATATCCACGACATGATGACCGCCGCCGGGCCGAAGGGTCGTCTGGCCCGCTGGGTAGAACGGCGGCTGCTCTCGCGGACGGATGCCATTGTCGTGTCTTCGCCCGCTTTCGTGCAGGCATATTTCGTCCCCGTTCAAGGCTGGGATGGACCGGTGCGGCTGGTAGAAAACAAGCTGTGGCTCGACACCGGCGGCCCTGCGCGGCCCCTTCTCGAGGATCGACCCGCCGACGCGCCGCTGAGGCTCGGCTGGGTGGGCACGTTGCGCTGCCCTCAAAGCTTCGACATCCTCATCCGTACCGCCGATAGGCTTGGGGATCGTATCCGCCTCGACCTGCACGGGATCGTCCATCAGCATATGCTGCCGGATTTCGAGACAGTGATCGCCGCCCGTCCGACCGTGACATACCATGGGCCTTATGCCTATCCGGACGGCCTCGAAGCGATCTATCGCAGTTGCGATGCCGTCTGGGTGCAGGACCTCTGGCAATGGAGCACGAACTCGGCCTGGCTGCTGCCGAACCGGATCTACGAGGCCGGATACTTCGGCTGCCCGTCCATCGCAGTGGCCGGCACGGAAACCGGACGGCGCGTGGCGCAAGGGTTGGGCTGGACCGTGCCGGAGCCTTCGGCGGAGGCGTTGGCCACGCTGCTTGATGGCCTGACGCGTGCCGACCTGAACGCCAAGCGGAGCGCGTTGCTCGCGATGCCGGACAGCCTGTTCCTGCAATCGTCCGAAGAGATCACCGAGGCCGTTCTTCCCTGAGGTCCGGCGTCTTCGGGGTTTCCGTCGCTGCTGGCGGCGGATCGAGCCCGAGTGCACGATCCGTGTCGGCGCAGGCCTCCTGGCGCGGGCGGGTCGCTTGCCATCGCACAGCCAGCACCGCGCCTTCCTCGCGGCGGGTGACGACGATTCCTGCGGCTTCCGGCCTGGGCAGCAAGCGTTCGCCCCATGCCAGAGTGTCCCACCAATGCGGCGAGGTGACAAGCAGCCCGTCCGGCACGCACAGGAGCGT
>CAZRZN010000231.1:0-6904 GCA_964604565.1 uncultured Rhodobacterales bacterium
TCCAGTCAGTGCCATAGGCCGATGTGTCCTGACTGATGACCAGAAGTTCGCGCACGCCGGCCTCGACCAGCTTTTCGGCTTCGCGCAGAACGGCCCGCGCGGGGCGCGAGGCCAGCCTGCCGCGCATGTCCGGGATGATGCAGAACTTGCAGGCGTGATTGCACCCTTCGGAAATCTTGAGATAGCTGTAGTGGCGCGGTGTCAGCGATACCCCGCTGGCAGGCAGAAGGTCGATGAAAGGGTCCGGCGCAGGGGGGACAGCCGAATGGACGGCATCCAGAACCTGTTCATACTGGTGGGGCCCAGTGACAGCCAGGACACGCGGATGCGCCCCCGTGATGTAATCGGGCTCCGCACCAAGGCAGCCCGTGACGATGACCCTGCCGTTTTCGTTCAAAGCTTCGCCGATGGCTTCGAGACTTTCGGCCTTGGCACTGTCGAGAAAGCCGCAGGTGTTCACGATCACTGCATCCGCACCCGCGTAGTCCGACGAGATTCCATAGCCTTCGGCGCGCAGCCGCGTCAGGATACGCTCGCTGTCGACGAGGGCCTTGGGGCATCCAAGGGACACCATGCCGATGGTCGGCTGCCCCGGTCGAGACGTGTCTGACAGGCGCGCACGGGCGAGATCGGGGCGGAGATCGGGGGGATTCTGGACCATGGGCCGTCATAGCGCGACAGTGTGGGCGTGGAAAGACGGCGCGGCGCGACTACCAACCATTTTACGTCGGAGCACGGCAAGGGCGGATCCTGCCTCCTGCCGAGGTGGGCGCCCGAGGCGTCTCAAGTGACAGGATTTTTCAAAATTCCCACCTGTCTCGGGTCAGGATCCATAGGTGTCTTTCGTCAGGCACGGTTCGGTGGTTTGGCCCTTTGATCCGGGCAGGGATACGACCTTGCAGGTGAATTTCCCAGTGAATGGCGGCTGAACCTTCACTGGGCAGCTTGCGGCTGCAAGGACCCTGTTCAGGCACCGACGCATTATCTGCGACGGTCGCGACGGGCGCTCATCGGTTGAAAGGCCACGCCCACATGTGCCTCGCAGTAGGGTTTGCCCTGCTGAACCGGCAGACCGCAAAACCAGAAATCTTCGGTCGCGGGATCACCCACGGGCCACTTGCACGTGCGTTCGGTCAACTCCATCAACGTGAGTCTCTTGGCCTTCTTCTCAATTTCGCTGACCTTGGCCAAAGCCTCGGGACTGATCTCGTTGGTCGATGGCTGCGGGGGCAGCGGCTGTCCCGCCGGAATGATCTGCTTGCGCGCGGGCATCGGCGGCGACACGGGGGCCGCTGCTGCGGGCTCCGTCTTCGGCTCGACAACTGGATCCGGCTTGTTCGCTGGGGCAGGTTTCGGCTGCGGCGGAGCCTTGGCCTTGGGCTGCGCCTTAGGTTCGGGTTTTGCCTCCGCGGGGGCAGGGCTTGCGCCCGCACGGTTCGAAAGGCCAAGGCGATGCACCTTGCCGATTACAGCATTGCGCGTCACCCCGCCCAATTCCTTGGCGATCTGGCTGGCCGACTGACCCTCCGACCACATCTTCTTGAGCATTTCAACGCGTTCATCGGTCCACGACATCGGGTTCCCTCAGCGAAAAAAGCGGCCACGTTCCGGGGCCGCCTGAAGTTTCCTAGACCACCCTATTTTAATCATCACAAGCCGAGTTACAAGGCGGCCAGCAGAATTGGAGGAACGATGTCCGAAACACAAGTATTCGCCCCCGGGACGCGCCGCTTCGGTCGCGTGAACTGGCTGGGATTCTGGACGCTTTGCAAACGCGAAATCCTGCGCTTCACAGGGGTCTGGACGCAGACCCTTCTGGCGCCGCTTGTAACGGCAGGACTATTCCTGCTGATCTTCACCATCGCCATCGGGCCGCGGCGCGGAGAGGTCATGGGGACCGCCTTCACCACGTTCATCGCACCGGGCATCCTGATGATGACGGTCATACAGAACGCCTTTGCCAACACGTCCAGTTCGCTGATGATTTCCAAGGTGCAAGGCAACATCGTCGATACGCTCATGCCGCCCCTATCGGCGGGTGAACTGGTTCTGGGCTACATGGTGGGCGGGACGGCACGCGGTCTGGCGGTGGCGATCGCACTGATCCTCACCTTCATGTTGGTCTTGGGGCTGATTCCCCATGCGCCGCTTGTGACGCTGGTCTTCGTTCTGCTGGGCGCGGCCTTCTTGTCCGCCTTGGGACTGATCGCGGCGATTTACGCGCAGAAGTTCGACCAGATGGCCGCGATCACCAATTTCATCATCACGCCACTGGCCTTTCTGTCTGGCACTTTCTACTCGGTCGAGGCGCTGCCGGCAGGGCTTTATCAGGTCACCCATTTGAACCCGGTCTTCTACCTGATCGATGGCGCGCGCTGGGGCATGATCGGCCTGTCCGACACCAGCCCGATCATCAGTTTTGCCGTCGCGCTGACGGCCACAGGGCTGGCCGGGCTGGGCGCCTGGCTGCTCTTGCGGCGCGGCACAAGGCTGAAGTCCTGATCCATCAGGCAGCCCGTCCCTGTCAGCAAAGGGTGACTGGGGCGGGCCGCTCGCAGGTGCGGCACCATGTTGCAAACGGGGGCCGGCACTCTTTCACCTTATGTTAATGGTCGGGGTGCTTTCATCGCGGAATTGTTCTCTGGCTCGCCGATGCAGATCGCAGTCATGCTGCCGTGCAAGACGGCGGACGTTAAGCCAATGGATTGTTTCAACAGCTGGCATGAACCATTCGCGTCTCCCTCGCATTACGGATGTGTCCAGATCTCTGGAACATGCAGCTCTGCTCAATCGAATTCTGCGGATCATTCTTCAGGAACAGCCGCTTAAACATGTATTGCTACAGGCGATAGATGAGCTTCTGGCGCTTAGCTGGCTGGCCTTCCTGCCAAAGGGCGGCGTGTTCCTTACCGATGAAAGCGGCGAGAACCTGGAACTCTGTGCCAGCAGGAACCTCGGACCGCAGATCAACGCGCTCTGCGCCCGTGTGCGATTCGGGCACTGCCTCTGCGGTCGCGCGGCGCAACAGGCGCGCGCACAACATGCATCCTGCGTCGATGAACGGCACGAAACCACGTTTGACGGGATTGCGCCGCATGGCCATTACAACGTCCCGATCATCGCGGAACAGCAAGTGCTGGGCGTCTTGGTTGTCTACCTGCCCCACGGCCACGAACGCGACGACGAGGAAATCGCATTTCTTGAAAGTTTTGCCGACATTCTCGCGCTGCTTATCAACGCAAAGCGGCGCGAACAGGCCGTCCAGACAACGCAGCTCCAGCTGAAGACAGCCTTGGCCGAGACCGATGGACTGATGGGAACGATCAAATCCCATACAATCTTCAGCCAGGCCGCGACCGACGGCACGATCACAGATGTGAATCCAGCTTTCTGCCGGATCAGCGGCTATGAACGCGAGGAGTTGATCGGCGCACCGCACAACATCATAAACGCGGGTGTGCACAGTGCGGCCTTCTGGTCCGCCTTCTGGAAGCGGATCACATCGGGCAAGGCCTGGCGGGGCGAGATCTGCAATCGCCGCAAGGATGGCAGCCTTTATTGGGTCGACAGCATCGTCATGCCATTTCTGAACGTCGAAGGGCGGATCGAAAGGTTTGTCTCCGTCCGGTTCGACATTACCGAACGCAAGCAGGCCGAAGAGGCGCTGGCCCGCATGGGCCGCATCCTGGACGATTCATCGAACGAGATTTACATATTCAACGCGGACACCTTGAAGTTCACCCAGGTCAATCGTGGCGCCTGCCGGAACCTTGGCTATACCGCCAGGGAACTCACCGACCTGTGTCCCTATGACATCAAGCCGGAGCATACGGCAGAGACTTTTTTCGAAATGATCCAGCCGCTCCTGCGGCGCGAAACCGACCGGTTGTCGATCGAAACCCACCACCAGCGAAAGGACAGGTCCTGCTATCCGGTGGCGATCGACCTGCATTATTCCGCCAAAGAAGAGCCGCCGGTCTTTGTGGCGATCGTTCAGGACATCACGGAACGCAAGACGAACGATGCCCGGATCGAACGGCTGGCCTTTTACGATCCGCTCACCGGGCTTGCCAATCGCGCACTCATGGGGGACCGGCTGCATCGTGCGGTGGAGCGGGCGGAACGGGAGCGTCACAATGTTCGGCTGCTTTACCTTGATCTGAACCGGTTCAAGGAGATCAACGATACGCGGGGCCATGCGATTGGCGACAAGGTGCTTTGCGCTGTGGCAGAGCGGTTCGGATCGGTGACGCGCAAGGCGGAAACGCTTGCCCGGATCGGGGGCGACGAATTCGTCGTCATCGTGGAGAACGTCGATACCGCACGCACCCTCGGCATCATCGAAAGGCTGAAGGGCGCCTTGGCCAAACCGGTCACGGTCGAAGGGAAGTCCCACAGCCTTGGTGTGAGCATCGGCGTTGCCACCTATCCCGATAGCGGGACATCCCCGACCGCGCTTTTGCAGCTCGCGGACATCGCCATGTATGACGCCAAGGCCAAGGGCGGCGGGTATCGGTTCTATGATCACGAGATGGGCCAACAGTTGGCGAGACGGCTGGAGATTGCCGACCGTCTGGCCGACGCGATGGCCGATGAACGTCTGGAATTGCATTATCAGCCCATCGTCGACTTGAAGACGGGTCGCGCCACGGGGGCAGAGGCGCTCTTGCGCTGGCATGAACCCGGTTGGGGCTGGCTGGCGCCCGACGAATTCATCCCCATCGCCGAAGAGCGTCGCATGATGATAGAGATTGGGTCTTGGGTCATCGACAAGGCCTGCGGCCAGTTCGCGCAATGGCGGCGGCAGGGATTGCCTTGCCCCGACCGGCTCGCCGTCAATGTGTCTGCCCAGCAGATGGAGGGCAGCGCATTGCTGGAAAGTTTCGAGACCGCCATCAGACAGCATGCGATTCCGGCTGCTGCGCTGGAGGCCGAGATTACCGAGAGCAGCATGATGAAGGATCCGGTCCGCGCGGCTGAGATTCTGACGGATCTCAAGGCGCTTGGTGTGCGGATTTCGATCGACGATTTCGGGACCGGCTATTCCTCGCTGGCCTACCTCAAGCAGTTCGAAACGGACAAGCTCAAGATCGACATGTCCTTCGTGCGGGATCTCATGAACGATCCAAACTGTCAGGCGATCGTCGCGGCGACCATCAGCATGGCCCGTGGATTGGGCCTGAGCGTCCTTGCCGAGGGTGTCGAGACCCTGGAACAGGCCGAGCATCTCAATCGCCTGCAATGCGAAGAGGCACAGGGGTATCTCTTTGGCAAGGCGCTTCCAGCCGATGAATTTGCCCGGACGTGGCTAGGCGGCTGACAATACGAGTCGTCCGTCGGGGCAAACTGCCCGAGGGATGCGCGCCGTAAACGAGGACTTTAGTTGGCGCACCTCCAAGGCTCAACCGGCGAGGCCTCAGGCTGCGCGGGTCGCCGGAAGGCAGGGTGTGGCGCCGTCACCGCACAGACGTTGCCCTGATGCCAAGGAAACATGGCCCACGGAACGCAGAATTGCTGCCTGTTCGCCCGGTGCACGCGCCAACCGCAATCAACCTTCGCTTCCGGTCAGCCTGTCGCCCCGCACCAGAAATCGCCCTTCGATCCGCATCGCCAGCGGCTCCCCCGAGATCGGCGGCGCACCCTCGGCGGCGGGCCGTTGCGCGTGAACATGCAGATGTGGCTCCGTACTTGCGCCGGAATTGCCAACCTGGCCAAGCGGATCGCCCATGGCGACCTTTTGGCCAGGGGTCACTTCAATGCTGCCTTGCCGCATGTGGGCCAGAACGATCAGGGCATCCCCGCAGCGCAAGAGCACATGATTGCCCAGCCGGTTGACCGTGTCCTGTTCCGGCACCTGAAAATCAGGCATGGCGTTCTCCGTGGCCTCGATGCGACCGGCGCAGGGCGCCGTGAGAGTTGCGCCAAAGATTGCGTAGGCCTCGGGCGCCGTGGGGCGCAGTCCCTCCGCGCGGGTCCCCCATGTGTTCAGCCCGAAGAAATCAACGGCATAGGACTGTCCGCGCCAGGGTTCATATCGTGCGATCGTCGGGTCCAGTGTCCGGACATGCGCGTTGATCAAGGCATTGGAGCCGCCACTGCCCACAAGATACGCGCCCTTTGCGAAGGGATTGCCTATATCAACCACCGCACCCGGCGGCAGCGTCCGCCCCCGATGCGCAGCGGTCGCATACCACGCGCCCGAAGCCAGCAGGACCACCGCAGCCAGCAACCCGGTCCACTGCATGGCACCGGACGGCAGGACAGCCCATTCCCCCATGTGCCCGCGCAGCACGTGCCAGAACACAATCCCCACCCAGATCGCGCCATAGACGCGCGGCAGCCACCACGGCACCACCGCCCATTGCGCCACCAGCGCCAGCGCAAGCAGGAACGCCCCGACACCGGCTGCCTGCACAGCAAAGCCAAAGGCCCCGGGCAGGGCAAACAAGCCCAGCCAAAGCAACAGGGCAACTGGCAGGACAACCTGCAAGGCTGTGACTAGACCGATCAATGTTTCATTCCTTCAACCGTCTTCAAGAACAATGGCAACCCTGCATTTTGCGGGAGTGTCAGGCAAACGCAGCCGCGGGGGCGGACAGGTCACCGACACACGGCGCAGACGGAACCGCGCCGCGAGGGAGCGCGACAGGCCGTGAAACGTCGCGGTATTTGCATTGCCATCTCGCATACCATGGGGACGGTTTCGCTGCCGTTTTGCCCTTCCCCCTCGCACGTTCCGGATGGGCACCATGACCCGCATCTGGGATGGCAAGGCCCTGAAACACCAAGGCGCGGCAATCTGCGATGATCCAAATCAAACCCTGTCAGTCGTGCCGAAATCCAAGTTTGCCACCTGACGCAGCCGGCCACAGCCTTTCAGGCTGACCCGGGCAGGAGCGCCCGT
>CAZRZN010000232.1:0-6903 GCA_964604565.1 uncultured Rhodobacterales bacterium
ATATGCTGATCCTCGACGAGCCGACCAACCATCTCGACATCGAAAGCCGCGAGGCGCTGGTCGAGGCACTGACCGCCTATTCCGGGGCGGTGATCCTTGTCAGCCACGACATGCATCTGCTCAGCCTCGTGGCAGACCGGCTGTGGCTGGTGGGCAAGGGAACGGTCCAACCCTACGAGGACGATCTGGAGGCTTATCGCAGCCTCCTGCTGACCAAGGACACGCCCGCCAAACCGTCCAAAGCCGCACCGGAAAAGCCCAAGCGACCGTCGCGCGACCGGATCCTCGAACTGCGCACGGAGGCGCGCAAATGCGAGGACCGCGTGACCAAGCTCGAAGACATGCGCGAGAAACTGGCGCGCAAGCTGGCGGACCCAAGGATCTACGAAAACGAACGGGTCGGTGAACTGGAAGTCTGGAACAAGAAATACGCCGAAGTCATGGACGGGCTGCGGCGCGCGGAATCCATGTGGGAACAGGCGCTGGAAAAGCTCGACTCGGCCGAAAACGCCTGATCGGCTGCCATATTCCACGGTTTCGACTTCGGCGGCCTTTTCGCGGCTGCGCAACCGGTCCGCTGCCGCCCTGCTCACCCAACTGCCGGCGTGTCCATCTCGCGTGGATTCGCGGCAACGATCCAGGGCCACGCGCCAAACAGCGTCTGCCCGCCATGCAGGGCAGCCGCCAAGGCACCGCTCAACGCGTTACGCGGCCACCATCGTCACTGCGACCCCGCCGATCCCTTCGATCCGGACCTCGACCTCCTGCCCCGCCTTCACCGGCATCGCGCCCAGCGACGTGCCACAGGCGATCACATCCCCCGGCATCAGGGTCATGTCCTGCGAAAGTTTCGCCACGATCTCTTCGGGGCCGAAGATCATGTCGGAACAAGCATAGGACTGCCGCTCGCGCCCGTTCACGGTGACCTTCACCTCCAACGACCGCCAGTCCAGACCCTGCGCGATCACCGGACCAATCACGCCGAACCCGTCATATCCCTTGGCCCGGGTCCATTGCGGAAAGGACGGGTCCTCCGTCAGAATGTTGAGCGCCGTGAAATCGTTTACGCAGGTATAGCCGAATATCGCTGCCGCGGCCTCCTCGGCGGAGGCCCCGTGGCATTGCGCGCCGATCACCACGCCCAACTCCCCCTCGAACAGCACGCGGCCCACACCCTCCGGGATCGTCACGCTGTCACCTTGTCCGGCAAGACTGGTCACCGGCTTGAGGAAGTAGAGCGGATGCGCAGGTGGCGTCCAGCCGTTCTTTTCCGCCGCCGCATGAAAATTATTCCACAATCCCAAAAATTTGCCCGGCACCACCGGCGGCAAGAGCGTCAGGTCGGACAGTGCCATCGCCTCACCGGTCGCCTGAGTCCCACCCAATTCCGCCCGCGGGTGCAGCGACCCGTCCTCAAGAACGCCCATGATCTCGGCGCCCGACGCCGTCTTTGCCCGTGCCCAATGCATACCCGTTCCTCTCATTCACGTGTTCCGTTGACGCGACCAGCGGCAGACAGGCCCACCCGCGCGACGTCGCACCGGGGATATACCGGACCATCGGACAGGCCAAGGCCCGCCCGTGCGGGATTTCGTCCTCAGTCCAGCCCCCTGTTGGCGACCCGCGCTGGACATGGCGCGCGGCAGGCGCTAGCCCGCGGATCATGGACACCGCATTCCTCATCAGCGCCTTTGTCACGCTGTTTGTCGTGATCGACCCGATCGGGCTGACGCCGATGTTCATCGCGCTGACACAGGACACAGACGCGCGCCACCGCCGACTGGTCGCCCTGCGGGCCTGCGGCATCGCCTTCGGCATCCTGACGCTGTTTGCCTTTCTGGGCGAGGCCGTGCTGGATTTCATCGGCATTTCCATGCCCGCCTTTCGCATTGCCGGGGGAATCCTGCTGTTCCTGACCGCGCTGGACATGCTGTTCGAACGCCGCACCAAGCGGCGCGAGGACAAGGCCGACGAAGAGGATTTTCCGGACCCTTCGGTCTTTCCGCTCGCGATTCCGCTGATTGCCGGGCCGGGGGCCATCGCGTCGATGATCCTGTTGGCCGGAAACACGGGCGACGCCCTCGAAATGGCCGGCGTGCTGGGTGTCATGGCGGCGGTGCTGCTGCTGGCGTTGATGCTGTTCCTGACCGCCGGACTGATCGAACGGGGTTTGGGCCGCGTCGGGATCAATGTGGTCACGCGGCTGTTGGGGATGCTTCTGGCCGCGCTGTCGGTGCAATTCGTGCTGGACGGCCTGCGCAATTTCGGCGTGGCCCTGTCCTGAGGCTGTATCTGCGCAGCGGAACACCTATCTTTTCACTGACGGGTCGGAGAGCGTGGCATGACCGAAGATCAGATCGGACAACTGATTTACTTGGTGACCTGGGGCGTCCTGATGGCGGGCGCGCTCCTGTTGAGAAGGCGGGTCGGCATGAACAAGGCGATGCAGAATCTTGCGCTCTGGGGATTGATCTTTGTCGGTGCCTTGGCAGCGGCGGGGCTCTGGCAGGACATACGCGGCACGATGCGGACGCAGCAGATGGTCGTCGGATCGGAAGGGCGGATAGAATTGCCCCGCGCCCCGGACGGTCATTATTACCTGACGCTGGACCTGAACGGCGCGCCGGTGCGCTTTGTCGTGGACACCGGAGCAAGTTCGATGGTGCTGACCCGCCGCGCGGCGGAACGCGCCGGGTTCGCGCCCGACAACCTGCATTTTCTGACCGAGGCCATGACCGCAAACGGCGCCGTGCAAACCGCGCGCGTGGTGCTGGACAGCGTGGCCGTCGGCCCGTTCGAGGATACCCGCGTGCCCGCCTACGTGAACGGCGGCGAGATGGATCGCTCGCTGCTGGGCATGAGCTATCTCAACCGCTTTTCCAGACTGGAAATTTCCGACGGTATGCTTGTGCTGCAACGCTGAGTTATCGCACCGGTGGGGATGACGCCACGCCAAAGACGCCCCGGGGCGATCAGGTCTCGAAGCGTTTTTCCCAGCGGCCCGACTCCTCCGACCAGTATTGCGCCTTGCATCCAGCGCCCGTGAGCGCGCGCCACTGGCCGCGCGCCCGGTCCAGCGCCCCCTCGTCATTGCCGTCGAAAAGCACGCAGACCCGTTCCATCGCGCCCGCCTCTTCCGGGGTCACCTCGGCCCCGTCGACGCTCATGAGGCAGGTGGCCGCATTCCCCGCCTCAAGCCCGGTCGTCAGCAACACGGGCTGGTCGGCATCATGGACCCCACCGGCCAGACCATGCGGCAGAAAGCCGTCCTCCGCCCCCAGCCAGAGTTTCTGGTCGAGCCAGTCCAGCCGCTGCCGATCACGCCCCCGCACCGTCACCCGCCAGCCGCGACCGAGAGATTTTTCCAGCAAGTCCGGCAGGACTGCCTCCAGCGGACGCCGTGTCAGGTGGTAGAAAAAGACATCGCCCATGACCTGCTCCCTGCGCAAACTTTCAGCCGGTCAGGGGGCCAGCCCCCCGTCGCCTTCGGCGCCGCCCCCCGGGAGTATTTGGGGAGAGAAGAAGCCCCGGGGGCGGCGCGGGTCTGACCGCCTGTCAGGAGGTTTCGAACCGGTCGCGCACGAGGCGGTCCAGCGCCATGACGCCCCACCCGGTCGCCCCCTTCGGGGCCAGCGCGGTGTCGCTGGCGACCTGCGCCACGCCCGCAATGTCCAGATGGATCCAGGGCGTGCCGTCCTTCACGAAGCGCTGAAGGAACTGCGCCGCCGTGATCGACCCCGCGGCGCGGCCGCCGACATTCTTCATGTCCGCCTTCATGCTTTTCAGCATGTCGTCATAGACCTTGCCGAGCGGCATGCGCCAAGCACCCTCGCCTTCCGCCCCGGCGGCCTTGAGGAAATCACCGGCCAATGCGTCGTCGTTGGAAAAAACGGCGGCGTTCTCATGTCCCAGCGCGACAATGCAGGCGCCGGTCAGCGTTGCGAGGTCGATCATCGCCGCGGGCTTTTCCTCAAGCTGCGCGTGCCACATCACATCCGCCAGAACCAGCCGCCCTTCGGCATCCGTGTTGATCACCTCGATCGTGTCGCCCTTCATCGAGGTGACGATGTCGCCCGGCCGCTGGGCGCGGTCGCTTGGCATGTTCTCGACGAGGCCGACCATGCCGACCACATGGGCGGGCGCCTTGCGCAGGGCGAGGGTCTTCATCACGCCGGACACGACCCCGGCGCCGCCCATGTCCATGGTCATGTCCTCCATGCCGCCGGCCGGTTTCAGGCTGATGCCGCCGGTGTCGAAGACCACGCCCTTGCCGATCAGCGCGAGGGGCGCGCCCTCGGCCCCTTTCCAGCGCATGATGACCACCTTGGAGGGCATGGCCGATCCCTGACCGACACCAAGCAGCGCACCCATGCCGAGCTCTGCCAGCTTGTCTTCTTCGAGAACTTCGACCTCAAGGCCAAGATCGCGCAGGGCTTCCAGCCGCGCGGCGAATTCGGTCGTGGTCAGCACATTCGCCGGTTCGCTGGTCAGATCGCGGGAAAAGACCACCCCTTCGGCCACCGCGCGCGCCACGGCGTGGGCCGCCTCTGCTTCGGCGGGGGTCTTGACCATCAGAAGCGCCGCCCCGAGCGGGTCTGGCGTTTCGGATTTTCGCACGGTGAAGGCATAGCCCCGCAGGCTCAGGCCCAGAGCGATATCCTCGGGCAGGCGCGTCGCCTCCGCCAGGACCGTCAGCGGCGCCTTTCCGGCCAGTTTTGCCAGCGTCGCCCCGGCCTTGCGGGCCTCGATGTTGGATGGGCGCCGGGCCAATTTCACCACGTCGACCGCCTCGGCGGCCATGTTGACCGGCCATGCGAGGCTCAGGGCCTCGCCGGCCTCCAGCTTTTCCCAGGCCTTGCTCTCGACCGCGCGGGCAAGCGCACCGCGGCTCAGCTTGTTGAGACGGCGCGCACCCGGGCTGAGTGTTCCGTCCGCAGGCACCATCACGGCCACCCGTCCCTCCGCAGCGCCAAGCTGCTCCAGGTCCACTTCGGCAAAGCTGATCGCGCGCAGGTCTGTCATGTGTCGTTCTCTCCCAAGCTGTGTTTCGCCAAGAGAGGTAACCCCCGCAGGCCCGGTTGACCAGTGCCACCTTTCGCAGGGCGGAGCGATGGATTAAGCTGACGGTCGAGATCCGGTTCTGGGGGGATCTGGCCCGTGCAAAGATTCGACAGATATGTCCTGTCGCAAATGATGGTGGTTTTCGGCTTTTTCGCTCTGGTCCTTGTGTCGCTCTACTGGGTGAACAGGGCGGTGACGATCTTCGATCAACTCGTCTCCGACGGTCATTCTGTCGGGATCGTCGCGGAATTCACCGCGCTGTCACTGCCTGCCGTGATCGCGATGGTGCTGCCGCTCGCGGCTTTTGCCGCGGCGGTCTATGTCACCAACCGGCTGTCGTCCGACAGCGAACTGACCGTGGTTCAGGCCGCAGGCTATTCGCCCTGGCGGCTGGCGCGGCCGGTGCTTGTCTTTGGCCTGACCGTTGCCGTGATGATGTCGATCCTGACACATGTTCTGGTGCCCAAGTCGCTGGAACAACTGCGCATTCGGGAAAAGGAGCTGACCGGCTCACTGGGTGCGCAACTGTTGCGCGACGGGGTCTTCCTGCATCCGATCGATGGCGTCACTTTCTACATTCGCGACATCACCGCCGAGGGGGAACTGCGGGATGTGATGCTGTCTGACCGGCGGCGGGCCGGGCGGGATGTGATCTACACCTCCGAAAGGGCCTATCTGCTGCGCGACGACGAAGGGCCAAAGCTGGTGATGCTGTCGGGCATGGCGCAGACCATGGAACTGGCGAGCCGCCGTCTTTCGACCACGAATTTCAACGATCTGGTCTATGACGTCTCCGGGCTCGTGACCTCCACTCCGCCGACCAAGCGGCGTCTCAATTACATGCCCACCTGGGAATTGCTGACCCAGCCGGTGGCGGCGGCGGAGGAGGCAAAGGATTCTCCGGGCGAGGCGCTGGAGGAAGGCCACATGCGGTTTCAGTTGCCGATGCTGGCGCTTGTGGCCGCGCTGGTCGGCTATTCGGCCCTGATGGTCGGCGGCTATTCGCGCTTTGGCGTGACACGGCAGATCGTCTTTGCCATCGCCTTGCTGGTGGTGGTCAAGATCGTCGAGAGCGCGGTCACGGACCCGGTGCGGGGCGACCCGAAGCTTTGGCCGCTGGTCTACCTGCCCAGCCTTGTTGGCCTGCTGATGGTCTGGCTGCTGTTGTGGCAGGCCGCCCGTCCCTACCGACCCCGCCGCCTGCGCGCCCCACAGCCGGAGGCGGCGCCGGCATGATCCTGCATCTGTATTTTGCGCGACGGTTCCTGTGGATCTTTCTCGGGCTCTTTGCCGTCTTCGCGATTTTCCAGGGCCTTCTGGATCTGATCGAGGAAATGCGCCGCTTCGACGACGATGTCGGCTTGGGGCAGGTCGTGCGGATGGTCCTGCTGAAATTGCCCGCCGGTCTGTATGAAATTGTGCCGCTGGTGATGATCCTTTCGACGGTGGCGATGTTTCTAGGGCTGGCGCGGTCCTCCGAACTGGTGGTGACGCGGGCGGCCGGACGCTCCGGCGTGACCGCCCTGATGGCGCCGGTCATGGTGGCGCTGATCATCGGCGGTCTGGTCGTGGGGCTGATGAACCCGATCGTTTCGACGACATCCAAACGCTACGGCGAATTTCTCGAAAGATATGAAAGCGGCGCGACCTCCGCCCTTTCGATCGGCTCGGAAGGTCTGTGGCTGCGGCAGGGCGGCGAGGCGGGTCAGGCGGTGATCCACGCGGCCCGCGCGAATCCCGAGGCGACCGAACTGTTCGACGTGTCCATCGTGGCCTATGCGCCCGGCGGCGGGCCGAACACCCGCATTCTCGCCCAAAGCGCGCAGCTTGAGGAGGGCTACT
>CAZRZN010000233.1:0-6876 GCA_964604565.1 uncultured Rhodobacterales bacterium
CCATTCCGGACACACAGAATGAAGATACGGGCAGTTCTGTGCAACAATTGACCCGGGCCTAATGGTCGGCAGGCACGTCGGAGCGAACCCTTTCAGCCCAGGATTTCGCACTCTTGGCCAAATGACATGCGCAGGCGGTGGTATTGCATCTGCTCAGGCCGGCCCCTGCTTCGGGCCGTTCAATCCGGGGTTTCGAAGGTCAGCGATGCCCAAAGACTTTCCCACGCCGGATCGTCCTCGGACTCAACCTCAAGCTCCCGCATCACAACGCTGTCGACCAGATAGAAATGCCCAGGCTTCACATCGACCACGACGCGCCCATCGGCGTCGGTGCGGTAGAGACGGGTTGTCACCTCTCCATCCGGGTTGCGCTCGAACAGTTCGACCTGGGTTTCAGCGCGCGGTTCACCATCGTAAAGCACCTTTACCGGGACCCCATCCGACAGGTCGTCTGTGTAGGGATTGCGCAAAGCCACGATCTCTGTCAGCAGGCCCACTTCACGATCGGCCCCCGTCCCGTCGCCCAATGCCACGAGGCTCTTGGCGTAGCGCGAATAGCGTTCAAGAACCCTGTCCTGTGCCAGACCGCGCTCGAGGTGCCGGTCGAGCGCCCATTCGAAATCCTTGTGTTCGCAGAAGGCCACAAATTTTTCCCACTCACGGTAGGTCAGGCTGTAATCCCGGGTGACGTGGACCACTGTGGCGAGACCCGCGCCCTCGGGCACCATGTTCAATGCCGGCCGGTCCCCGGCGCGTCCCTCTACCGATTGACTGCCTGCGTCGGTGACAATCTCGAATCGCGTGAAATTACGCGGGTTATAGCTGTAGGTCGCGCCTTTCAGCTCTGTTCCGACATGAATATCCGCCACGACCGGATCACCAACCGCGATGTCGAAACGCTCCGGCTCGATCCAGAATTCATGCGCGGTCAGCGGACTGGCCAGAACAATCAGCGCGGCTATCAATCGTTTCATGAGGCATTCCCGTCAGGTTCGTTGGAAGGAAGTCTAGCGCCTTGGAGATCCGCTGCAACCTTCGCTCAGGATATGTTCTGGCACCGCGCCTCGAGCCACGCGGCAGCGTCCCCGATCCGCTTGTCGAAGCCGGCCTCCAAGCCGCCCTTGGCCAGTTTCAACGATTGCACCAGAAGCCGCGCAGACAGTGTCTTTGGGACCAGAACCGTGGTCACATCAACCCGTGTACGAGCCGGGGAAAGGGTCCGGAGATCCAGTGTCACATCCACCTCGAGGCCGCCTGAGACCCCGTGGAAAATCATTTTTTCGGGGGGGTCGCAGGTGACAAGCATGATCTGCGCGCTTCGCTGCTGCTCGCGAAAAGTGAACGCGGCGTCCCAGGCCATCCCCGCACCCGGTTCGGCGGAGGTGCGCTTGACCTTGGCCCCGCGCCCCTTTGCCTGTTCCTCGATCATGTCAAAATCGGTCAAGGCGGCGAACACCTTTTCCCGCGCGGCGTCGATCTCCGCCTGTGCGGTCAATTCCATCGGCCTGCCCTCGTCTCTTTCCGCCTCTTTGTTTCTCGCACCCTACCGCGCCGGGCAGCTCAGTCCAACCTGTCCGCCATCCAGTTGCGCAGCATGAAATGGGCGATTGCCCCCTCGCGGGCGGGCAACATGCCGGGACGGTGCCCGGCAGCGGCCTCCGCCAATTCCTCGCGGGTGACCCAGATGGCATCCTCCAGTTCCACCGGATCGATCTGTATCTCGTCGCTGGTCGCAACCCCATGGCAGCCGAACATCAAGGAAGACGGAAAGGCCCATGGCTGGCTGGCAAGGTAGTGCACCGGCCCGACCCTGATCCCGGCCTCTTCCCAGGTTTCGCGGCGGACCGCCGCCTCGATGGTCTCGCCAGGTTCGACAAAGCCTGCAAGACAGGAATACATCCCTTCCGGCCAGTGCGGAGAGCGCCCCATAAGGCAGCGATTGCCGCTTGTAATCAGCATGATGACCACCGGATCGGTCCGTGGAAAATGATGTCCGCCGCAGGCAGGACAGATGCGTTGCCAGCCCGCCTGATACATTTCCGATTCCGCGCCGCAGCGGGAACAGAACCCGTGAGAGACATGCCAGCCGTGAATCGCCTTGGCCGTGGCGGTCAATTCGGCGTCGCGCGCCGACAGGCGTGTCATGATGCGCCGCAATTCGGCGAAACGCCCCTCCGTGCAACCGGGATGGATGTATTCGCTGGGATCCAGAAAGGACGCCGCCTGTGCCGCGTCGAAATCCGGCGGCGTCCAGCCGGATATGTCATGCGAGAAGACGGCCGCCCCGTCCTCGCGCCCCAAGAGAACGGGTGGCCCGACGGCCTCGGCAAGGATCGGATGATCCAGCGGCAGGCGCAACGCGCTCATCTCGGGGCCGTCCGAAACCAGCGGCTTGCCGCGCCAGATGATCACTGTCCGCGCGCGGTCATCCTGCATCGCCGCCGCCAGCGCCGGCACATCCCCGCGCAGCTCCGCCGCCCGATCCAGCGCCGATCCGCCAAAGGTTACCTCTTCCGCATGTCGCATCTCTGCCGCCTCTTGCCCGTCTCTTCGTGTCAGACGGACCTTTGCCTGCGATCCGCAAGGATGCAAACCCAAAGCATCGCACCATCTGGCGCAAGGCCACCGGGTCAGAAAAAGCGCGCAACTTCCGTGAGACAGGGTAAGGTGATGACAGCACCGTCCAACCCCAACGACCTTCGAGGAAACCCATGGCACCTTCCAACGTCCCAAACCTGTCCCGCCGCCAGTTCCTTGCCAGCACGACCGCAGGGGCTGCCCTGATCACGCTGCACCCCTATTCGGCGCATGCCGCAGCCAATCAGGCCCATTTGCGGATCATGGAAACGACGGACATTCACGTCCACGTGCATCCCTACGATTATTACGCCGACCGTCCGCGCGATACGGTTGGTCTGGCCCGCACGGCCTCGATCATCAACGAAATCCGGGCCGAGGCGACCAATACGCTGCTGGTGGACAACGGCGACTTTTTGCAGGGCAATCCGATGGGCGATTACATCGCCTATGAGCGCGGCATGAAGGAAGGCGACATGCACCCCGTCATCACAGCCATGAACACCGTGGGGTTCGATGCGGCCACCATCGGAAACCATGAGTTCAACTACGGCCTCGATTTCCTGATGAAATCGACCGCAGGCGCCGATTTCCCGGTGGTCCTTGCCAATATCGCCAAGACCGAAGGGGCCTCGCCCGGCGGCGACGAGACGCTGTTTCAACCCTATGTCATCCTCGACCGCATGTTGACCGATGGCGCGGGCAACACGCATCCGATCAAGGTCGGCGTGATCGGCTTCACCCCGCCTCAGGTCATGAACTGGGACCGCAAGCATCTCGAAGGCAATGTCACCGCCCGCGACATCGTCGAGACTGCAAAGGCTTATGTGCCACAGATGCGTGAGGAAGGTGCCCAGATCATCCTCGCGCTTTCGCACTCGGGCATCGGCGCGGCCGACCACTCTGACGGGATGGAGAACGCCTCCGTGCCGCTGGCCGCGGTTGACGGGATCGACGCAATGGTGACGGGGCATTCCCACCTTGTCTTCCCCTCGTCGACCTATGCCGATTATGCCGCCGTCGACGCGGAAAACGGCCTCGTGCACGGGAAACCCGCCGTCATGGCAGGGTTCTGGGGCTCGCATCTGGGGCTGATCGACCTGCTGCTGGAACGCGATGGAACCGATTGGCGCGTCGTGTCCACCACGACAGAGGCGCGCCCGATCTCCAGACGGAATGAGGATCGGTCCGTGACCGCCCTTGTCGAGGATGACCCTGCGGTCATCGAGGCCACGCAGCAGGATCACGCGGAAACGCTGGCCTATGTGCGCCGCGCCGTGGGCCAGACCTCGGCCCCGCTGCATTCCTATTTCGCGCTGGTCGCGGACGATCCGTCCGTCCAGATCGTCTCCATCGCGCAGGAATGGTATGTCGAACAGATGCTGGCGGGCACCGAATATGCTGGTCTGCCGATCCTGTCGGCCGCGGCACCCTTCAAGGCGGGTGGTCGCGGCGGGCCGGATTATTACACCGATGTGGCGCCCGGCGCCGTGGCGATCAAGAACGTGGCAGACCTGTATCTCTATCCGAACACCGTGCGCGCGGTGAAGGTGACCGGCGCACAGGTCAAGGATTGGCTGGAACGCTCCGCGGGCATGTTCAATCAGGTCGATCCCGGGGCCACCGACGCGCCTTTGCTGAACCCGGCCTTTCCCTCCTACAACTTCGACGTGATCGACGGAGTGACCTACCAGATCGACCTGTCGCAACCGTCGAAATATGGGCCCGGTGGGGAGCTTGAAAATCCCGGCGCGTCCCGCATCACGGACCTCCAATACAACGGCGCGCCGGTGACCCCCGATATGGAGTTCGTGATTGCCACCAACAACTACCGCGCTTCCGGCGGCGGCAGCTTTCCCGGGGCGATGGGCGACACGATCATCTTCGAGGCGCCCGACACCAACCGCGACGTGATCGTGCGCTACATCGTCGACCAAGGCACAATCAACCCGACGGCAGATGCCAACTGGCGGTTCAAACCCATGGAAGGGACAACGGTGGTATTCGAAACCGGCCCGAAGGCCCGCGATTACCTCGACGATGTCAAGGCGGTGTCGATCGAGGACGCGGGCGAAGGCGCGGATGGATTCGCCCTGTTTCGCATCAATCTCTGACAGGCGGTTCCTCGGACGTGTATCGGGCGGGACGCGGATTGGAAGGCAAACGCTCCTTGGCGTCCCGATCGCGGAGATCGCCGGTTCAAACTGCTGCGTCTGAGGCACCCTCGCGAAAAGCGGCGCGTCTCCCTGGGGACGGCGGGCGGGGCGACGTTCCGGCCCAAAGGGCCGGGACAAGCGCCGAACCGCTGTTCCCTTGATCGATGAAACGTCTTAGGCATGGTCCCTACATTCAGAACGAGGATTGGCAGGTTTGTTCCGTTTCCTTCTCGGCATGATGGCCATGGCCCTCATCGCGGCCTTCATCACGAAACCCGGCCCCGACGCCGCCGCGGACGAATTGCGCCGGCAGGTGCAACTGGCGGTTGCCAGCGAAACACTGGACGGAAAATCGGGTCTCGATGCCGCCGCCTTGATGTTGTGCCGTGTCGACCCCAAGGCCTGCACCGATCTGCTGATTTCGGGGATCGAGATGACCTATGAGGACCGGTATCTTTATGCGCGTATCGACCTCTCCGGCTTCGATCTCAGCGCCACCTGCTACGGGGCGTATACGCAGTTCCACTGCCCCGGCGGCTTGACCCGCCCATAGGGTCAAACATCCCGGCTCAGCCTTCCGGCCTCCCGCGCGGACGCAACGATCAGGGAAACGCCTTCTGCCCATGGCCTTGCTGCGATGCTTGCCCCATGAGGGCGGCGGTATCTTCCTTGTCGCGGCCTCCCGAGCCATCGTAAAGAAACGACACCCAGACCAGACTGGCGCCCGGCAATCTCTTGGCATTCCGAACCAAAGGAAGGGCGCTCTGGGCCGTGCCGTTCCGGATCGATGCCACGGGCCAGCACCAGCGTGTTCGACGGTGAACGCGAACCCGGTCCCAATGGCGATCGCGCAAGGCCAGATGACCGCGGCCGGCCTTAAATCCGCGCCTGATACAGCTTCACCGAAAGCCCGCCAAAGGCAACTGGGGGGCCAGCCCTCAGGTCCAGCCCGGTCGCCTTCGCAAGCCCACCGTCCGAGGTGACCAGTCCAAGACGCCATCCGCCAAACCGCTCCCGCAGCACGGCACCCAGACTTCCATAGAGCGCGAAGAGCAGCTTTCTGTTGCCGATGCGGGCGCCGTAGGGCGGGTTCACCATCACCAGCCCCGGCGCCCCCCCAGGCCGTTCAAGATCGCTGATCGGCGCCCGGGTGAAATGGCATAAATCCCCAACCCCCGCGCGCGCGGCATTTGCCGTGCTCATCCGAATCGCGCCATCATCACGGTCCGACCCGAAAAAGCTGTGCGGCACCGGGCGCGCTGCGCCCACCGGTGTTCTGGATGCCTGCACCGCCAGCCGATCCAGCGCAAAATCCCGCGAGCGACCCGGCGCAAGGCCCGCCGCCCATTCCGCAGCCTCGATCACGAAGGTGCCGGAACCGCACATCGGATCGACCACTGTCTCCGTCCCGTCGTAACCGCAAGCGCGCAGGAACAGCGCCGCCAGTGTCTCGCGCATCGGGGCCTTGCCGACCGCCTCCTTGTGCCCACGCTTGTGCAGCGGCAGACCGGAGGCATCGACGGACAGCACCACCAGATCGTCCTCGATCCGCGCCATGATGCGCACCGCTTCCTCCGATGCCTCAGGCAGCACCGGGGCGCCGATCCCCTCGCTTATGGCGCGCTCGATTCGCTGCCGCGCCGCGCGGTCATGATAGATCTTCGAATTCCGGCAACTCACCTCGACCCTGACCGGGACATCGGGTCGCAGGATCGCCCCCCAGTCCAGCTTGCGCGCCCGCTTGTCCAGTTGCGCCAGATGAAACGCCCGGAATCGGGCAAACCTTGCCAGAACGCGCCCGGCACCGCGCAATTCGAGGTTTGCACGGGCCACGTCGGGCCAAGCTCCTGAAAACGCCACGCCCCCGGGCGTCGCGACGGGCTGGGCAAAGCCGGCCGCCTGCACTTCTGCCAAAAGCATGGCCTCCAACCCGGGGGGCGCAGTGGCAAATATCTCAAATGTCTCATCCATCCGGACGTCATAGACCCAAGCCATCAAAAACGGGAGCCGTGAAAACACCCCCCATTGCAAAATCATCATGGCTTCCCTAAATACCCGCTTGAGAGGTTGTGCGGGCAAGCGCCTCGCCAACCCGGTCAGGTCCGGAAGGAAGCAGCCGTAACGAGCCCCGCTTGGGTCGTTA
>CAZRZN010000234.1:0-6781 GCA_964604565.1 uncultured Rhodobacterales bacterium
CGGTCTGCCGGGGGACGCCGCCGAACGGCATCCGCACGCCTTTTCGGGCGGACAGCGGCAGCGCGTCGGTATCGCCCGCGCGCTGACGCTGGAGCCACGGTTGATCATCGCGGATGAACCCGTCTCCGCGCTGGACGTGTCGATCCGCGCGCAGGTGGTGAACCTGATGCAGGATCTGCAAGAACGGCTTGGCCTGACCTATCTTTTCATCGCCCATGATCTGGCGGTCGTGCGCCATATCGCGGACCGCGTAGCGATCATGCAGGCCGGCCGCATCGTAGAGATCGGGACGGTGCAACAGGTCTATACCGACCCGCAGCATCCCTACACGCGCCAGTTGCTCGCCTCCGTGCCAGAGATCGGCGACGCATCGGATGCGCTGGCGAGCGCATGAGCTTGGAGCCGCTGGTCGCCTTGCTGGGGCCCTCGGTGGCCGAGGCGCTGGCCGCGCCCGTGCCCTTCCTGCTGGCCTTCGGGATCATCGTTCTGGCGGGCATCGTGCAATCGACCGCCGGTCTGGGTTTCGGTCTTGTGGCGGCCCCGGCGCTGATGTTTCTCAATCCGGCGCTGGTGCCGGGTGGCATGATCTTTCTGGGGACGCTGGTCAGTTGCCTGTCGTCGATCCGCGACAGCCGTCAGGTCAACTGGCGTTTCGTGGCGGCGGGACTGGCCGGGCGCGCGCCCGCCGCGCTGCTGGCGGCCTCGCTGGTGGCGGCTGCCTCACCGGCGCTGTTCCAGCTGTTGTTCGCGCTGTCGATCCTGCTGGCGGTGGGGCTGTCATTTTTTGCGCCGGGGTTTCTGCCCACCGCGCCGCGGGTTGCCGTGGCCGGTGTCATTTCCGGCTTCATGGGCACATTGACCGGGGTCGGCGCGCCGCCCTTCGGCATCGCGTTACAGAACGCCCCGGCGGGAGAGATGCGCGCGACGCTGAATGCCGTGTTGCTGCTGGGGGCGATCCTGTCGCTGCTGGCGCTGGCTTTTTTCGGCGCGTTCGGGCGGGTCGACATCATTCGCGGGATCAGCCTTGTGCCTGCGGCTTTCATCGGGTTCTGGATCGCGCGGTTCGTCATCCGCGACCGGCGCACCGCGGCGCTTTTGCGGCCTGCCGTGCTGACCTTGTGCGTCCTGTCGAGCACCGCGCTGCTGTTGCGGGCGCTGCTGTCAGGGTGATCGACCCTTGTGCCGGTTTGCATCCGTGAAACGGGGCGCCAAAAGCATTTGGACGGCGTGGCACGTCGCCTGCGCGCGGGGCGTGTGGCGGAGACGAAAATCATCCATCACGGACCAGCGTTGACGCATCGATCGGCGTGTCATTGATCCCGGCCCACGGGTCGTCGATCTGCGCCAGCCGGCGAAAGATGGTGGCGATGGTGTAGCGGTCCGGGCGCATGTCGGCGGACAGCGCCTCATCCCAGCGCAGCGGGGTGGCGACGGGCGCCCCGGCGCGCGCCCGCACCGCGTAGGGCGCAACGGCGGTCTGCGCGTAGGCAGTGCGGAATGTATCGACCAGAACCCGCGTTCCGCGCTTGGCCTTGCGTTGTTCGGTGGTGGCGAGGTTCGGGTGGGCCTCCGCGATTTTGGCCGCAAGGCCGCGCGCAAAAGGGCGCAGCGCGTCCACTTCGGCAGAACCGTCAAGCGACAGCACGATGTGCAGCCCGCGCGAGCCGGTGTTGGCCACGAAAGAGCGCAGCTCCCGCGCGTCGAGCGCGTCCTTCACCGCCTGCGCGACCTCCTGCACCTTGCCGAAATCGTCGTCGGACGGGTCGAGGTCGAACACCATCCGGTCCGGGTTTGACGGAGCATCGGCGGGGGCCAGCGCCAGATGCGGTGTGATGCAGCCCTGATCGGCTATATACACCAGCGTGGCCGCTTCGGTCACCAGCGCATGGGTGACCGTGCCGCCCTCCTTCGGCAGTTCCGTCCGCGCGATCCAGTCGGGAAAATGGTCCGGCACGTTTTTCTGAAAGAACCCGTCCTTTGCGATGCCGTCGGGAAACCGTTGCATGGTCAGGGGGCGGTCGACGTAATGGGGCAGGGCGACTCCTGCGATCCTTGCATAATATTCCGCAAGGTCGAACTTGGTGATGCCATCCTGTGGGAACAGCACCTTGTCGGCATTCGAAATCTCGATCTCGCGTCCGTCTGCGGTGATCGTGCGTCGGCTCATGGGTGTGCCGCGACTTCGCGTGTCACGTCCTTTGCCGTCTTGTCGCGCCGCAGGCCCAGAAATCGGGGATGGCGCAGCTTTCCCGCATCCGTCCATTCGGTAAAGCCGATCTCCGCGACAAGATCCGGGCGCACCCAAAGCGCGTCTTCCTCAACATTGTCGGCGAAGGGCGAGGTCTGACGCCGCCGGTCGTCCAACGTCTTCCGGAAATCGCTGAGAAAGGCCTCGTCGAAGCCGGTGCCGACCTTGCCCGCATAGCGCAGCGCCCCGTCCTCGTAATAGCCCAGAAGCAGCGCGCCAAAGCCGCTGCGCTGCCCTTCGGGTTCGGTAAACCCACCGATGACAAGTTCCTGCCCGGCGGCGCATTTGAACTTCAGCCATTTGCGCGACCGGCCGTGGACATAGGCGGCCTGCGCATCCTTGGCGATCACGCCTTCCCAGCCCTTTTCGCAGGCCTCCTTGTAGTAGGCCAGGCCCTCTTCGTTGCGGTGTGGCGTGACGCGCAGCGGGTCGTCAAAGCGCAGGGCCTGCGACAAGCGCGATTTGCGCTCGCGCAGCGGCAGTCCGGTCAGATCATGCCCGTTCAGATGCAAGAGGTCGAAGACATAGAGATAGACGGTGATCCCGCTGGCGCGCGCCTTGTCCGGGTCCTTGATCTGCATGCGCCCTTGCAGACGGGAAAAGCTGCTGACCGCCCCGTCAAAGGCCACGACCTCGCCATCGGCCACGAAATCCCGCGCACTCTGTCCGCGCAGCGCCTCGACGAGTTCGGGATAGGTGTCATTCACGCAATTGCGGTTGCGCGTCATCAGCCGCAGGCTGTCGCCGTTGCGAAAGATCAGCACCCGTTCGCCATCGAGCTTGCGCTCGTAGATCCAGTCAGGATCGGAAAAATGGTCGTCGGTCAGAACTGCCAGCATCGGTGACAGCCAGTCGGGCGGGTCCTGCCGGGGCAGATCGTCGGTCTGCGTCGGGCTGTCGTCGGAACTGGTCACTCGCTCTCCTCCGCGCTTGCGATCTCGTCAAGATCGCGCCCGGAGGCAACGGACAACGGTTCGGTGGAGACCGGGTTGCGCCGCGCGTCGGCGGCCTCGTCGTCCATCTTGATCAACAGCCACTGGCCGTCATCGTCCTCTATCCGTTGCAGCGCGTATCCGCCGGAAATCTTTTCGCCCCGGAGCCAGACCAATGCGTGCCCCTGTTCCAGCGCCGTGTCCATCCGGCGCAAACCGTCGTCCTTTTCGGTGATGTTTTCATAAGTGCCCCGGTCCCAGATCAGCACCGTGCCGCCGCCATATTCATTCTCAGGGATTGTCCCTTCGAAGTCGGCGTAGTCGAGGGGGTGATCCTCTGTCTCGATGGCAAGCCGCTTGTCGCGTGGATCGGTCGACGGACCCTTGGGCACGGCCCAGCTTTTCAGGACGCCATCGACCTCCAGCCGGAAATCATAATGCAGGCTGCTGGCATCATGCTTCTGGATCACGAAGATGGGGGCGGTGCCACTGTCCTCCGACCCGCATTGCGGTTCCGCACTCTTTGAAAAGTCCCTCAGGCCGCGATAGCGGGCGAGTTTCTCATCTTGTTTCGAATCGCGTGTCATCCTGTCAGCCGCCCGTTTCAATGCAGGGATGCTGCTGTCAGCCTGCGGCAATATCGGTCGACGATCAACCCGTGGCGGTTGCCTGCCAATCCGTGCGGGCGGTGGCATGGGAAAGGCTCGGGGCGCAGAGCGTGGTGGCGCATCCTGCCTTTGGCCCCGCTCCGGGCCGCGGGCCGATGCGGGCGAAGTTCCGGTCGGTTCGAGGTGTGGTCGCCGCAGGCCGCGCAGATCGTCAGATGACGTTGGCGACAGCGGCACATCCAGCGTCATGCGCCAACCTGCGCACATACTGGACCCGATTGGACGCTTGCATAATTTGCTTTCGTCGCACCGTCCGGAGAAGGCGGTTTGCCGCGGTTGCCGCGCTGCGGCGGGGCAATAAAGTTTCGCTATCGTAAAATTAATTATTGAGAATTCCCTAATACCGGGTCATGTTCAGGAGAATTTTTTATTCCAGTTCTTTGCCTCTACAGAGCGCGACAGTTCTGCACATGTCATAACTCAGAGGACCGTTGCGAATGAGATCTCGTTGGAGCGATCGTCGGGCGCGTTTGTTTTCGGGGACGGCCTATTCGGCTTTCTGGACCGGGAACTCCGGAAGATCGGGATGGGCGACCTCACGCGTGAGCCTGCCAAATGCCAAAGGTCCCAAACAGGCCGCAACCAGCCCCCCGACCAAGGCGGCAGGGGCAAAGTCCGGACAGGCGAGATCCCGGGCAAAGCTCGCTCCGGCACGGCGCCGCGCCGAGATCGAGGCGCTGGAGCCGCGCATTCTGCTCAATGCGGATCTGACCGGCGACGCCGCCGCGCTTGGGGCAGGGGTGCAGTCGCTGGAAACTTGGGCCTCGGCGTTGCAGTCGCATCAGGCTTTTTCGCAATCCGTTCCGGTCATCAACCGCACGCTGGGCGAGGCGGTCGATTTCGGTCCGACGGTGGCCACCTACCTGACCGACAAGATCGAGGACTACCTTGATTCGTCCACCGGGACGCTTCAGGACGCGACGCCCACGGGCGATGAACTCGCCGCTGCGCTGTCCGGCAATTTCAGCGATGCCGCGGGCGATGTGACCGTTGGTGTAACCCATTCCGGGACGGCGGGGGATTTCGTCTTTGACGTGACGGTGACGCGAAACGTCGCGCCGGCGCCCGTGGCCTTTGACCTGTCGGCGGATGACGGCGGGCTTGGCCTGTCCTTCGACGCGGCGGGCACGGTCGATACAGCCTTCGACGCGACCGTGGCGCTGCAGCTTGGCATCGACGCGCAGGGATTTTTTGTCACGCCGGGGGCCATTTCCGCCACGGCTGACGGAACCATGACGGATCTTGCCGCGACTGCCGATTTCGGATTTGCGGATGTGACGGCGGATGTGGATGCGGCTGTGCAGGCCACTGCAACGGTCACGCCCCAATCCGCCACGCTGCGTCTCGCAGACCTGCAAGCAGGCCCAGGCGCCAGTGCTACGGTTGCCCTGTCCGGCGCCGCGTCTGTCGATATCACCGGCGATGCGGGCTTTGGCGTGCCTGAGACCTTCGAACTGGACTGGTCCGGCGACATGACGCAGGCGGTCGTGTCCGGGCCGCTGGATCTGCTGGACGGGCTGGGCGATGTCACGGCCGCCGACATGCAGGCGTTGTTCGATGCGGGCGCGCAATTTCTGGGGCGTCTGAACTCCGGCGATCTGCTGGGCGATCTGCCGGTGTTCGGGGATGATCTGTTCGACAGCTTCGATCCGGCCGCATGGCTGGACAATGCGCTGGACGGGTTGACCTTTACCGATCTGGATGAACTGCGGGCAGGCGTTCTGGCCGCGGCCGATCTTCAGGATCTCGGGCTGCGGCGGGTCGATCTGTCCGGTGACGGGCTGGAGGACGGTGTCGTCTTTGACCTTGGCTATTCCACCACGCGCACCGGCGACCTGGATGTGGCGTGGACGGAGGAATCGGCGCTTGGGCTTGAGGCGCAGGCCACGGTTGCGAATGTCGCCGCCACGGTCAGCGGGCAGGTGGGCCTTGGCGTCGATCTGCGCGGCGACACGCCGGCGCTGTTCCTGCTGGCGGGGGACGCGCAACCGGCCATCCGCATTCAGGCCACGGCCTCTGGCATCGATGCGGCGGCGCGCATCGGCTTTCTGGATCTTTCGATCACCGGGGGCAGCGCGCAGGCGGACGTGACCCTGCGTCTGGCGCGTGGCGACGGCGGCGCGGTGATTTCGCTGGCGGAACTGAACGGCACGATTGTCGATGCGGAGGCCTTTGCCGATCTGGGCGGGTCGATGTCGCTGTCCCTGCCCATCGAGTCCGACGCGATCCCCGGCCTGCCGCGCACGCTGACGGCCAACTGGTCGGACCTGTCCGACTTGTCGACCTTTTCCACCAATGCCGCCAGCTTTGCCGATATTGCCGACTGGGAAAGCCTGTCGCCGGACGATGTGCTGGACGCGCTTCAGGAATTGCCGCGCATCCTGACGCAGCTTGCCGACTCCGGCTTTGCGCGGGATCTGCCTGTGATCGGCGACGAACTGGCGCGCATCGCCGATGTGGCACAGGACATTCAGGACGCGCTGGACACGATCGCCGCCTTTGCCGACCCGGATGCCTTGCAGGCCGCGCTGCGCGCCCTGCTGGACGAGGCGACGGTCACGCCGGGCACCGATGCGCTGGAAATCTCTCTGCGCGATCTTCAGGCCTTTGACGAAAGTCTGTCCATCGGGATCAATGAGCAGTTGGGTGCGCTGGGAGCGCTTGACGTAGCGGGCACGGCCTCTGTCGAGGGGCAATCCGATCTGCGCCTCCAGCTTGGCTTGCTGCTGGATCCCACGCTCGCTTTCGAGGATCGCGTCTATCTGGTGGCCGGTCCGGCGGCGACGGCGCTGGCGCTGTCGGCACGGGTCAGCACGCCCGCGCCGTTTACCGCGGGCGCAAGCCTTGCGGGATTCCGGCTGGAGGCGCGTAACGACCATATCAACATGGGCGCGCGGCAGGGCGACGGCACGCTGCATCCGACCGATGGCGCG
>CAZRZN010000235.1:0-6741 GCA_964604565.1 uncultured Rhodobacterales bacterium
CCCCCGGGGACGGCGATCTCCTGCACCACCCGGCCGTTTTCGGGATCGAACGCCCGGATCTTTCCATCGGAACTCGCCACCATCAGGCGGCCCCCGGCCATGATGGGGCCGTGGTTCGCAAAGGCTTCGCTACGGCGCTTGTTCGGATTGCGCTTCGGTTCATAGCCCGGCAACTCGCGCGTCCAGATTTCCTGTCCCGTTGTCGCGTCCAAGCGCACCAGCTCATTGGTATCCGACACGAAGAAGACAGAGTCCCCGGCCGGCCACATCGGTCCAAGGGCACCATATCGCGCTGTCCACTCACGCTCGCCCGTGTAGACGGACAAGGCGACGACGCGGCCCGAATGGTTGCCAGCAAAGACCGTCTCCCCCGAAATCACGGGATCGCCGGTCACATCGTCGATGGCGGCGATGGTGACGCCGGTCCGGCGCCCGGTGAGGTCCGCGTTCCACACCCGCAGACCGCCTTGGCGGAAGGCCCCCTGGATTGCGCCGGATCCAAAGGCGAACACGACATATTTGTCATTCACCGCAGGCGCCGGCGCGCCGGCGATATTGTTCAGATCCTCGGTGCCGTCGACCTGCCAGCGCACCCGGCCATCGCCGCTTTCGATCGCCCAGCCGGTTCGGTCGCCCGAGATCACATAGACCAACCCGTCACGGTAGCTGGGCGCGCCGGTCGCGGTATTGTTCAGATCCTGTTCCCAGAGGCGGCCGCCGTTTGCCGGATCCAGCGCCGTCAGCTTGCCAAAGCCGGATGAAACGAAAAGCTTGCCATCGCCGAATGCGAGGCCGCCGCCCTGTCCTTGCGGCGCCGCGTCTCTCTGCGGCACCAATGTGGTGCTCCACAGGGATTCGCCGGAAAGGGAGGTCGCGCGCACCTGATGGTTGGCATCCATGGTGAAAATGCGCCCGCCCGCGACAATCGGATCGACGTTCAGGCGGGTCTTTCTGCCGTCGCCTGCGCCGATGGAGGTCGAAAAGAGCGGTGAAAGATTTCCCCCGATAGCGGCATTGGTCACGCGCACATGAGGCGACACCGGGCTTTGCGCCCAATCGGTGTTGGTGACGCTTGCCGGCGCGCTGAAGGCCCGTGCCTCCGGACCGGCGGGCTCGACCAGTCCGGCATCCCCGGCGGCGTCTCCGCTCAGGACATCACGGACGTTCAGCCGCTCCCCCGGCAGGATCTGCTCCCGCTCGGAGCACCCCGCCACGACCAGGGCCGCCAGCGAAATCAGAAGAGAGGTCTTGCGCAGCATTGCCATGCCCTTTCGTCACCTGCAGGGGCCCTGCCCCGGCATGAGCCTCGAAAGGCTCAGTTCCCGGGCGCATCCCCGCCCAGCGCCACAATCAACTGCGAAGCGCGCTGGCGCAAGCCTGCGGTTGCTTCGGCATCCTCTGCCAGCCGTTCCAGCCGCGTCAGCGCGGCCGAAGTTTCGCCGGTTTCAATTTCGATCAGCGCCAATTGTTCTTCGGCCAGAAGCCGCAGGGGCTGGCCCGGCACGGCCAGCGCCTCGAACCCGGCACGCCGTTCATCCACCGACAGCACCGCGCCGCCGCGCGCCAAGGCCTTGTAGCTGGCGATCTGGCGATAGATCGACGGAATTTCCATGTTGGCTGCAACCGTCTGCAACCGCGCGACGGCCTCTGCGTCATTGCCCGCGCTGGCCTCTTCGGCGGCGGTCAGCATCGACAACACGGCCGCGGCCCCAGCTTCGGGGGCGGAAATGTCCTGCAATGCGGCGATCCGGTCGGAGGGTTCATTCGCCTCCAGCGCCGTAAGGATGCTGTCGCCGAATGCCTGCGCCTTGGATTCGGCGGATGCGATCCGCCATTCGCGGAAGGCCGTGCCGCCGACGATCAAGGCAACGATCACCACACCGACCCAGCCCCATTTGCGCATCGTCGCATAGAGCCGGTCGCGTTTGACCTCTTCGGTCACCTCGTCGATGAAACTGTCAGAGTCGCTCACCAAGGCCCCCATTCGTAATTTTGTCCCCTCTTACATGTCCCGTCCCGGAGTGCCAAGGCGGGAACGCCACCGCGTCAAAAGTCCGGCCGAAAGCGGATCCGAACCGGCGGAAAGCTGCGAAACGCGCAAAAATTCGTGAAAACCTCTTTCATTTGCCGAAAATACGCCGCTTTGAGGTGCAAAAGCCCGGTGGTGCGCTTGAAGCGGTCGTGGCGAAGCCCTAAAACTGAACCAATCAGTTCAGACAGGCCGAGGGCGGGCACCCGCCGGTTCGTGGTCGGTCAAAATACAATCTGGTGGAACATTCGTCGCAGGCCGAGACAGCGGCACATAAAGGACAGTTACTTATGCGCATCATGTCGATCCTGACCGCATTTATCGTCGCGGCGGTGCTATATGCTGTGGTGATGGAACGCGAGCGGCTTTTCCAGTTCGCCCGCGATGTTGCACCCGCGGCCCTGACGGAGGAAGAGCAGACTGCGCAGGCCCCGGAACCCGACACACCCCCCGAGACGGTGACAGAGGCGGAGCCGGCGGCGGTGGACGGCAGGGCGCGCGTCATGGCCAAACGCTCCGTCGCGCAGGTTGTCGACAGTTCGGTAATCATGCGCGGCGAAACCCTTGCGATCCGTCAGGTCGAAGTGCGGGCAGAGACATCGGGCAAGGTGGTTTCGGAACCGCTGCGCAAGGGATCGCTGGTCGAGGCGGATCAACTCTTGTGCGAAATCGATCCGGGCACGCGCAGCGTGTCCCTGCAAGAGGCCGTTGCACGCCTTGCCGAGGCCGAGTCCCGGCTGCCGGAGGCGGCGGCCCGGCGGGCAGAGGCGGAGGCCGCCGTGCCTGCGGCACGTGCCCGTATTCTGGAGGCGGAGGCGGCAGTTCCGGCGGCAGAGGCCCAGCTTGCCGAGGCCAAGGCCGGTGTGCCCGCGGCAGAGGCCCGTCTGGCGGAGGCCCGGGCGCGGGTGCCCGAAGCCACCGCGCGGCTGGAAGAAGCCAAGGCCAAGGTGCCCGAGGCGGAGGCGCGTCTGGCCGAGGCAGAGGCCCGCGTCCCCGAAGCCGCCGCCCGCCTAAAGGAGGCGGAGGCCCGCGTCCCCGAAACCGAAGCACGGCTGGAGGAGGCAGAGGCCCGCGTCCCCGAGGCGGAGGCCCGGCTGGCCGAGGCGGAGGCCCGCGTCCCCGAAGCCGCCGCCCGCCTAAAGGAAGCAGAGGCCGCCGTGCCCGCCGCCCGGTCCGCGCTGATCGAGGCACAGGCAAGGGTGCCGGAGGCCGATGCGCGCGTTCTCGAGGCGGAGGCCCGTCTCCGGGAGGCCGAAATCAATCTGCGCGCCTCGCAGGAGCTTGCGCGCGACGGCTTTGCCGCGCAGACCCGCCTTGCCGCATCTGAGGCCACCCACGAGGCGGCCAAGGCACAGGTTCAGGCAGCGCAGCTTGGTCTGAAATCCGCCGCAGCCGGGATCGAGGCGGCAAAGACGCAGCTTCAGGGTGCGCTGGCCGGTGTCGAGACAGCCAAGACTCAGGTTGTCGCGGCAAAGACCACCGTTCAGGCCGCCCGCAGCGGGATCAGCAACGCGCGGGCTGGCGTCAACTCCGCCCGCACGCAGATCGAGAATGCCATCGCGGGCATTTCGACCGCGGAAAGCGGGATCATCAACGCACGCGCGGGTGTCGAATCCGCGCGCAGTCAGCTCGAATCCGCCAAGGCGGGCATACAGGCCGCCGAAAGCCAGATCCAGAATGCCCGCGCGGGGGTGCAGACCGCCGAAAGCCAGCTTGAGGGTGCGAAGGCCGTCGTGGCCTCGGCCTTGTCAGGCATCGAAGGGGCCAAGGCCGCGGTGATCTCCGCGAAATCGCAGCTTGAGGGCGCGCTGGCGGGCGTGCAATCGGCCAAGACGGGTGAGGAAAGCGCGCGCAGCGCCATCCAGTCCGCAGAGGCCGCCGTGGCGACGGCCGAAAAGGAAATCGAGCGGCTTCGGATCCATGCCCCCTTTGGCGGACTGCTGGAAACGGACACCGCCGAACTGGGCGCGCTGATGCAACCCGCGTCAGCCTGCGCAACGATCATCCAGCTGAACCCGATCAAGATCGTTGGCTATGTCCCGGAAACCACCGTCTCACGCATTGACCTCGGCGCGCCCGCGTCGGCGCGCCTGACCAGCGGCCGGGACGTGACCGGCGAGGTGACCTTTGTCTCTCGTAGCGCCGATCCCACCACACGGACCTTCGCAATCGAATTGACCGTCCCGAACGAGGACCTGTCGATACGCGACGGCGAAACCGCCGAAATCGCGATCGAGGCGGACGGCGCCAAGGCGCATCTGCTTGCACAATCGACCCTGACGCTCAACGACGAAGGCACATTGGGCGTGCGCACCGTGTCCCCGGACGATGCCGTGCAATGGATGGATGTCACGATCCTGCGCGACACCCCCGAGGGGGTCTGGGTGACAGGTCTGCCCGAAACGGTGGATGTGATCACCCTTGGACAGGAATTCGTCACCGATGGCGTGAAGGTCCTGCCGAGCTACGAGGATATCATTCAATGACCGGGATCGTCGACTGGGCCGCCGAGCGCGCCCGCATGATCATCGCCTTCATCGTGCTCAGCATCGCGGCCGGGGGATATGCGTATATCTCGCTTCCCAAGGAAGGCGAGCCGGACATCGAGATCCCGGCACTTTTCGTCTCCGTCCCCTTCCCCGGCATTTCGGCGGCGGATTCGGAAAAGCTGCTGGTCAAACCGATGGAAACGGAGCTGGGGGACCTTGACGGTCTGAAAAGCATGAATGCCACCGCCTCCGAAGGCTATGCCGGGCTTGCGCTGGAGTTCGAATTCGGCTGGGACAAGTCCAAGATCATGGCCGACGTGCGCGACGGCATGAACAACGCCCAATCGAAGTTTCCCGAGGGTGCAGAACAGTATTCGATCAACGAGATCAACTTTTCCGAATTCCCGATCCTGATCGTCAACCTGTCCGGTCCGGTGCCTGAACGCACGCTGGCGAAGGTGGCCAAGGATTTGCAGGATCGGATCGAGTCGCTCGACGCGGTGCTGGAGGCCGGGATCGCGGGCAATCGCGACGAGATGCTGGAGGTGGTCATCGACCCCCTGCGCCTCGAAAGCTACAACGTCACCTTCGATGAGCTGATACAGGTCGTCCAGAACAACAACCAGTTGATCGCCGCGGGCGAGGTGGAATCCGAAACCGGCGCCTTTGCGGTCAAGATCCCGTCCAGCTTCGACACGACGCAGGACATCATGGAGCTGCCGATCAAGGTGAACGGCGCGCGGATCGTCACCCTTGGCGATCTGGCGCAGATCAACCTGACGTTCGAGGACCGGATGGGCACCGCGCGGTTCAATGGCGAACAGACCGTCGCCTTGCAGGTGGTCAAGCGCAAGGGTTTCAACATCATCGACACGGTGGCCGAGGTCGAAAAGGTGGTCGCGGCGGCGGAGGCGCAATGGCCCGCCGGTCTGCGCGCCGTTCTGGACGTCGGCCTGTCGAACGACCAGAGCCGTCAGGTCGAAAGCATGGTCACCCAGCTCGAAGGGTCGGTGCTGACCGCCATCGCGCTGGTGATGATCGTGGTGCTGGCGTCACTGGGGCTGCGGCCCGCGCTGCTGGTGGGTTTTGCGATCCCGACCTCCTTCCTGCTGTGTTTCCTGTTGCTGGCACTCATGGGCATCACGATCTCGAACATCGTGATGTTCGGTCTGATCCTCGCTGTGGGGATGCTGGTGGATGGCGCCATCGTCGTCGTGGAATACGCCGACAAGCGCATCGCCGAGGGCACCGGCCCGATGCATGCCTATGTCGAGGCGGCAAAGCGGATGTTCTGGCCGGTGGTGTCCTCCACGGCGACCACGCTTTGCGCCTTTTTGCCCATGCTGTTCTGGCCGGGCGTGCCGGGCGAATTCATGGGCATGTTGCCGGTCACGCTGATCTTCGTGCTGTCCGCGTCGCTGATGGTGGCGCTGGTCTACCTGCCGGTGATGGGCGGCGTGACCGGGCGGTTTTCGCGCAATGTGCAGCGCGCCGGCGCGGCGCTGCGCGAGGCGCTGCCATGGGTGGTGCGCGCCGCGCTTGTTCCCGTGGCGCTGCTGGGCCTCTTTGTCGGGGCGATGATGGTCCTGAACCCGGACTACCTGTTTCCCAACCCTGCGAGCGGGTTTCTGGCCTATCTGCCGGGGATCGTGATGTTCCTCGTGTTTGCGGTCATCTCTTCGGTGGTGATGGACTCCGCCGCCATCCGGCGGACCCGCAAGAAGGTGCAGGCCGGGTATCGGCGCAATCTCTTCGGGCATTTCATGAAGCTGATTGCAGGCAATCCGATCATGCCGCTGGTGGTTGTCGGCGCCATCGGATTTTTCGTGGTCAGCGTCTTCACCTATTTTGGCGAGAACAACAACGGCGTGGAATTCTTCGTGGACAGCGAACCGGAGCAGGCCATCGTCTATGTGCGGGCGCGGGGCAACCTGTCGCTGACCGAAAAGGACGCGCTGGTCAAGCGGGCAGAACGCATCGTGCTTGCCCATCCCGGCGTTGAAAGCGCCTTTTCCTTTGCCGGTGAAGGCGGGCTTGGCAACAACACCGGCGGGCAGGAGGCCCCCAAGGACACCATCGGACAGGTCCAGTTCGAGACGATTCCATGGGATGAGCGCGCGGCCTACGCCGCCAGCCATCCCAACGACGTGACATTGGCACAACTGGACGGGGACGCCGTCATCGCCGACCTGACCGCGGATCTGGAACGCATCCCGGGGATCG
>CAZRZN010000236.1:0-6664 GCA_964604565.1 uncultured Rhodobacterales bacterium
AGTTCGGGCGTGGCGCGTTTCGGCTCGGGTCGATATGGTAGCGGCGAGGCGTCATTCTACTTCCTTGGGAAAGATATGCCCCTGCGGTCCCAGCGGTAGCGGCTTGTGCCAGAGCACATCCTCCAGCCGCAGTGGACCGTAGAGGTGAGGAAACAGCGCCCCCCCGCGCGACGGTTCCCATTTCAGCGCGTCGCCGAGGTTTTCGGCCTCCAGCGCCAAAAGCATCAGCCCTTCGGCCCCGGCGAAATGCTTTGCCGCCGTTTCCGTTGCCTGATCCGCAGTCGAGAAGTGCACGAAACCATCCGCAACATCGATCGGTGCACCGGCTGTTCGGCCTTCGGTTTTCAACGACGCCCATTCCTCGGCGCGAAGGATCTTGTAAATCAGCATGACAGCAGGTCTGACGCGCCCGCCCGCGACGGTCAAGCGTTCATCGCTTGCGGGGGGACAGGCTGCCTGCCCTCACGACAGGCTTTGACTTCATCCGCAGGGCGGGGCAGGCTTTAACCATTCCGGACAACCCAAGCAATGAGGATTCCCATGTCCCGCACCCTGATGACCAGCGCCGCCGCGCTTGCCCTTGTGGCCAGCAGCGCCGCTGCCGATTATTCCCTGACCATCCTGCATACGAATGATTTCCACGCACGGTTTGAACCGATCAGCAAATATGATTCGGGCTGCTCTGCCGAAGACAACGACGCGGGGGAATGTTTCGGCGGATCGGCCCGCCTGATCACCGCGATAAACGCTGCCAAGGCGCGGTCCAACAATTTCATCCTCGTGGATGGCGGGGATCAGTTTCAAGGCACCCTGTTCTACACCTATTACAAGGGCAAGCTGGCGGCCGAGATGATGAACCTCATGGGTTACGACGCGATGACTGTCGGCAACCATGAGTTCGACGACGGACCCGAGGTCCTGCGCGGCTTCATGGACGAGGTGGAATTTCCGGTCTTGATGTCCAACGCCGATGTCTCGGGCGAGGAACTTCTGGCAGACGTTCTGATGAAGTCCACGGTGATCGAGCGCGGTGGCGAGCGACTGGGCCTGATCGGTCTGACGCCGGAGGATACCGATGAACTCTCCTCTCCGGGGGACAACATCACATTCACCGACCCATCCGAGGCGGTTCAGGGTGAGGTCGACAAGCTGACCGAAATGGGCGTGAACAAGATCATCGTGCTGTCGCACTCCGGCTACGGTGTTGACCAGGCGGTGGCGGAGAACACGACCGGCGTCGACGTGATCGTCGGTGGCCATTCCAACACCTATCTGTCCAACACGTCCGAAAGCGCCGTCGGACCATACCCGACGGTGGTGAATGGCGTGCAGATCGTGCAGGCCTACGCATACGGCAAATTCCTTGGTGAGTTGAACGTCACTTTCGACGACGAGGGCAACGTCCTTCTGGCCGAGGGTGAGCCGCTGCTGATCGATGCGGCCGTCACCGAGGATGCGGCGGTCAAGGCCCGGATCTCCGAGGCTGCCGCACCGCTGGAAGAGATCCGCAACATGGTCGTTGCCGAGACAACGGAGGCCATCGAGGGCAGCCGCGATGTCTGCCGTGCGATGGAATGCCCGATGGGCAATCTTGTCGCGGACGCCATGCTGGAACGCGTCAAGGAGCAGGGTGTCGAAATCGCGATTACAAATGGCGGTGGCCTGCGCGCGTCGATCGACGTGGGCGAGGTGACAATGGGCGAAGTGCTAACCGTGCTGCCGTTCCAGAATACGCTGTCCACCTTTCAGGTGACCGGTGACACCATGATCGAAGCGTTGGAAAACGGCGTAAGCCAGATCGAGGATGGCGCTGGCCGCTTCCCGCAGGTTGCAGGCATCAGCTTTACCGTGGATCCGACGCAGGAGCCGGGCAGCCGGATTTCCGACGTGATGGTTGGCGGAGCACCGATCGAGATGGACAAGGTCTATGGCGTTGTTTCCAACAACTACGTGCGCAATGGCGGCGACGGCTACGCGATGTTCAAGACGGCCATGAACGCCTATGACTTCGGTCCGGATCTTGCCGATGTGACCGCCGAATATCTGGCGGAGGAAGGGCCTTACATGCCCTACACCGATGGCCGGATCACCATGAAAGAGTAACGCTTTTCACAGGAGTGGAACATAAGGCCCTCCCCCACGCTGGGGGGGCCTTAATTATTGGAAAAGCAGGAAATCAGACTGCGCGCCAATAGGAACCCAAGCGTGTTGAGGCATGCGGCTGCATGGCGGTTGTGAAACTTGGAAGTCGGACCCGAAACCGCCAGACGTGACGTGCAGCCGCGATACCCGATTGCCCGCCTTGGAAGTCTCAGCCGGGAGAAAAGGCGCTTTTCAACTCGCCACGCGGGTCATCTGTTCCGGTTACTCTGCCGCGATGCCGTCCGTGAATTGCAGCCGGGCAAGGCGTGCGTAAAGCCCGTCCTCGGAAACCAGCGCATCATGCGATCCGGTCGCCACCACACGCCCCTGATCCATGACGACGATACGATCCGCCTTTTTCACCGTCGCCAGACGATGCGCCACGATGATCGTCGTGCGTCCCTTGGCCAGTTCATCCACGGCGCGCTGGACCGCGCGTTCGCTTTCCGCGTCGAGTGCCGAGGTCGCCTCGTCCAGAAGCAGCACCGGCGCATCGCGCAGGATGGCGCGGGCGATGGCCACACGCTGCTTCTGGCCGCCTGACAGCATCACGCCACGCTCGCCAAGGTAGCTGTCATACCCATCAGGCAGGGCAACAAGGAAATCATGGGCCGCAGCCGCGCGAGCGGCGGCTTCCACCTCGGCATCCGAGGCGTCGGGGCGTCCGAAACGGATATTTTCCCGTGCCGATGCCGCGAATATCACCGGGTCTTGTGGGACGAGGGCCATATGTCGCCGAAAATCGCTGCGCATCATGCTGTTCAGCGGCTTGCCGTCCAACAGGATGCGGCCCTCTGCCGGATCGTAAAAACGCTGGATCAGCTGGATGATTGTTGTCTTGCCCGCGCCCGAGGGACCGACCAACGCCACCGTTTCCCCGGGCGAAATGGTCAGGTCCACAGCATCCAGCGCGGCTATGCCGGGCCGTGACGGATAAGAAAAGCTGACGTTGTCGAAACGGATTTCACCGCGCACATGATCGGGCGCCGGCACCGGTCGCATCGGGTCCTGCACCGTATCCTCGGCCTCGAGCAAATCGACCAGCCGTTCGGTCGCACCCGCGGCACGCTGCAATTCGCCAAAGACCTCCGACAGGGCCGCTACGGCGCCCGCGACCATGACGGAATAGATCACGAACTGGATCAGCGTGCCCGCGGTCATGCCACCGGCTCGCACGTCCCATGCACCAATCCAAAGCACGCCGACAATTCCGGTGAAGACCAGAAAGATCACGATCGCCGTCATGATCGCGCGGGTCCAGATGCGCCGCCGCGCAGCGTCAAAACTCTTTTCCGTGACGACGGAAAAGGTCCCGCGCGATTGCGTCTCATGCGTGTAGGCCTGCACCGTCTGCACGCTGCTGAGCGCCTCAGAGGCATTGCCGGAAGATTCGGCGATCCAGTCCTGGTTCTCGCGCGAGAGTTTGCGCACCCGACGGCCAAGGATCAGGATCGGCACCACCACGGCGGGCACGATCAGCAGGACGAGGCCGGTCAGCTTGGCCGAGGTGAAGAGCATCAGGATCAGCCCGCCGACGAACAGCAACGCATTGCGAAGGGCGATCGAGATGGAAGACCCGATGACCGACAGGATCAGTGTCGTGTCCGTCGTAATGCGGCTCAGGACCTCGCCCGTCATGATCTTTTCGTAAAAGCTGGGCGAGAGACCGATCACCCGGTCGAACACGGCCTTGCGGATGTCAGCCACCACGCGTTCGCCCAACCGTGTCACCAGTGCGTAGCGCAGGGCCGTTCCGATGGCCAGTAGCGACGCAATGCCAAGGGCGGCCGCGAAATACAGATCCAGTGTCGTGCCGTCCTTGGTGTTGAAATTATCCACCACCCGCCGGACCGCCAGCGGCAACACCAGCGAGATTGCGGCAGTCGCCACCAGCGCGGTGAGCGCCGCTGCCATCCACAACCGGTAGGGGCGCATGAAGGGCCACAACGATCTGAGCGAGCCCAGCTTGCGCGACTTGGCGCGTTCCTGATCTGCGGTGCCGGGCGTCGTCTTGTCGGCCATGGGGTTTCCTTCTTGCTGACGCAATAGGCGTTTTGCCATGCCGGGCGCGGGGGTCAAGCGTTGTGTTGACGCGGCGCGCGGCTAAACCGCAGGTGTGAGACACCGCTTTCAACTCAAGGGCGTTACGGTCCGCGTGCCGGGCACAACGCACGACGCATCATGACAACCGGAATACCAGTTGATCGCGGAAGCAAAATTTTCAGAAGCTCGTGCGCGGTCGTAATGGAGCGGGCGACGGGAATCGAACCCGTATCATCAGCTTGGAAGGCTGAGGTCTTACCATTACACAACGCCCGCTCAGCATGTTACGGCTTATTTCATGGCCGTTCCGAGGTCAAGTATCTGCTGGGGCACCTGGAAGGAATTTCGATGACCAAACCACAAGCCGTGATCATTGGGGTGGGCGATGGGCTGTCCGCTGCCCTGGCAAGAGAGCTGATGGCGGATTATTCCCTGACGCTCGCCGCGCGCAGTGCCGACAAGATGCAGGCGCTGGCCAAGGAAACTGGCGCGCGCACGGTTCTGTTGGATGCGACGGATGAAGCTGCTGTTGCTGCCTTGTTTGACGATCTGCCCAAGGCTCCGCGGGTTGCCATCTACAATCCTTCTGCTCGCGTCCGCGGATCCATCACCGATCTGTCCGCCGAAGATGTCCGCAAGGCTGTCGACGTCACGGCCATCGGTGCCTTTCTGACCGGCAAACACGCGGCGAAGCGGATGCTGACGGCAGAGCCCATCGACGGGAAGAAAGGCACCATCCTGTTCACGGGCGCATCAGCAGGCGTCAAAGGATTTCCGCAATCGGCGCCCTTTGCCATGGGCAAGTTCGCGCAGCGCGGCCTTGCCGAAAGCATGGCGCGCGAGCTGCACCCGCAAGGCATCCACGTGGTCTGGATCAATATCGATGGCGGGATCCTGAACCCGGGTCGCAGCGAACCTGATGACAAGCCCGGATCCATGCTCAGACCCGAGGCGATTGCACGCAGCTATCGTCACCTGATCAGACAGGATCGCAGCGCATGGACAAATGAAATGGCCTTGCGACCATGGGTCGAGCGGTTCTGAAGGAATTGCAGCTAAAGGAAACGGCGCGTGCTGAACGATGATGAACTGGACCAGTTGGATTCGCTCCTGCTGTCGCAAACCGATGATGACGGCATGCTTCTCAGCGAGTTCGACGGCTTTTGCGCAGGGCTTGTGGTGTGCCCGGAGATGATCCTGCCCGGGGAATGGTTGCCCTGCGTTTGGGGGACGAGCGCAGAATCGTTGGAAACCGTTGAAGATGTTCAGGCCGTTACCGACCTCGTCATGCGGCACTACAACGGCGTGGCGCGGGCTCTCACCCCGCCAGCGATGGACTACGGCCCGCTCTATGAGGAGGATTTGCGGACGGGTGAAATCCTCTGGGAGTCGTGGTGCTGTGGGTTCGAGCGCGCGATGCGACTGCGGCCGGATGTCTGGGAACGCATTGTCGAAAGCGGTGACGAGGAGGCGGCGGCTTCAATCAACATGATGCTCGCGCTTTACAACCTTGCCGAGGGTCAAAGCGATCTCTCGAAAGCGTCTGCCAAAGCCCTCGCCGAGGAAGCCCCGGACGTCATTCCCAACCTTGTCCTGACGCTCAACGAATGGACCAAGTCCAGAACAACATCTGGCCCGTTCCCGGCCCAAGCGGCCGCAAATCATGCCAAAGCACCGTTTCAACGAACCAAAGTCGGTCGTAACGCCCCATGCCCCTGCGGATCGGGCCGCAAGTTCAAGCAATGCTGCGGAGCCAATTGAGCGCGCCTTGAGGTCTTGTCCTCAAGGCGGACCCGAGCGAAGGCTCTGGACGTCAGAGTAGTGTCCGGCACCCCTTGGCCCCTTGAACCAGAAACGGCGAATGTCGAGGGGAAGCAGTCGCGTGGCGCGGAAGTCCGGTTGGGTGCCTCGTCGTGCCTGACCTTTCGCGTGCCAATGGCATCAGCCGGGACTTGCATGCATGTTCTGACGGGCTGATAGACCATCCCAATTGTTCTGTTCGGTCCTGCTGGAAAGACCATGAAGATCAAGGCGCGCGATGGCACCGCCTCTTCAGCGATCCTCGAAGCGGTTGGCCGCAACATCACCAGACAAGTGGCAATCGGCGCGGATCAGAACAACAAATTTTCGCGCACCGTTGGCGCCCCGGACCACCTCATTGGTCTTTTCGGCACAGAAATCCTGTTGGGGGACACGACGCGAAATCTACGACACAGCAATAACCGCGCAGGTGTTTTCCATGCATGCGGCCAGCTTCGGACGTCAATCGGACCTTGGCGGCGATCTGGTCTGGTCGCGACTGCCCGGTAGCGGCCGCACCGCGCGCGATCAGATCGCCAGAGTTCGCTTTGCCTCGCCAGCGTTTCGGCAGACCCATTTTGGCACCGACCAATCCAAGGCGTCACGCTGCCTGACCACATCGTTCTGGACTGCGGGGCCGGACGTTGGTCTGTGTTGACTAAGCAGCTTGTTGGAAAGC
>CAZRZN010000237.1:0-6644 GCA_964604565.1 uncultured Rhodobacterales bacterium
GATTTGCCCACCGCCATGATCGGCAAAATCCGCAGGTCGAGATCGTCAGGGCAGGTTTCCCGCAGCACGGACAGCATGTAGTCGGCGATCATCGTGTCGGTGCCGACCGGCAGATGCGGCCCGTGCTGTTCCACCGCCGCCGTGGGCAGAATGGCAATCGTGCGCATCGGATCGACGCTGTCGAACTCCGGCGCGCGCTGTTCGGTCCAGTCAAGACGGCTCATGGTTTCTCCGCATTGTAAGTGGCGTCCAAGCGGCCGCGCAGGTAATCGGCGCCTGTAACGGGGGGATACCGCGGCGTGCCGGTGCCCGGCAACGCCGCGATCACGCTGTCGGGGTTCGGATCGAGGAAAAAGGCGATGGACCGCCTCGGGCGCGCCGGGGGCAGAACCCGGTGCGGCGTCGACCGGTAGATGTCGTTGGACCAGCGCATCAGGCAATCGCCGATATTGACTACGAAGGCCCCCGGCACATGCGGCACATCCATCCAGTCGCCCGCCAGCGTCTGCACCTGCAACCCGGCCTCGCCGTCGGTCATCAACAAGGTGAGGGAGCCATAGTCGCTGTGCGCGCCCGCCCCGATCTCATCCGCGCGGCCGCTCGCCGCAGGGTAGGACAGCAGCCGCAGCGTCGCCATGGGCGCATCGAAATGCGGCTCGAAGTATGTCGCCGGCAGCCCCAGGTCCCGTGCGATCGCACCGTGCAGCGCCACGCCCAGCGACCAGACCGCATCGTAATAGCTCAGCAGGGTCTCGCGGAACCCCGGCAGGTCCGGCCAGACATTCACGCCGCGAAAGGGCGCCCCCGACAGGACGCGGGGATCCTCCGCCGCCAGATCCAGCCCGACGTTGAAGGCCTGCTTGCGATCCACCTGCCCCGAAGTCTCGTCGAGGCTTTCGCTGCCCATCCGCGCCCAGCCCCGGTTATGCGGCGACCGCGCGATGTCCAGCGCGGCCTTCTCCGCCTCCGGCAGCCCAAAGAAACGATCCGCCTCGGCAAAGACACCGGCGATCAAGGTCCCGGGCACGCCATGCCCGACAAGGCACAGAAACCCGGTGTCGCGGCAGGCCGCTCCGAAATCGGCGCCAAATCCTTCGGGGTCGGTTGCATGTCGCGACCAGTCCAGAACGGGGATCATCGTCGTCTCCTCTCAGGCCAACAGGCGGTCCAGTTTCCGTCCCACGCGTGCCATGTGCCGCGTGCGGCTGTCTGGCGTGGAACTGTCCATCAGATAATGCGCTGCAAAGACGGTCCGGCAGCGCCGCGCGCACAGCACCCGGACCCCGCGCAAGAGCGTCCGCCGCCCGGGCGCGCCGATCCAGCGTGTGAGCCACCAGCTTGCGCCGCAGGTGGTGAACACGCCCAGCCGGGTCACCTGCCGCAATCCCGGACCGATCGTCTCGTCCGGTCCCTTGGGCATCTCGAAGGCCACGCCGGGCAACAGCACGCGGTCCAGCCACCCCTTCAGCAAGGCCGGCAAACCATACCACCATGTCGGATAGACAAAGATCAGCGTATCGCACCATTCCAGGTCCGCGACCTGCCGGGCCACCGGTGCCCGGTTGCAGTCCTCGTCGAGATAGCCCGCCCATTCCGCAGGCGACAGGACGGGATCGAACCCCTCGGCGTAAAGATCGTGCAGACGGGTCTCCGCCCCGCGTGCGTCCAACTGGGCCAGCACCAGATCGCATAGCGCCGCGGTGAAACTTCCCGGGCTCGGATGACAGAAAACCACAAGCGCCCGCATCTACAGCGCCTCCATCTCGCGGCCGACCCGGGACAGATAGGCCTCGTGATCCGCTCGCGTCGCGCGGTTCATGTCATAAAGCGCAAGATACCGCATCTTTTCGGGCCGCGTCACATGCCAGACCGCCCGCCGCACGATCTTGCGCGGCGGATCCCCCGCCATGAAAGCGCGCCAGCGCGTCCCGCCATAGGTCGTCACCGCCGCCAGCCGGGTGATATGCGTCAGATTCGGCACCACCTTCCCGTCCTCCAGACGAAACGACACGCCCGGCAGGAACACCCGGTCGAAATAGCCCTTCAGCACCGCGGGAAATCCGAAATTCCACACCGGAAAGACCAGCACAAGCGCCTGCGCCGCCATCAACCGGTCCACATGGTCCTGCACTGGTGCGCGGTTGGCGGGCACCTCGTGATAGCCACGCCGTTCTGCCTCGCTCAACACAGGGTCAAATCCTTCGGCGTTCAGATCGCAATCGTCCACCTCCCAGCCGCGCCCTTCGAGTGTCTCGACAACCCGCGCGTGCAGCGCCGCCGAAAGGCTCTCGGGACAGGGATGGGCAAAAACCACCAGTGCGCGCACCTTGCCTCCCTTTCCTGCTTCTTCTCTCTCCAAATACTCCGGGGTGAATTGGCCGAAGGCCAAGAGGGGCAGCGCCCCTTCCCTTACTCGGCCGCCTGCATCCGGGGATAGGCATACATCCTGTCATACCCCCAATCCGGATCGTCCCAGGCGATCATCTTGCCCGGGTTGAGCAGTCCCTTGGGATCGGACTCGCGTTTGAAGGCCAGCTGCCGGTCGTCGACCGTCTGCCGCCCGCCTTCCTCCAGCGTGTAGCGGTGCGGATTGAAGATCATCGCCCCTGCCGCCTCGTGAATGCGCACGATCTCGTCCAGCCGCGCCTCGGTGGTGAATTTCACCAGCGTCAGCCCGGCAAATCCCACCTTTCCACCCATCCGGATCGCCTCGAGGTGCTGAAGGCACTCGCCGCCCAGCTTTGCGCGGATCTCCTCGACCAGATCGCGGTGCCCGGGATAGCCATAGCGCACCTGAAGATAGGTGATCGACGGGTCCACCTTCAGCGCGCGCAGCGTCGTGTGGTTCCAGCCGTATTCGAACACCGGCCCCGGCCCCTTGGCCCAATCGTGATCGTCGGAGCGGTAGATCATCCGCACCCCCGGCCGACGCGCGAGAAAGGTCAGGAACCCGTCCATCGCATGGGGCGCCACCATCAGCCCGATCAGGTGGTCCGCCTCGCTCACATGCGGCTTCACGCGCTGGAAATAGGCATGCGCCGTGGGCGCCTCGTAGACGCTGGCCAGCTTGATCAGGATGCCATCCTCATTGGCAAGGTCGTCGGCAAAGCCCATGGCGGCGGCGAAATCCTCGCTTGCGGCAAAGATATGGACCCAGTCATAGGCCGGTGCCAGCGGCATCTCTATCTCGGTGATGATGCCGTTGGTGCCATAGGCATGGCTCACGCGCGCCAGTTCCTCGCCGGTGAAGTCCATGACGCGCGGCTCCGGTTCCATGGTGACGACGCGCAGCCGCAGGATGTTGCCCAGATCGCGAAGCGATCCCCAGCGGACCGACCCCACCCCGCCGGACCCGCCGGCGATGAATCCGCCGATCGTCGCCGTCGACCAGGTCGAGGAGAACATGCGGATCTCCTGACCCGTCTCGTTGCAGGCGGCATCCAGATCCTTCAGCAGGCATCCCGGCTCCACGACCACGCGGCCCGGCGTGATCTCCCTGACCGCGTTCATATGCATCAGATGCATCACGCATCCGCCCTCAAACGGCATGGCCTGACCGTAATTCCCGGTCCCCGCCCCGCGCGTCGTCACCGGCACGTTATAGCGGTAACAGGTCTTGAGCACCTCGATCACCTCGGCTTCGGTCCGGGGGCGCACGACGAAATCCGCCTTCACATGATCCAGTCGCGCCTTCAACACCGGCGAATACCAGAAGAAATCCCGCGACGCCGCGCGCACGGCGGTTTCGGCATCGACAAGATCGAGATGGGCCAGCGCGGCCTTGGCGGCGACGATGTCTGCGGTCATTGGGCGCTCCATAAATGGTCGAGGTCGGAATAATCGGGCAGGACGCGCGGAATCGCCTCTCCGGCGCGCATCACGATCCGGTCGCTTTGCGGACGCGAGAGCAGTTCTGTCCAGCTGCGCGCGCGAAAGATCACCAGATCGGCAGGCGCGCCGGGCGCGAGGCTGGTGGGCGCGAAGCCGCAACTTGACTCCGGTGTCGTGGTAAAGCCCGTGATCCAGTCAAGATCGGAATGATCAAGATGGGCTATGCGCGTCGCCTCGCGCAGAACCTCCAGCATGTCCATGTCACCGTAGGCGTAGAACGGGTCGCGCGTGTTGTCGCTGGCAAAGCTGACCGGGATGCCGCGCGCCTTCATCTCGTGCACCAGCGTTACGCCGCGCCGCCTCGGTGTTCCGCCGTTACGGTCCTGCAAGTAGAGGTTGCACATCGGCAGGCTGACCACATGCAGGCCCGCCTTGGCGACCATGTCCAGCGTGTCCAGCGCGCGGGAGTCCTCCTGGGTGGATAGCGAACAGCAATGCCCGACGATCACGCGGCGGTCAAATCCGGTCTCCAGCACCGTCTCGGCGATCATCCGGAGCGTCTCCGAGGTGGCGTCCATCGTCTCGTCCGTGTGGAAATCCAACTCCAATCCATGATCGGCGGCGGTCGCCATATGGCCCAACAGCCGGTCTTTCAGGTCGGGCACGGGATATGTCACCATCCCCAGCGCGCCACCGTGACGGGCGACGGTCCGGGCGATTTCGGGGTATTCCTCGCTGCCATGGGATTCGCAGGAAATCAGGCTGGCGCCCTGCAGGTCGATCCGCCCTGCCCAGGCCTCGCGCAGCTCGGCAAGAAGCGGCCAGCTCAGCGCATATTGCCCGTTCACGGAATCGAGGTGGGTGCGGATCTGTTTGGTGCCATGGGCGTAGGCGCAGCGCAGGGAAAATTCCATCCGGGCGCGCAGATCCTCCGCCGACCAATTCGCATGATCGGCGCGCACCGTTGTCAGGGCACCCACGAAACTGCCGTCGGGATTGGCCGCCCGGGGCCAGATGTGCCCCTTGTCCAGATGCGTGTGCATGTCGGTAAAGCAGGGCAGCACCATCGCCCCGCGCATGTCCACCGCCACGCCGCCGGGCGCGGCGATCCGGCCGCCGTCGATCCCGATGTCCGCCCGGATCAGATCCCCCTCCTGCCCGAGAAGGCAGGCAGGCAGCGTGACATTGGCCAGCGTGAAGGCGCCATGCGGCAGCGAGGTGAAATCCATTTTACGTCTTTCTATCCATCTTTCTTGAGGGCGCTTTCGTGCCAGCGGAACAGCGCAAGGTAGCTGATCGTGCTCATCACGGCAAAGATCGCCACGCCCATCACGGAAATCAGGATCAAGGCGGCGTAAAGCCGGCCAAAGTTGAACCTGTAGGATGCCTCCAGCAGGGTCGAGGCAAGGCCAAGGCCGGTCCCTGCCCGCCCGATCACGAATTCGGCCACCACCGCACCGATCAGCGCCAAGCCGCCCGCAATTTTCAGACCGCTCAGGAAATACGGCAGCGCCGAGGGCGCCGCGAGGTATCTCAACCGCTGCCACCGGGACGCGCCATAGATCGTGAACAGATCTTCCAGATTGCGGTCGGTGCTTTTCAGTCCCACGGTCGTATTGGACAGGATCGGAAAGAATGCCACGATCCAGGCACAGAGCAATGCAGCCACGAAGGGGCTTTCAAGGTAGATCTGCAACAGCGGCGCGATGGCCACGACCGGCGTCACTTGCAGGATGACCGCGTATGGGAAAAGCGACATCTCGATGATCTTGGACTGCGTGAAGGCCACGGCCAGTGCAACGCCGCCCATGATGGCAAAGGCCAGCGCCAGCAGCGTCAGCCGCCCGGTCGTCATCATGGCGGGCCACAAAAGCCCCCAATCCTCGAACAGGCTTTGCACCACCAGAAGTGGCCCGGGCAGGACGTAATGCGGCACCTCCCAAAGCGTCACATAAAGATGCCAGGCCAGCAGGCTGAGGACCATCACCAGGGACGGCAGGGTCCATCGTGCGACGCGCAAGAGCTGCTCGCGCTTCACCCGTGCCGCTTCTTCGGTGTCGATGGGCGCGGTGTCAGCGATGCTCATTCCTGCCCTCCAATTCGTTGATTTCCCACTGCGCGCCGGGCGCGCCTCTTCTGATGCGAGGCTGCTTCATGCCGCCTCGCCCTTGGCCAGCATCAGCGCATTCGACGCAAGCCGGCAGTAGCTGGCATATTCGGCGGATGTGCGGAACGCCTCGCTGCGCGGATAGGGCGCGTCGACGTGCAATTCCTCGATCACCCGTCCCGGTCGCGCCGCCATGACCACGATGCGATCCGACAGGAACACGGACTCGAACACCGAATGGGTCACGAAAATGACCGTGCAGCCGATCTTTTCGCGCAGGGCCAGAAGATCGTTGTTCAGCTTGAACCGCGTGATTTCATCCAGCGCGGCAAAGGGCTCATCCATCAGGATCAGTTTCGGCTTGGTCACGAGGGCCCGCGCGATGGAGACCCGCATCTTCATCCCGCCTGACAACTCGCGCGGGAAAGACCGCTGGAATTTCTCCAGACCAACAAGGCGCAGCGCCTCCAGCACCTCGTCCTTGACCTCCGAATACGGGATGCCACGAATGCGGAACGGCAGGTAGACGTTGTCCATAACGCGCGCCCAAGGCATCAGGGTCGGTTCCTGAAACACCACGCCCAGATCGCCCGCATCCTGCGCCGCGGTCCAGTCGATCCGGCCCGACGTCGGCTTCATCAGGCTGGTGATCAGCTTGAGCGCGGTCGACTTGCCGCACCCCGACGGCCCCAACAGCGAGATGAAG
>CAZRZN010000238.1:0-6591 GCA_964604565.1 uncultured Rhodobacterales bacterium
GACCCTTGCGGCGCTGGGGATTACGCTGCCGCAGGGCATGGTGCGGGGCGCGGGGACAGGGCAACTTCGGATTGATCTGCCGCGCGGTGCGCCGGCGCGGTTTTCGCTGCAAAGCGATCTGGCCGGTCTGGGCCTGTCGATCCCTTCCATCGGCTGGGATCTGGCGCCGGAAACACGCGGCGCCATGACCGTTTCGGGCACCCTGGGGCCGGTGCCGGAGATCGACCGGCTGACGCTTTCGGGGGCCGGGCTGGACGCCGAGGGCCGCGTCCTGCTGGATGGCGAAGGGCGGTTCGACCGGCTGGAGATGACGCGTCTGTCGGTTGGTGACTGGCTTGACATCAGCGGGCGGCTGCGCGGGCGCGGCGCTGGCGCCATGCCCGCGATCGAGGTGAGCGCGGGCCGGCTGGACATGCGGAGCGCGCCCTTTGCCTCCAGTTCCGGCACCGCCGGGGAGGGCAGCGGCGCGGGGCCGGGCGGCGGCGGTCCACTGACCCTGATGCTGGACAGCCTGCGCCTGACCGACAGCATCGTGCTGGAGGATTTCCGCGGCACGTTCGACATGCGGCAGGGATTGAACGGGCGGTTCGAGGCCATGCTGGGCGGGCGCGCGCCGGTGCAGGGGGTGGCCATCCCGCAGGAAAGCGGCACCGCCTTTCGCATCACCGCGGAGGATGCGGGGGACGTGTTGCGCGACGCGGGGCTGCTCAAGACGGTGAACGACGGAACCTTTCGGCTGGATCTGGCGCCGCTGCGCGGGCAACCCGGCAGCTATGACGGCCTGATGCGGATAGAGGGCACGCGCCTGCGCGATGCGCCCGGCATCGCGGCGCTGCTCGACGCGATCAGCGTCGTCGGACTGATCGATCAGCTGAACGGGCCCGGGATCTTCTTTGCCGAGGTCGAAGCCCGCTTTCGCCTGACGCCCAGCCGCGTGGTGGTCAGCCGGTCCAGCGCCGTGGGCCCGTCGATGGGCATTTCGATGGACGGCTATTACGATCTGGCCTCCGGTCAGATGGATTTGCAGGGGGTTCTGTCGCCGATCTACCTTGTCAACGGGATCGGGCGGCTTGTCTCCCGGCGCGGCGGGGAAGGTTTGATCGGGTTCAACTTCAACCTGCGCGGGTCGGTGGCCAGCCCGCGCGTGTCGGTGAACCCTCTTTCGGCCTTCACCCCGGGCATGTTCCGTGACATCTTTCGCCGACCTCCGCCGGACCTTTCTCAGTAAAATCAAAGAATTGCCGAATGAAGCTCAGTGAATTCGATTTCGATCTCCCGGAACGGCTGATCGCCACCCGGCCCGCACGGCCCCGGTCATCTGCGCGCCTTCTGGTGGCGGAGGGCGATGCGATCACCGATGCGCGGGTGTTTGACCTGCCGGACTGGCTGCGTCCCGGGGACCGGCTGGTCCTCAACGATACCAAGGTGATTCCGGCGCGTCTGGCGGGGCGTCGCAAGCGGATCTCCGACAGCGGTCCGACCGAGGCGCAGATCGAGATCACCCTGCTGGAGCCGCGCGCCGACGGTCTGTGGGCCGCGCTGATCAAGCCGCTGAAAAAGGTGCGCGATGGTGAGGAAATCATTTTTTCCAATGAATTGTCGGCCACTCTTGAGGCGCGACATGAAGGTCAGGGCCTGCTGCGGTTCAATCTGGCAGAGGCGGATTTCGACGCGGCGCTGAACGCGGCAGGGGCGATGCCGCTGCCGCCCTATATTGCCGCCAAACGCCCCGCGGACGCACGGGACCGCGACGATTATCAGACGGTCTGGGCGCGTAACGCAGGCGCCGTGGCCGCACCCACCGCGTCGCTGCATTTCGATGCCCCGCTGTTGGAGGCCCTGTCCGCACGCGCCGTGGATTTCACCCATGTGACACTGCATGTCGGGGCAGGCACCTTTCTTCCGGTCAAGGTCGAGGATGTGACGACCCACAGGATGCATGGCGAATGGGGCGAGGTCAGCGAGACGGCCGCCGCCGAGATTGCCGCGACCCGTGCGGCGGGCGGGCGGATCATTCCCGTCGGCACGACGGCGCTGCGGCTGATAGAGACCGCGGCGCGGGGCGGCGCGATCGCGCCCTTTCGCGGCGTCACGGACATCTTCATCTACCCGGGGTTCGACTTTCAGGTCACCGACGCGCTGATGACGAATTTCCATCTGCCGAAGTCGACGCTGATGATGCTGGTATCGGCGCTGATGGGCCAGCAACGCATCCGCCGCATCTATGCCCACGCGGTCGATGCGGATTATCGCTTCTTTTCCTATGGCGATGCGTCTCTTCTTTTTCCGGCCAACTGACTGGCATACGCGGCTTTTTGCCGATCCGGGCTACCGCGTTTCGTGAACATGCTTCCCGAGCGACATGGAATCGTGCAGGGCGTCGCCGGTGATCATCTGCGCCGCGGCGCGGTCGGGCAATGTGTCCGGAAAAAAGGAACATCCATTGCTTGCTGTACTGAAGAACTCCTGGGCGCTCCTGCTGGGGATGCTGTTGCTGATGATCGGGAACGGTCTTCAAGGCTCCTTGCTGGGGGTGCGTGGCGCCGACGCGGGTTTCAGCGCAGGCACCATGTCCATCGTGATGTCGGGCTATTTCGCGGGGTTCCTTGTGGCGTCGCGCACGGTGCCCGGGATGATCCGGCGGGTCGGCCATGTCCGGGTCTTTGCGGCGCTTGGCAGTTTCGTCTCCGCGGTGCTGATCCTCTTTCCGACGATCGAGGATCCCATTGCATGGACGTTGGGCCGCGTCGCGCTGGGATTTTGCTTTTGCGGGGTCTACGTCACGGCGGAAAGCTGGCTCAACAACGCGTCGGACAACGCGACGCGCGGGCAGGCGCTGTCGGCCTACATGATCGTGCAGATGGCGGGTATCATCGTCAGCCAGGGACTCTTGCTGGTGCCGGATGCCAGCGGGTTCCTGCTGTTCGTGATCCCCTCTGTTCTGGTGTCGATCTCCTTTGCGCCGATTTTGTTGTCGGTGCAGCCGACGCCATCCTTTGAGTCCACCAAGCCCATGACATTGAAGGAACTTTATGGTGTGTCCCCCCTTGGTATGGTGGGGATGTTCCTGCTGGGCGGGACATTTGCGGCGCAATTCGGCATGTCGGCGGTCTATGCCACGGAAGTCGGGCTGACCCTGCCGCAGGTGTCGATGTTCGTCGCGGCCTTCTACGTGGGCGCACTGGTGATGCAATATCCGCTGGGCTGGGCCTCCGACCGGATCGACCGGCGCTGGCTGATCATGCTGGCCGCCGCTGCGGGCGCGGTCGCCGGGCTGCTTGCCATCGTGCTGGGCGGGGTCTTTCAGGTGCTGCTGGTCTCGGCGTTCTTCATCGGCGGATGTTCGAACCCGCTCTATTCGCTGCTCATCGCCTATACCAACGACTTTCTGGAGCCGGAGGACATGGCAAGCGCCTCCGCGGGGTTGTTGTTCGTCACCGGCCTGGGGGCCATCGCCGGGCCGCTGGTGATCGGTTACGTGATGGAGGCGGTGGGCCCGCAGGGGTTCTTTCTGCTGATCACCGGGCTGTTGGGCACGCTGGCGGTCTACGCGCTTTACCGTATGACGCAGCGCCCGTCGCCGCGCGAAACCGGGGCCTATGCCATCGTGTCCCCCGCCTACACGCCTGTGGCGGTCGAATCCGCACAGGAATATTTCATTGAGCAGGCACAGGACGCAGAAGCGCCCGAAAATGCGGCATGAGCTGTCAGAACCTGACAAAAAACGTGATTGGTCGCGTTGCAATCGAACGCGCACGATCCTTTCTTGAGAGCATTGGCGGGTGACAGAGGAGAAAACCATGCAGACGCCCGAAGACATACTGGCATTCTGGCTGGATGAGGTTGGCCCGAAGGGCTGGTACGAAAAGGATGACGCCATCGACAAGGCCATCCGGTCGCGGTTCATGGCGACATGGGAGGAGTTGATGGAGGGCAGCTTTGGCCTCTGGCTGACCTATCCGACCGGGGCGCTGGCCTATGTCATCCTTGCGGACCAATTCCCGCGGAACATGTTTCGCGGTGAGGCGCGGGCCTTTGCATCGGACGAGGTGGCCCGGGCCGCTGCGAAACAGTCGATCCACCGCGGTTATGATGTCAGGATCGACAGCCCGGCGCGGCAATTCTTCTACCTGCCGTTGATGCATTCGGAAAACCTGTGCGATCAGGACCGCTGCGTGCGCCTGTTCAAGGAACGGATGCCCGATGCGGACAACAGCCTGCTGCACGCGCGGGTCCACCGCGAAGTGATCCGCAACTTCGGCCGTTTTCCGTTCCGCAACGGCGCGCTGTCCCGGCGCACGACACCGACGGAACAGGTGTTCATCGACGGCGGCGGTTATGGCGCGACCCTGCGCGAAATGCAGACGGCGCAGGCAGCCTGAAAGCTATTCTTCCGTCAGGTGGTGCAGCGCCCGTTCGGTGTGCTGCGCCTCCTCCCTCAACCAGCGGATGAACCGCTGGCTTTGCGGACGGGTTTCCGCGTCCGGGCGCAGCCGCAGCCGATAGGGGTGCGGCGCGGCGAGATACTGATTTCCGGGAAACGGCATGACAAGCTGCCCCTGCGTCAGATCCGCCATCACAAGGCTGAGTCCACACACCAGAAAGCCGACATTTTCGCGCGCGGCCTCAAGTGCGACGCGCGCATGTTTGTAGTGAACGCCTCGATCCATCCCCTCGCGCCGCTGGCCGTAGCGCGTGAACCACGCGACCCAGCCGGGAACGTGCTCGGGGGCGCGATGCGCCTCCAGATGCAGGAGCGGCATCCCCTCCATCGGCATGTCGGCGTCCCAATCCGCGATGCGCCGCGGGTTATCGGGCCCGGTGACGGGTGCCAGACGGTCTGAAAACAGGAGTTCTCCCGGACCGTCGGACAATTCGATCCGAATGTCCGGCGCGCCAAGCCGCAGCGGCACATCGCCCGATCCGTTGATGCAGAACAGGATTTTCGGGTGTGCCTTGCGAAAGGCGGGCAGGCGGGGGGCCAGCCACAGTTCCGCCCAGTCCGGATCGGCGACCATGTGGATCTCTGTGGTGCGCTGGAAATCAAGCGTATCCGTCACCCGCTCCAGCGCCGCGAATCCCGCCCGCAGATCGGCCAGCGCCAATTCCAGTTCCGGGGTCGGCGTCAGTCCGGACCGGCCGCGCAACAACAGATCCGTGCCGAGGAAATCCTCAAGCGCCCTTATCCGCTGACCGACAGCGGCGGCGGTGATCCCCAGATTGTCCGCGGCGTCCTTCAGCGATCCCGCGCGGATCGCCGCGTCAAGGGCCTGCAGGGATCTCAAATGGGTGACTTTGGTCATCTGCCAAAGATTTTCTTTATCAGGCAATATTGCAAGCAGAAACGCCAAAGGTGACCTTTAGCAAGCCAAAGAAATATCGGTTATGGAACGGGCGAGAACTGCCGCATTATGATCCTGCCCGGGTTTGAAACCAGCTAGACAGGAGACATCGACATGAAACGCTACATCATCGAACGCGAGATTCCCGGGATCGGCGCATTTTCCCTGACGGAACTCTGCGGGGCTGCGCGCGCCTCCAACCAGGCGTTGGCGACGATCGGGCCGGCCATCCAGTGGCAGCATTCCTACGTGGCGGGGGACAAGACCTTTTGCGTCTACCTTGCCGAGAGTGAGGATGAGATCCAGAAGCACGCGGAGCTTAGCGGGATTCCCTTTGCCAAGGTGACGGAGGTCTCTCAGATCATCGACCCGCTGACCGCCAACAACTGACCCTTGTCGGCATTGTCGCCTCATTCTCTTTGGCCTAGGCTGACCAAAAGCGGGAGGGGCGCATGGCCGGGAAATCATTCGACATGATCGTGATCGGAGCGGGCCCCGGCGGCTATGTCGCGGCGATCCGGGGCGCGCAGCTTGGTCTTTCGGTGGCGGTGGTCGAGCGCGAGCACATGGGCGGCATCTGCCTCAACTGGGGCTGTATTCCGACAAAGGCCATGCTGCGCTCTGCTGAGGTGTTCCACCTGATGCAGCGCGCGGGTGAGTTCGGGCTGAAGGCGGAGCGCGTCGGCTATGATCTCGACGCCGTGGTGAGACGGTCGCGCGGGATCGCCGGGCAATTGAACGCGGGGATCGGCCATCTTCTGAAAAAGAACGGGGTCACGACCGTCATGGGCCATGCGCGGCTGCTGGGGCAGGGCCGCGTGCATGTTACCACCGACAATGGCGAAGAGGTTCTTGAGGCGCCCAACGTGGTTGTGGCCACCGGGGCGCGTGCGCGCGAATTGCCGGGGATGGAGGCCGATGGCGACCGGGTCTGGACCTACAGGCATGCGCTGATGCCAAAGCGGATGCCGAAGAAACTGCTGGTGATCGGCTCCGGCGCGATCGGGATCGAATTCGCCAGCTTTTACGCGACCCTCGGGGCGGAGGTCACCGTCGTCGAAATCATGGACCGGATCCTGCCCGTCGAGGATGCCGAGATTGCGGAGTTCGCGAAAAAGCAGTTCCTCAAACAGGGGATGACCATCCTCGAAGGGGCCATGGTCACGCAGTTGGATCGGCAGAAGACGGGCGTCGTCGCTCATGTGGATAAAAGTGGGGATAAGTCAAAAATATCCGTGGATACAGTGAT
>CAZRZN010000239.1:0-6575 GCA_964604565.1 uncultured Rhodobacterales bacterium
GCGCGGGCGATGCGGTGGTCGCGGGCGGTCTCTTCGCGGATACCTTCGTGTTCACCGACGACGCGGTTGCCAGCACGGTCACCGTCACGGATGTGGAGGTCTGGGACACGCTGCAATTCAACGGCTTCGGACTGAGCGCGGCGCAGATCCTCGGCCAGATGACGCAGGACGGCGACGATGTGCGCTTTGTCGACGGCACGGAGACGATCCTCTTCGCCAACACCGACCTGGCCGATATCACGGAGTCGATGATCACCATCGCATGAGGACGGGCCGGGTTCGGCCCGGCATGCCAAAGTGAATCAGAAAAGAGGCAGGTGGCGATGCAGCCTTCGGCCTCTTCTTTTTCACGACCCTCCCACTAAAAAAACTTCCCAAGAAAGATGGCAAAGACCGTTTTTCATCGCCTTGTGCCATGGAGCCATAGATGCACTCCTTGAATGTGCTACGGTGCCCCCCCAAATCGGTGTAGCCCACGGCAATGTCTTCCTCGGCGAGTGATCCCGTGATATCATGGTCATGTCACCGATGGAACAGCCAACCGGCACCAGCATAATCGAGCGGCCGTTCGAAGCGGGGCAGCAGGCTGTTCGTCGGTGCCCAGTCAAATCTGTCCGGTGGTCTGGCGTCGGCTATGGCTTGTGATGCCAAATGCCCCCCGGAGATCTTGAAAAAGACGCCGGGGCCAACATTCACATTCCCCGGCCAGGCAAAATTCGTGATGCGTCCGGGCAGTCTCATCATGCACAACTCGTTGAGAAGCGGTGTGTCATCTCCGGCGTGGGCCGCGATCTACTCAGGCCTTCAGTCAAGCTGTGTCGATCCATTGTTATCGGCCGGTGAGACGCTCGCGCCTCAGCATCCTTGAAGCGCAGTCTATGGCAGGCGCGGGGGCGCAGGCATCAGCCTGGTGGATCACAGCAGGCCGCAGAAACGTTCATTCCTCAAAGAGCGCCGGTTGACAGCAGGATCTGTTTCCAGACAGCCGTTTCATCAATCAGTGTCCATTCACGACGCAAGCCACGGGGGCCAAATTCGGCATGCGTGATCCCCATGACAACCACCTCCGCTCCAGTCGGCGCGCCGAACATGCCCCAGCCGTCATGCCGCCCTTTCAGCATCCATCGGACCGCTGCACGCGGTGCGCTCAGCGGTTCATCGAGGCCCATGGCGTGGCTCACCTCGAACCGGGCCGAGGGAAAGGCCGCGCCGAGGGCCATCCAGAAACGCTCGGCCTCCGGCCAACCGGACCCTGTCAAATGTCCTGGGTATGCCAGTTCAGCGGCGCGATCGTAGTGGCGGGTGATGACCGACATTTCGGCCGCCATCATACGCGACAGCAGATCGGCCAGCGTATGTCCCCATTCGTTGTCGTTGCCCGGCCCCGTGTAGCGCGACGGAAGATCAGAGGAATCCGTGTAGGGTGGTATGCACGCCTCCGGCCCACCTTCGCGTGCGATCAGCTTGCGAGTCCAGTCCTGCGGATCCTCACCCATCTGGCGGACAATTGCGCCCTGGTCGCGGACAAGCCATTCCTCTACCACCGCGTTGTCCCGGCACCAGCAATCCGCAAGGATCCTGTAGGCCAGCCGCTTGCCTGTCGGCGCGCCGTAGAGCCCGGCCCCCTCATGCGTCGCCGTGCAATAGAGCCGGTGAGAGGAGACAAAGGATTTGTAGCCCGTGGGACACCAGATCACATCCTCACCAAGCAGTTCACGGTCGGGAAATTCTGCCAAGGTCATCTGCGTGGCGGCGATGATCCCCGCATTTCCCTGCACCACCGATGCAGGAGACCTTACCACCACATCCTCGGCATAATAGGTGTTGAGCCGCTCTATCCGCCGCTCTTCCCATATCTCCCGGGTGATCCCGAGAATATAATCCGGCGCATCCTGCCATGCCTCGTCAAAACCGGGGATAAAGGACATGCTCAGCGTTTCCCGTAATACAGGCCGACAACATGCTCGGCCTCGGCAAAGAACAGCCAGCGGGCGACAAGCACGCCGGCGATATGCGCAACCACCGCGACCAGCGCGAAGAAATGCGCGAACGGCAAAAGCAGGAGCAGCGCAGGCAGACCCACCATGAGGGCAAGTGCAATCAGACGCAGCTTTTGCGCGTGCCGACGGCCGACCACATGGACCATTTCGCGCAGCAGGTAATTGGATCCGGTGTGCGGCGGCTCGAACGCACGGACCGACCCGATATGGCCAAGTCCGGTGGCACTGGCCAGTGTGGTGCCGGAGGCCGCTAGCCGTTTGTCGCCGGCCAGCCACCAGCCCGCTTGTGCCAGCCCGGCCAGCGCCAGCAGGCCGAGGGCCATCCAGATCCGCCCGGACAGCAGCGCGCCTCCGCCCAGAGCGTAGAGCAGGAACAGCGGTGGCGTCGACCAGTGGTGCCAGCGCGGGACCGTCCTGAGCTGGCTGTAGATCATGGACGTGGTGAAAACCGTCGCTAGACAAAGGAGGGAACCCAGCCACCCCAACGGCGCGATCTGGAGATCGAAAAAGACCAGGAACACCGCATAGATCCCCATGACAACCAATGCGGCACAGGCCACCCAAGCCTCACGCGACAGCCAGCTTGACCGCCATTGAGAAAACGCCTTGAGCGCCCGTTCCGGCCGTCCAAGGTGCAGGGCGGAGGCCATGAGGCCGCCCCCCGCCAGCAGGAAACCGATGAAGAAAAAAACGAAGGCGACCCAGCCGGTGGGCGCCGTCGGGTCCACGCCCAACCAGAACAACAGGCCAAGACCAAGCCCGGAAAAGGTTGTGAAGGCGATGATCGATGGGGCCGGATGCATCAGAGTTTCTCCAGCGTCTTGTCAAGCCAGGCCAGAAAACCGCGCGGTTCCTCTGCGACCGGCGCGAGGAAAGGCGCGAGGACGTCGACCTCGCCCTGCCAAGCGTCCTTGGGACGCGGCGGCAGATACTTGTTGACCGGTTTCGTGCCCTGTTCGGGCATGAGATCCATGCCGCCGCGGTCGTCGACAAGCCGCGAAACCGCGCTTTCCGGATCACCCAGATCCCCGAAATGACGCGCACCCGACGGACAGGTCCGCACGCAGGCGGGTTCGCGGTCCTCCTCGGGAAGGTTTTCATTGTAGATGCGGTCGACGCAAAGCGTGCATTTCTTCATCACACCTTCGACGAGATCGAGTTCGCGTGCCCCGTAGGGACAGGCCCAGGCGCAGAGGCCGCAGCCGATGCAATCCGTTTCATTCACCAGAACGATGCCGTCCTCGGTCCGTTTGTAGCTGGCACCGGTGGGACAGACGGTCACGCAGGGCGCATCCTCGCAATGCAGGCAGGATTTCGGGAAATGGACGAGTTGCGCGGGCTGGTCCTGTGGCTGAACCTCATAGCTGTGCACCCGGTTGAGAAAGGTTCCGGAGGGATCCGCGCCGTAGGGGTCCTGATCCGACAGAGGGGCGCCGTAGTTTTCGGTATTCCAGCCCTTGCAGGAAATCACGCAGGCATGGCAGCCGACACAGGTGTCAAGGTCGATCACAAGGCCCAGCTTGCGGGTTGTTGTCTCCGGGAGATCGGTCATGACTGCCCTCGGGTCGATAGCAAGAGTGTCGGGATTCCCCGAACCACCTGCTCCTCCTTTTCCGGATCCCAGGTCGCGACGAACCACAGGAAGCTGCCCACCGTCAGGAGGAAGAAAAGGGCGATCCCAAGAAGGGTGACTTTCATGGTGCGTGTCACGGTTGCCTCCGGACCGGAAGTGGATGAAGGGCCTCACGGGCCAAGGTGCATGTCACGGCACGTTTGCGGGGCTCCGCCCCCGCCGCCTTTGGCGGCTCCCCCGGAGTATTTTTCGAGAGAAGAAGCATCACTTCGTGCTTTTCCATACCAGTTGGTCAGGTCCCTGGCCAACAGGGGTGGCCAATTTTTCGAAGGCCGGCTTGCTTTCAGACGGAGTGGTGATTTTTTCGATTTCCACGCGAAGATCGAACCATGCGGCCTGACCGGTGACCGGGTCGGAGTTTGACCATCTCAGGCCATCGCCCTTCGGAGGCAGGAGTTCATGAATGAGGTGATTCAACAGAAACCCCTTTGTCGCCTCCGGCGCGTCCGGTGAAAGGCCCCAAGCGCCCTTACGTTTGCCAATCGCGTTCCATGTCCAGATCGTATGCGGGTTCAGTGCCGCCATTTCCATCACCGGGACAGTGATCTCTCCATGGGGTGAAGAGATCCGGGCCCAGTCACCATCGGTCAGGCCATGGGCCCTCATGAGCGCGGTTGGCAGATACATCGGATTGTGCCCATGCAACTGTCTGAGCCAGGCGTTCTGGCTTCCCCAGCTGTGATACATGGCCATCGGGCGCTGCGTGAGGGCGTGCACCGGAAAGCGTTCCGGATCGCCCGCGTCGGGCGGATACCAGAGGGGCAGCGGATCGAGCTTTTCTCTGATCTGGCCGCGCAGGTGGTCTGGCGGCTGGTTCGGGCCGTGACCTTCTGCGGCAAGCTGGAAACGGCGCAGGGGTTCGACATAGAGCTGAAAGAGATAGGGTGTGGGGCTGTCATAGAAGCCCGTCTGAACCGCCCAATCCTGATAGGCTGCGTTCCAGGGTTTGTAGTATTGCGCCTCTTCGGGGACATGCATCGTGCAAAAACCACCATTGGCGATATAGCTGTCGATTTGCGCCGCATTCGGTTGTCCGCGGCCGTGGGTCAGGCCATTTTCCGACATGCGCCAACCTGCGAGCGGGCCGATGCCCGGCTTGCGCTGATGGTTGATGATGTAATCCGCGTAGTCGGCATATTGCGGCGCACCCGTCTCCGTGACGAAGCCCGGCAATTCCAGCCGCGCGCCGAGGTCGAGCAGCACGGACTGAAACCCGCGCACATCCCGGTCGGGCTGCACCACCGGCCAACGGATCGCATCGGCGGCGGCATCGGGTTCGGAAATCGGCCGGTCGAGCAGGGAGATACAATCATGCCGTTCCAGATAGGTGGTGTCCGGCAGGATCAGATCGGCGTAGGCCACCATCTCTGAACTATAGGCGTCCGAATAGATGATGCGCGGGATGACATATTCGCCGTTCTCATCGGTATCGGTCAGCATCTCCATGACGCTGCGCGTGTTCATCGACGAATTCCATGCCATGTTCGCCATGTAGAGAAACAGCGTGTCGATCTTGTAGGGGTCACCTGCGTGGGCGTTGGAGATGACCATATGCATCATGCCGTGCGCCGACATCGGGTTTTCCCAGGTAAACGCCTTGTCGATACGACGCGGACGGCCGTTCTTGTCCAGTGCAAGGTCTTCGGGGCCTTGAGGATAGCCGAGGTGCGGCCCCTTGAGCGGTTGACCCGGACTGGCGTCCGAAAAGGGTCTGGGATGCGCATCGGCGGGCTTGGGATAGGGCGGTTTGAACCGCATGCCGCCCGGCGTTTCGACCGCACCCAGTAGGATCTGCAGGATATGCAGCGCCCGGCAGGTTTGAAACCCGTTGGCATGGGCCGAGATTCCGCGCATCGCGTGGACCGCCACGGGACGGCCTGTCATTGTCTCATGCCGCTCACCGCGGAAATCGGTCCAGGGACGGTTCAGGGTGATCGCCTCATCGAAGGCGGTGCGGGCGATCTCTCCGGCAAGGGCGCGAATACGCTCGGGCGTCAGGCCACAGCGGTCCGCCACCGCCTCGGGCGCGTATTGCGGATCTAGGTAGCGTTCGGCGATGCCGTGCATGACGCTGGTATGGGTGACGCCAGCACGGCGGATTTGGCCGGTCAGGTCAGGGTGCACGCCCGGCTGGTCATAGGCGGCAAGCTTGCCGGTCCGGCGATCGATCACCTGGGGCTTGCCCTCTGCGTCCCGCAGGAACAGGCCATGCTCCGGCGAGGACGGATCCCCGTTCAGCAGCACCGGCGCATTGGTGTAGCGGGCAAGGTAGTCCAGATCGATTCGCCCCGCTTTCAGCAGGCAATGCACAAGGCTGAGGATCAGAAGCCCGTCGGTGCCCGGCGTGATGCCAACCCATTCATCCGCGACGGCATTGTATCCGGAGCGGATCGGATTCACGCCGATGATCTTCGCGCCGCGTTCCTTGAGCCGTCCGATCCCCATCTTGATCGGATTGCTGTCGTGATCCTCGGCGACGCCGAACAGCAGGAACAGCTTGGTATGCTCCCAATCGGGCGATCCGAATTCCCAGAAGGCGCCACCCATGGTGTAGATGCCCGCCGTCGCCATGTTGACCGAGCAGAAACCGCCATGCGCCGCAAAATTCGGCGTGCCGAATTGCTGCGCCCACCAGCCGGTAAAGTTCTGCGACTGGTCGCGACCTGTGAAGAACGCCAGCTTTTCCGGTGCGCTCTCGCGCAGCGGTTTCATCCAGCCAACGGCGGTTTCCAGCGCCTCGTCCCAGGTGATCTCCTCGAACTCACCCGATCCGCGCGGACCGACCCGCCGCAGTGGCGCCCGCAACCGGGACGGCGCGTTGTGCTGCATGATCCCGGCAGACCCCTTGGCGCAAAGCACACCCTTGTTCACCGGGTGATCGCGGTTACCCTCGATATACGCCACCTTGCCGGACTTCATGTGAACATTGATGCCGCAGCGGC
>CAZRZN010000240.1:0-6527 GCA_964604565.1 uncultured Rhodobacterales bacterium
CGGCGCTGGCCGATTAGGGCGAGGGTCACGCCTGAAACTGGGAGGCTGACATGCTGATATTGATTCTCGGGGTCGCGCTCTGGTCCGGGGCCCATCTGTTCAAACGGCTTGCTCCGGACGCGCGGGCCAATCTTGGCGAAAAGGGCCGTGGCCTTGTCGCAGTGGCAATCCTGGCGAGCCTCGTGCTGATGGTGGTGGGGTATCGCATGGCCGATTCCGCCTTTTTCTGGGGTCGTCACCCCGCAACTGTCGGCATCAACAACCTGCTGATGCTCATCGCCGTCTATTTCTATGCCGCCTCCGGCACGAAGTCGGTGGTGGGGCAGAGAATGCGCCATCCCCAACTGATCGGGTTCAAGACCTGGGCTATCGCCCATCTGCTGGTCAACGGCGATCTGGCCAGCATCGTGCTCTTCGGCGGCTTGCTCGCTTGGGCCGTGGTGGAAGTCATCGTCATCAACAAGACGGTCAGCTGGTCAAAACCCGACGTCACGATGGACCCCAAGAAAGAGATCAAGGCCGTGGTCTTCACCGTGGTCGTCTATGGCGTGATTGTTGCGATCCACTACTGGCTTGGCTACCCAACATTCGGATAACGCTATGAAACTATACCGCTTTCTGTCCGAGGACGATACCCCGGCCTTTTGTCACAAGGTGTCCGCCGCACTGAATGCCGGCTGGGAACTGCACGGCGGCCCCACCTATTCCTACGACGCGGCAAATGGTGTCATGCGCTGCGGTCAGGCCGTGGTGAAGGAGGTCGAGGGGACCTATTCACCGGACATCAAGCTGGGGGCGCAGTAGGGGATGGCCAAGACCAATCCGGGCCGCTTTTTCGAGGACTACAGCCTGGGAGATGTGATCGACCATGCTGTGCCGCGTACAGTCTCCGGCGGCGAGCGGGCGCTTTATCACGCGCTCTATCCGATGCGGCACGCGCTGTATTCCTCTGATGAATTCGCGCGGTCTTGCGGGTTATCCGCCGCCCCGATCGACGACATGGCAGCCTTTCATATCGTCTTTGGCAAGACGGTCCCTGATGTATCTCTGAATGCCGTCGCCAACCTGGGATATGCCGAAGGGCGCTGGCTGCGGCCGGTCTGGCCGGGGGATACCCTGCGCGCGCAGTCCGAAGTGATCGGGGTCAAGCAGAATTCCAACGGACGGACCGGCGTCGTCTATGTCCGGTCTCGCGGGGTCAACCAGCGTGACGAAGTGGTGATGGAATATTGCCGCTGGGTCATGCTTCGCAAGTATGATCTGGAGGCCCCCGCGCCGGAACCGGTGATCCCGGATCTGAAAAAGGTTCTTGCGCCAGAGGACTTGGTGATCCCCGATGGACTTGATTTCTCGGACTATGATTTCACCTTGGCGGGTGAGGCGCATCGGCTTTCGGATTATGACATTGGCGAGACCATAGACCACGTCGACGGCGTAACCGTCGAAGAAGCCGAGCATATGATGGCGACGCGTCTCTGGCAAAACACGTCCAAGGTGCATTTCGATGTGACGGCGCGCCCGGATCAGCGTTTGATCTACGGCGGGCATGTGATTTCGATGGCGCGGGCCTTGTCTTTTAACGGGCTTGCAAACGCGCAGATCCTCGTCGGACTGAATGGGGGTGCCCATGCCAATCCCTGTTTTGCGGGCCATACCATCAAAGCGTGGTCAGAGGTGCTGGACAAGGCCGATACCGCCGCGCCCGGCGTCGGCGCGATACGGCTCCGTCTGGTGGCGACCAAAGGCGGTGCGCCCTTCGAATTGCGGGGGCCTGACGGCAAATACCTGCCGGACGTTCTCCTCGATCTCGATTACTGGGCGCTGATGCCCACCTGAGACGACAGGCGTGCCAAGCAGAGCACTGTCGATTTCCGTGACGACTCGGGGGCATGTGGGGCGCGCCAAACGCATTGGCGGCCATGGCCTGACATCGCGGGCAGTGTCGCAAAAGAATACCGTGGTGGTGCAAGGCGAAGAATGTCGTGACCCAAGGGCGAGATTGTCAATCACCCGCTCAAAATGTGATCACAGCCCGCATGACTGTGATCACAAGCATTGCAAAATTGGCCTGTTGCGCCAAAAAACCGCAGGATTTCCTGAGGCTCGGGCGTGACACGCTCTGTCAAACCATTAGAACAAACAGCAACGGACCCGAAAGGACATCTCAATGGCCGACGTGAACCGGGGCAATCGCCCGCTGTCTCCACATCTGCAAGTGTACCGCCCGCAACTGACCTCCATCACCTCGATCCTGACGCGAATCACGGGCAATGCCCTGCTTCTCGGGTCGCTCATGATCGTCTGGTGGTTTCTGGCTGCCGCCACCTCGCCTGAATATTTTGCCTATGCCGACGCGGTCCTGACCTCCTGGTTCGGGGACTTGATCATGCTCGGATCTGTCTGGGCGATCTGGTATCACACGCTCGCCGGCGTGCGGCACCTGATCTGGGACGAGGCAAAGATGCTTGAACTCGACCGCGCGGAGGCGCTGGGCTGGGCGGTGGTCATCGGCTCTGTCCTGCTCACCATCTTTACCCTGTTCGTCGTCTGAGGAGGCCCGCAATGGCATATTTGACAGATCGCAAGCGCGCCGTTGGCTGGGGCTCGGCCAAGACCGGCATCGAACATCACTGGGCGATGAAGAAGAGTTCCGTAGCCCTTCTGATCCTTGTGCCGCTGTTTGTGTTCACATTCGGCGCCGCCCTTGGCGGCACCTACGAAGAAGTCACAGCTTACTACAGCCGCCCATTCCCGGCGATCGTCGCGGCGCTGACGCTTCTGGTCGGGTTTCATCATTTTAAGATGGGTGTCCAGGTTCTGATCGAGGACTACGTTCATGGTCCTATGGAAAAGATCCTGATCCTTGCGATGACCCTGCTCAGTTACGGCGCGGCGGCGATCGGCCTCTTTGCCATCGCCCGTCTCGCGCTTTGAGCCTGCGCAAATCTCCAACAGCCAGAGCCGTCGTTTCATGGGAAACGCGGCTTCCCGCACAGATCAACAGGTAAGAAACCAAATGGCAGCATACGAATACGAGACGCATGATTATGACGTCGTGGTCGTGGGTGCGGGCGGCGCAGGTCTGCGCGCGACGCTTGGCATGGCCGAACAGGGCCTGCGGACAGCCTGTGTGACAAAGGTCTTTCCGACCCGGTCCCACACCGTCGCGGCACAGGGGGGCATCGCGGCCTCGCTTTCGAACATGGGTCCTGATCACTGGCAGTGGCATATGTATGACACGGTCAAGGGATCCGACTGGCTTGGTGATACGGACGCGATGGAATATCTCGCCCGCGAAGCGCCAAAGGCGGTCTACGAGCTGGAACACTACGGCGTGCCATTCAGCCGGACCGAAGAAGGCAAGATCTATCAGCGTCCCTTCGGGGGCCATACCACCGAATTCGGCGAAGGCCCGGCCGTGCAGCGCACGTGCGCGGCCGCCGACCGCACCGGTCATGCCATCCTTCATACGCTTTACGGCCAGTCGCTGAAGAACAACGCAGAGTTTTACATCGAATATTTCGCCATTGACCTGCTGATGGAAGATGGCGCCTGCAAGGGCGTGCTGTGCTGGAAACTCGACGATGGAACCTTCCATGTCTTCAATGCCAAGAGTGTCGTTCTCGCGACCGGTGGCTATGGGCGTGCCTATTTCTCGGCCACCTCTGCGCATACCTGCACGGGCGATGGCGGCGGCATGGTGGCACGTGCGGGTTTACCGCTTCAGGACATGGAGTTCGTGCAATTCCACCCGACCGGCATCTATGGGTCAGGCTGCCTGATCACCGAAGGCGCGCGGGGCGAGGGCGGCTATCTGACCAATTCCGAGGGCGAGCGTTTCATGGAGCGCTATGCGCCGACCTACAAGGATCTGGCGCCGCGCGACTACGTCAGCCGTTCCATGACGATGGAAATCCGTGAGGGCCGCGGGGTCGGCGCAGAAGGCGATCACATTCACCTGAACCTGTCGCATCTGCCCAAAGAGGCCTTGGCAGAGCGTCTGCCCGGCATCTCCGAGTCGGCCAAGATCTTTGCCGGCGTGGATGTCACCAAGGAACCGATCCCGGTTCTGCCGACCGTGCACTACAATATGGGCGGCATTCCCACGAACTACTGGGGTGAGGTTCTGAACCCGACCGAAAGTGACCCCAACGCGATCGTTCCGGGCCTGATGGCCGTGGGGGAGGCAGGATGCGCGTCGGTGCATGGCGCCAATCGGCTTGGATCCAACTCGCTCATCGACCTCGTGGTCTTTGGCCGCGCGGCAGCCATTCGCGCGGGCAAGGTTGTCGATCCCGAAACCGCCGTGCCGACTGCCCCCAAGGATCAGATCGAAAAGGCCTTTGATCGGTTCGACAAGGTGCGTCATGCGGATGGCCAGACGCCCACCGCCGAATTGCGTCTGGACATGCAAAAGACCATGCAGCGCGACGCGGCCGTGTTCCGGGCCTCCAAGACCTTGGCCGAAGGGGTCGAGGCAATGACCGCGATTGCGGGCAAGATGGATGATCTCAAGGTCACGGATCGCAGTCTGGTGTGGAACTCCGATCTGATGGAATCTCTGGAACTGACCAACCTGATGCCCAATGCCTTGGCGACCATCGTCGGAGCGGAGGCACGAAAGGAAAGCCGGGGAGCACATGCGCATGAAGACTTCCCGGAACGCGATGATGGCAACTGGCGTGTGCATACCATCGCGCGGATTGACGGCAAATCCGTTGACCTTACGCATCGGCCCGTCATAACCGATCCTCTGTCGACCGAGGATCAGGGCGGTATTGCGTTGGAAAGGATTGCGCCAAAGGTGCGCACGTTCTGATGGATGGTCTCGCCGCGTCAAATCATGAAGCATGGCGCCCGGGGACGCTTCTCCGGAAGGCGCGGCACGCCGGCGAGATTTCAGGTGGTGTGCCGCGGCGGGGGTGCGTGGAGGTTTGCCGTGATCTGATCCAACGCGGTTTTACGCGCGCCACGTGCCGCCCTCCTTGTCGATCCGGGAATGATCAACGACAGGCTTGGCCCCGGCATGCCGAATGGGTCAACGGTGGTGGGCATCGCGAATGCCTACAGGCCTGGTCTGGACATCGCGGATGATCCGGATCGCAATGATTTTGGCCCTTGCTCTGTCGGCCTGTTCGCCACAGGCGCAGGATAAAATTGCCCGTGATGCAGCGCGGTCGGCGCTGACGCCGGTGGTGATCGAACGGTTTCCGGGCGTGCCGCTTCAGCCGACGCTGGACTGTCTGATCGACAACGCCAATGCGCCGCAAATCCGCGCGCTGGCCGCTGACGCCCTTCTTGGTCCTACCGAGAACACGGTTCAAATTGCGACGGACATCGCGTCCAAACCCGAAACCCTGCGCTGTCTGGCCGCCTCCGGCCTACCAGCCCTGCTTCGCTAAGGAGATGTGAGATGGTACAGTTTACCCTCCCCAAGAACTCGCAGATCAAGACGGGCAAAACTTGGCCCAAACCCGAAAACGCCAAGAATGTTCGCAAGTTCAGCATTTATCGCTGGAACCCCGACGATGGCAAGAATCCGCAGGTCGACACCTACTACGTCGATATGGACACCTGCGGCCCGATGGTTCTGGACGCGCTCGTCAAGATCAAGAACGAGATCGACCCGACGCTGACGTTCCGGCGGTCCTGCCGCGAGGGGATCTGTGGTTCCTGCGCGATGAACATTGACGGTATCAACACGCTTGCCTGTATCTATGGCCTTGACGAGATAACAGGCGACGTCAAGATCTACCCGCTGCCGCATATGCCGGTGGTCAAGGACCTGATCCCCGACCTGACCCATTTCTATGCCCAGCACGCCTCGATCATGCCCTGGCTTGAGACCAAGACAAACCGCCCGGCCAAGGAATGGAGGCAGTCCATCGAGGACCGCAAGAAACTTGACGGGCTCTATGAATGCGTGATGTGCGCCTCCTGCTCGACGGCCTGCCCCTCCTACTGGTGGAACGGTGACCGCTACCTTGGACCGGCCGCGCTGCTGCACGCCTATCGCTGGATCATCGACAGTCGGGACGAGGCGACGGGTGAGCGTCTCGACCAACTCGACGATCCGTTCAAGCTGTATCGGTGTCACACGATCATGAATTGCGCCAAGACGTGTCCCAAGGGGCTGAACCCCGCCAAGGCCATCGCCGAGATCAAGAAGATGATGGTCGACCGCGCAATCTGAACCGGTCGGCAATCCGGAAAGGACCCGGTTCGCCGACAGCGCGGCCGGGGGCTTTCATATGCTGGATCTGGTTCTTGCAGCGGGCCACGCGTGCTGTCCATCCGAAGCGCATGGCAAGCAGCAACGCCAATCTTTCATCGCAAGAAATGGCTGGTCCAAGTCGGAAGGGCGACCGGATCAAGGAGCAGCAAGACTAGACGGCCGGCACTGCCCCTCAAAGCATCTGAGCACCGCAGGCACCGCGGCCTGTCTAGGCGGATCTGTCGCTGGCCCCCGGACACTGCTTGGTCATTTGTGCGGGGCGGGCCTCAGGCCATGGTACCTTAATTGAAAA
>CAZRZN010000241.1:0-6523 GCA_964604565.1 uncultured Rhodobacterales bacterium
TGCCATCGACTGCAAGTTCCGTGGCAATGGACTCTGTCATTTCGCGGCATCCTTTTCTTCCTGCCCGTAGATAGGGGTTCCAGTCACGGGAAGCTCAAGGGGCCGGGGAAAATATTTCAATCATTGCCCGGATCCTGCCCCGACAGCTTTCGGCCAAGGCAAACGCCGATGCGACAGGCGCAGCGGGGGGCCGCGCACCCAGGTAGACAGCGTCGGTTAAAGCCGTGCCCGCGCCCCCTCGGCGGGATCCCCGTGCTGGTCAGGACCTAATACCTGCATCATTTCAATGCCTTGCCGGACCCCAGGTTGTGCTTTGCCGGTCTGCGTGTTAGGTCAGGGGTCATGCTTTGAAACACGCCGCCAAATTCGCTGTGTCAGCGCCACCCCCTCATCACATCGCGACGTGATGTCCGGATTCGCCGGAGCGAAGGGGATTTGCGCACGGGTTTGCAGGCGGGAAATGGAGATCCATGTCGGACTATGACAAGAACAAAGGATATATTGCCCTACTTGGGTGGAGCCTGAATGCCATCGACGCGGTTGACCGGTTCGACCGGCGCTACATCGTGGTCGCGCCCCCATGGGCAGAGGAATATTGCAAGGCGAACGGCATCCCCTACATGGCGTGGGATTTTGACCGGCTGAACGAACGCTCGCACGAGATCGCGCACAAGCTGAAGGACGAGGGGGTCGATGTTGCGATTCCGTTGTTCGAGGAAACCGTGGAATGGGCCGGGGCGATCAATTCCGTCCTGCTGAAAAACCCGCGTCTGCTGGGCCAGTCAATGCTTTTCCGCGACAAGTCGCTGATGAAACGCCGTGCACAGTTGGGCGGTATCCGGGTCGGTGTGTTCGAAGAAGCGCATGACAAGGGCGACGTGATCCGCTTTCTCAAGCGCGTGAACCAGACTCTGCTAAAACTGGAAGGCGATGTGAACGATCCGATTCACTTCAAGGCCTTTGACAAGTCAGGCACGGCCGGACACCGCGTGATCCGCACGCCGGAGGACGTCGACAATATCCCGGACGATGAATTTCCCGCGCTGCTGGAAAGTCACCTGGACGGCTGGGAATTTGCGGTCGAGGCATGGATCAAGGATCGCAAGATCCAGTTCCTGAACATCTCGGAATACGTGACGCTGGGCTATTCGGTCTTCGTGCCCGCGACGCCGGAACTGGAACAGCACCGCCAGCGCATCACCGAGGAAATCGAAAAGCTGATCGAGACCTTCGACATCGATTTCGGGTTCATTCATCCCGAATACTTCCTGACCAGCGACAACAAGCTCTATTTCGGTGAGGTCGCCTATCGTCCGCCGGGCTTCAACGCGCTGGAACTGATCGAGCGCGCCTATGGCTTCAACGGGTATCAGGGTCTGGTCGTGGCCTTCGATCCGAAGACCACGCAGGAAGAGCTTGATGCATTCTTCCCGGAACCTATCAAGGACGCGAAAGGCCATGCCGGATGCTTTGGCGTCTATCCCCGCCGCCGTGTCATCGACCATCTGGCGCTCCCCTCCGAGACGGAAAACGACCCGTATTTCGAGTTCCACGAGCTGATGGAGCCGATGTCGCAAAAGGTCACCAAGCGGACCGCCTTCGGCACGCATTGGGGGCTTGTCTATTTCTTCGGCGAGGATCCGCATCGCCTGCGGGATCTGCTGAAATCGCAAGAGGAGCTTGATTTCTACGTATGACCTCAGAAACCTTCGAGACGCGGGAGCCACGAACCGTGACGCAAAACGCAGACGATCTTGCGCAAAAGCTGGACGCGGGCATCGCGCGTCTCGAAGAGGCGCGGCCCTTCGCCAAGCCGCGCTTTCAGATGCCGGTGCTGGATCTGGTCGGACGGGTGCTGACCCTTCCTGGCGGACTGGGGGCGGTCTTTGACCGTGCGGGCCGCCTTGATCAGGCGGGCATCTTTGGCGGATCGGACTGGGACCGGCCCGCCACATTGATCCCGCAGCTTGTCGCGCAATCGCTGGAAAGCGATCAGCGCCGCACCGCGACGATCGAGGCGCTCAGCCTCTTGCGGTTCCTGTCAGTGGCGTCGGGGACGGCCTCTCATTCCGAGATTCACGCCGATTATGCGCGGCATTTCCTGACGCAGGCTCTGGCGCTCAACCTGCGCCATTTCTTTGGCGGCGCGGACGAGGCGCTGCGCGGCAACGAAATGGCGGCGCCGGTCTTGCAGTTCATTGCCGAAAAAATCGGGTTCGAGGACGTGATCGGCGTGCTGGTGCCTGAGATCTGGCGCATTCTGGAACAGCGGCCGCTACAGGTGGACCGGGTCAAGAACATGATCGCGCAAATCTCCGTGGCGGTCATCGAACGCGGGCATGGCGGATCGGACCGTCTTGGCGCGGAACGTCTGGTTGGCGCGCTCTTCGGGCCGAGCACGGCCAGCCGGGACGATCCCGGGCTGGACGCCTACGAGGCGCGTCTGTCCAAGATGGACGGCACCGCGCGCCGGCAGGAGGCGCTGGCCTTTGCCCGCGCGATGCATGACACGGGCCTCGTGTCGGATTATCACGCCTTTTTCCTGCGCTGGACCGTGACGAACCCCGATCCGCCGCTGGTGCCCGAGGCGCTGGGTCTGGGATCGACGGGTCTGGATTGCTGGCGCTTTTACCAGAGCCTGTGCCAGCGCCTGATCGACAAGGCCGTGCATCCGCAGACGGCGCAGGCGGTCTACGGGTTGGCAAATCTTCTGGAACGCGGGGTCCTGCACAGTTCGCCCATCGCGCCGGCGCTGGAACGTCAGCTTGCCCTGCGGATCCACGAGGATGTTGCGCAGCGGATCGGACTGGCCTTCGGTGACGCGGTAACGCCGGAGGTGCGGCTGCTGGCCGGGGTGATCGAATTGATGGGCCAGCCGCTCGGGATCGGTCAGGGCGTCAACCCGACCTGCCAATCGGCCCGGGCGCTGTCGATGTGGGCCTTGAACGACCCGGATTTCCTGCTGCATGTGATCAATCAGGGCGCGCAGTTCGACACGATCATGATGCATTTCGAGGGCACGCAGATCTCTTCCCACGACCTGCCGGAACGGCAACCGGCCTTCGTGCCCTTTGACACGGATCCCGTGTCGGTCGTCACGGTTCCGCATCTGGATCGCATGTATGCGGAGATGGGGCGACTTTGCATGGGGCGGCCGGGCGATCCGCATCGCTGGATCAATCCGGAGTTCCATGGATGGTGGGTCGGGCGCGAATGCGTCGTGGCGGTCGACGTGGCGACCGGGATGCTGTCGGATTTCGACGGATTCGTGCGCCGCTTCTATGCCAGCTACAACCCCGCCTACAACGGCGGTCAGCCGGTGATCCACCCGCAACCTGCCGGCGTGGCGGTGACGGATTCTGGCGGACGTTTCGTCGGGTGGCACGCCATCTCCATCCTGCGTGTCGCAGCAGGCAGCGATTCCGACATTCGGGTCTACTTCTTCAATCCGAACAACGACAGCGGGCAGGATTGGGGACAGGGCGTGCAGGTGTCCACCTCCGGCAACGGAGAGCGGCATGGCGAATCTTCCCTGCCCTTCGACGAGTTTACATCCAGGCTTTACCTGTTTCACGACGATCCGATCCGCGACTATGCGGCGGGGGCCGGATATGTCCCGCAACCCATCGTCGATCAGGTCACGCGACTGACGCAGAAAAGCTGGGCAGCCGACCGGATCGCGCCGGAGACAGCACCGGGGGATGGCCTACAAACAGGGGCCTGAGGACCGTCCTTCCGGCGCAGGTCAGCACCTGTGGGGGCATTCAGGCTTGCGCGTTCATGGCCCACCCCTGCAACGCGCCTGATTTCAGCCGCGTTCAGGACTGGGAACACGTCGTCGATGCGGCGCGCCCTGCGTGTTCCGCCCGCGTTCGATGGCCCGGTCGGAGGGAACGGCGCGACCAAGGGTCAGCATATGGGAAGGGGAGCCGTGTGCAGTGCGATCTGGCACACTGAACCTTTGACATCATCGCATCCTGCACTGGTCCGCCCGAACCGGGTGCGGTGCGACCCGCCCTTGCCCTCATGCCGGTGTCAGTCTGTCGGGGTCTGCTGGTGGGACAGGCGCTGCCCCTTGTCGGCATCGGTCAGATAGGTCGACGTGCAAAGCGCCTCGTAGACCGGCTCACCATTGCGTTCGGCAGAGACGCGATAGGCCAGCACGGCAACCTCGCCGACGCGGGAGATGAATTGCTCGGTCATCTCGACGGAGCGCCAACGCTGCGCGACCTCCTTTTCCCGGAACAGGGCGTCGCCGTGCAAAATCCCCGCAGGATATGGAAAGACGAACACGGCCTCCTTGGCGGTCATCTGCCGGGCGCTGTCTGCGCCTTCGGTCCAGAAGCGTGTCTCAAGATCCCAAATTGCGTCGTCAGAAATCATGTTTCATTCCCTATCGGGTCAGCGGTCCTGCGGGTTGGCAGATGTCCTCTCCCCGGGTCAGTATATTGCAGCGACAGGACATTTGCGAGCCGATGGCAGGGCACGCTCCTCCTGCTTGCCTTTTGCACTGAGATCCAAGCAGAAGCAGGGTTGCACCAGCCAGCGCGGCGTGCCGCAAAAGCGTCTCGATGCCGCAGGGCGCAGGCGGCTCCGCGGTGCATTTTTGCCCCAGTGTTGTCGCGCGCAAACCCTCAGGTATCCCGCAACGCATCCGAAATCTGGGCCTGCACGTCCGCTGGCAGGGCGTCGATCACGCGCGCCATCGCCGCGAGGTCCTGACGCGCCGCATGCAACTGGTCTATCAGCGACAGGACGATGCCCAGCGCAGTTTCATCGAGGTCAAGATCCTGCGAGAGATCGCAAAGCAGTTCCAGCCGCGCAATATCGACACGTCGAAAGACCAGACCGTCCTTGCGGCGCTGGGGCGTGATCAGGTCATTGTCCACGAACCGCACCAGTTCGCTGCGCGTCAGACGCGTCACCGTCATGACGACATCCTCTTCGGACAGGGTTTCCGTCATGTCCCGGCTCCTTTCATCAGATCGGCCCTTGGGTCAAAACTCTGTGTCTTGCGCCATTCCGACAGGAAGTCCCGCAGTTCGGCGTCGGGCTTCGGTGGCACGACAATCCGCAATTCGACCTTTTGATCGCCTTTCGTCTTCTGGCCGGGTCGCGCAACACCCCGCCCGCGCAGCCGCAGAACACGACCAGAGCTGGCGCCTTCGGGGATCGTGAGACCGACGGGACCATCTATCGTGGGCGTCGTGACCTTGCCGCCCAGCACCGCCTCATCCAGAGTGATGGGCAGGGTCAGCAGGATGTCATCCCCGTCGCGCCGGAAAACCGCATGAGGATCGACGCTGACAGTGATCAGCGCATCGCCCGGTGATCCGCCCCCGTAGCCCGGTGCGCCCTTGCCCCGCAGTCGCAGGGTCTGACCGTCTTCGGTTCCGGGCGGAATCCTGACCGCGAGGTTCTGACCGTCCGGCAAGGTGATGCGCGTCTCGGCGCCGCGCACCGCGTCCATGAAGGGCACGTTGAGCGTATAGCGGGCATCCGGCCCCGGTGCCGAAAACCCCTGATCGCCAAACGGTCCGCCGCCGGGCTGGCCGGCTCGGCCGCGCATGAATTCGGCGAAGATGTCGGATGGATCGCTGTCCGGTCCGAAACCTCGGTCCCGCCGGTAGGTATTGTCCGACGCATCAGCGAAGTCCCGATAATACTGACGCTGTGGGCGTTCCGCGCCCAGACCGTCGATTTCCCCGGCGTCGTAGCGCGCACGGGTCTCTGGATCCTTCAGGATTTCATAGGCGGCGGAAATGGCCTTGAACCGCGCTTCGGCCTTTGGATCGTCTGGGTGCAGGTCGGGATGACTGGTGCGCACGAGCTTGCGATACGCCTTCTTGATGTCATCCGCCGAGGCTGTCCTTGTCAGGCCAAGCGCTTTGTAGGGATCGTTGGGCATCCGGGGTCCTCATCGTCATCCATGGCGCCGCGCCTTGCGCAGACCGCAGGCAGGTTGAATGGCCGGACATGCATGCCATGGCTGTGGGCGTGACGTCACTGATCCAGGTCAAGGCAGGCGGGTTACACATGCTGATCCCTCGGCTTGGGCATGATGGCTCCTGCGGCACCGACAATCCGGCCAAGAAGAAGACAGGGATTCCTACGCAGGGCGATCCACTGTTCAAGGTCCAGGGCGCAACCCTTGCGGTCGCGTGCTGTCAGGCACGTCGGCCCACAGGGTCTGCGCGGCCACCGGCGCAGCCAGCGAACAGGTCATTGTTTCTGCGGCATCTGCCCCGTCGCGGAACCGACCCGGCGGACCGAAAGGATCGTGACAAAGGGGCCGATCAGTTCGAACACGACGGTCGTGCCGATGGTCAGCGACCCCACGCCCGCCGTTCCGGTGCCGATACTGATCTCGTCGCACGCCATCGCGCCGCCCGCAACGTTCGCCACGCCCATGGCGGATCGCCCGACGACCAGGTCGCCCCCGAGCAGCGCCATGCCGTCGGTCATGAGGAACTCCCCGTCGCCCCCGTTATCGCCGATGATGACGTCCCGCGCGCTGAACACT
>CAZRZN010000242.1:0-6509 GCA_964604565.1 uncultured Rhodobacterales bacterium
GCCTCGTGGCGCTGGCCGAAAGGATCGGCCTGCCGCTGCGCCTTTCGGAGGTCGGCATTCAGGAGCATATGCTGTCCTGCGCCGCACGCGATGCCGCGGCGGCCCCAGCCAACCGGACCAATCCGCGCCATGCGACGGGGCAGGACTACGAAAGGATGATGCGTGCGGTTCTGTAACGTCCCGCCAGATCGTCTTTCGGGCCGGATGGCCCCGGCCTTCCGGCTGCAAAGACCGGCGGGCGCAAACGCGAACAGATACGAAAGATCGGATGTGTCACCAAATGCTTGCCGAATTCCGGAATCGCGGTAGCATGACATTTACCCGGCCTGCGTGGAGGAGAGCGCAGGCGAGGTAAAAACAAGAGACGGAACGTCTCGGGAGGAGTAAATGAGTGACTCTCTGGCCGTGTTTCACGGTCGATTCGGTCGCGTCTGCCTGTACAACATGGATCGTTGCATGGTGCCTCACGGGCATCGCGAAGGTCACCTGATCTTTCACATTCAGGGTCCGCCAGGCCAGATGAACGTGAATGGCAAGTCCTGGCCGATTGCCGCGGGACAAGGCGTCGCCGTCAGCCCGTGGCTGTCGCATTTCTACCAGCCGGTCCAGCCCGAAAGGTCCACCCTCGCGCTGGTTCTTTACATCCGTCCGTCCTGGTTCCTGGACGTGTCGCGGCGGGCCTCGGCCTCGCTGGCGTTCGGGCGTGTCGGGATCGAGGTGACGGATCATCTGGCCAAGCTGGTCTACGGGACAGCCAAGGCATTGCTGGAAGAAGGCGCCGACGAAACCCTGATCGAGGAGCGCCTGAGCGACCTGACGCAAGCTGCCTATGATCAATCCTGGCAGTGGACGCCGCGCGGCGCGGATTTCACCGGGCCGGATCTGCCGCGGCGTGACTACAGGATACGCAAGGCGCTGAAATTCATGCAGGACGGACTGGGCGAGGCGCTCGAGATGGACAGCGTCGCCCGCGAGGTCGGCCTGTCGCGCCCGCATTTCTACAAGCTGTTCCGCGCACAGGTGGGCCTGACGCCGAACCTGTATCTGAACGCGCTGCGGATGGAGCAGGCGATCAACATGCTGGCCACGTCCGAGGACGGCGTGGCCGATATCGGCTTTGATCTCGGCTTCTCCAGTCAGGCCAGTTTCTCGCGCTTTTTCATTGGCAACGGGGTCGTGCCGCCCTCGGCTTACCGCCGGTCGGTGCATGTCGCCTGACCCTGCCGCCGGTCCTTGGCCTCGACGGTTTTCCGACGAAAGGTGCAAGGATCAGACACTCGGGTATCAGTCCCGGCGGGTTTGAGCGTTAACGTCCGCGAGGCCCCGTCAAGGGGCGTCGTGGATGGAGAAGATGCAAGAATTCATTCGGCGCAATCCGATCTGGTCACTGCTCATCGCGATTGTCGCGGCAATTTTCCTGTGGCTGGTCTTCGCCCCGTGGAGCGCGGGGATGGAAGAGGTCATGGGCCGCAAGCGGGTCTTCCTGAACGGCATCTTTGGCGGCATCACCCTGGGGGCGCTGTATTTTCTGGTCGCCTCGGGGTTCACCCTGATCTTCGGGCTGATGCGCAACGTGAACCTCGCCCATGGGTCGCTCTATCTGCTGGGCGGCTACATCGGGTTCGAGGTTTCCGAGGCTTCGGGATCGTGGTTTCTGGCCTTTCCGGTGGTCTTCGTCGTGGTCGCCGTCGTCGGCATCTTCCTGCAAAATCAGGTGTTCCGCCGGATGGAGGGCGAAGAGCTGCGCCAGACCATGGTCACCATCGGGCTGTCGGTGGTCATCGCCGACCTGATGCTGTGGCGCTGGGGCGGGCAAAGCTACACGATCTACGCGCCCGACATGCTGTTCGGGCCGATGACCCTGCCCGTGATCTCGTCCGTGCGTGACAGCGGAGAGATCGTCTACCTGAAATACCCTGCCGTGCGCATGGCAATCCTGTTCGCGGCCATCGTCATCGGGGTCGGCATGTGGCTGGTGCTGAACAAGACGCGCCTTGGGATGCTGGTGCGCGCCGGGGTCGACGACCGCGAAATGCTGGCCGCCTCGGGCGTGCGCATCCAATACGTGTTCCTCGCCGTCTTCGCCTTTGGCGCGGGGCTGGCGGGCATGGCGGGAATCGTCGGCGGCACCTTCCAGTCGCTTTCCCCGGGCGAGGATACGCGCTTTCTGCTGGCCAGCCTTGTCGTCGTCATCGTCGGTGGCATGGGGTCGATCCCCGGTGCCGCGATCGGGGCGCTGGTCATCGGGCTTTCCGAGCAATTGGGGCTTATCTACGCGCCGACCTATTCGGTCGTGTTCACCTTCCTGATCATGGCCGCGGTGCTGGCCTTTCGGCCTCAGGGCCTGCTGGGGAGGGGGTAAGGCATGGCAATGGCGGAACCCCGCAAGACATCAGTCCCAGCGCCCACATGGGTAGAGCGTATTCCCGCCGCCTGGTGGGTGCTGGCGCTTCTGTTGCTGACGATGCCGGCCTGGGCCAACGATTTCATCCTGTTCCAGGTGATGGGCTGGACCTTCATCCTCGGGATCATCGCCCTGTCGCTGATGTTCCTTGCCGGGTATGGCGGCATGGTCAGCCTGATCCAGATGTCAGTGGCCGCCATGGGCGGCTACATGGTGGCGATCTTCGGCAGTTCGGGGGCCGAATTGAGCATGGGCCTGCCCTGGTGGCTCTACCTGCCGATTGCCATCGTCGTCGCGGCCATCTTCGGCACCATCGTCGGCGCGCTGGCCGTGCGGACAGAGGGCATCTACACGATCATGATCACCCTCGCCATCGCCGCGGCCTTTTTCTACTTCACCCGGCAGAACTACACGATCTTCAACGGCTATTCCGGCTTCAACCTTGTCGTGCCGCCGCAACTGTTCGGCGTCGACTGGCGGCAGCCGGTGCCGTTCTTCTACCTGACGCTGGGCTGCGCGGTGCTGTGTTATGGTGCGGTGTCTTATGTCTCGCGCGCGCCCTTCGGGCTGGCCTTGCAGGGCGTGCGGGACAATCCCCGCCGGATGGCCGCGCTTGGGTTCAACGTGACCGCGCACCGGGTCGCAGCCTATACCTTCGCCAGCGTGATCGCGTCCATCGGAGGCATCCTGCTGGTCTGGCAGAACGCCCAGATCGCGCCGGGCACTGCCGGCATTCCAGCGGTCATCGACATCCTCGTGATCGCCGTCGTCGGCGGCATCTCGCGCCCCATCGGGGCCTTCATCGGGGCGCTGATCTACGTCTTGCTGCGCACCTTCTCACCGGATGTTCTGCTGGCTTTCGACCTGTCAGGAGAACGCTTCAAGCTGCTGATCGGCCTCGGATTCCTTGCCGTGGTCTTCTTTTCCCCCGACGGGGTGCTGGGACTGTGGGAACGCTGGCGCAACCGTCGCGCACGCCGGGGCGACCCCTTGACCGGAGAAGGCAAATGACGCTGGTCGAGGATACCCGCCGCAACGATGGCCTCGGTTCGGTCAGTTCGGGCAACGCGCTCGAGATGCGTGGCGTGTCCAAGCTGTTCGGCGCGCTGGCCGCGATCTCGGACGTGACGCTGACCGTGGCCTCGGGCGAACGGCGCGCGGTGCTGGGATCGAACGGCGCGGGCAAGACGACGCTGTTCAACTGCGTGACCGGGGATTTCCTGCCCACCAGCGGCACGATCCGCCTGTTCGGCGAGGATGTGACCCGATTCCCGGCCTATGAGCGCATCCGGCGGGGGCTGCGGCGCACCTACCAGATCAGCCTGCTGTTCAACGGTCTGACGGTGGCCGACAATGTCTACCTGGCCTGCCGGGGCGTGTCGCGCGGGCGGTTCTCGTTCCTGCGGCCACGGGCCAACGACGCGCTGCTCACCCGCGCGGACGAGCTGATCGCGGCGGTCAACCTGACCGAATGGCGAGACACCTCGGTTGCCAATCTCAGCTACGGGCAGCAGCGTCAGCTGGAAATCGCGCTGGCGCTGGCCGGCGCGCCCCGGATCATCCTGTTCGACGAACCGGCCGCGGGCCTGTCGCCGACTGAGCGCGCCGAACTGGTGGCGATCCTGAACGGGCTGCCCGGCCATATCGGCTATATCATCATCGAGCATGACATGGACGTTGCCCTGCGCGTCGCCGAAAGCGTGACGATGATGCACAACGGGGCGATCTTCAAGGAAGGCACCCCCGAAGAGATCGAGAACGACCCCGAGGTGCAGGAACTCTACCTGGGGGACGGACATGGCTGAGCGGCGCGAGACCACCGGCCCCGCCGCGCTCGAGGTGCGGGGGCTGAACGTCTACTACGGCGCCTCGCATGCCTTGCAGGGCGTGGACCTGCGGCTGGACAGCGGCGTGCTGTCCGTCGTGGGCCGCAACGGCATGGGCAAGACGACGCTGTGCAAGGCGATCATGGGGCTGGTGCCGGCAGCGTCCGGCTCCATCAGTTTCGACGGGCAGCCCCTGCCCGGCCGGTCCCCGGCCGAGATCGCGCGCATGGGCATCGGCTACGTGCCGCAGGGGCGGCGGCTGTGGCGGTCGCTGACGGTCGACGAACACCTCAAGATGGTCGAAAAGAAGGGCGGCGCCTGGAGTTCCGAGCGGATCTATTCCACCTTTCCCCGCCTGGCCGAGCGCAAGCGCAATGGCGGCGCGCAACTGTCGGGCGGCGAGCAGCAGATGCTGGCCATCGCGCGCGCCCTGCTGGCCAATCCGCGCCTGCTGATCATGGACGAGCCGACCGAGGGACTGGCCCCGGTCATCGTCACCCAGGTCGAAGAGATGCTGCTGCAACTCGCCGCCGAGGGTGAGGTGGATGTGCTGGTGATCGAACAGAACATCGGCGTCGCCTGTGCCGTGGCCGACCGGGTCGCGATCATGGTCAACGGGCAGATCAACCGCATGGTGCCGGCCCGTGAACTCTCTGCCGACCGCGACCTGCAACAACGTCTGCTGGGCGTCGGGCGCCACGCCCATGACGACACGCCGGAGGTGAAGGCGGAAGAGGCCGCAAGCGAGGCGACGGGACAGCCCTCGGGCCCGCGCTCGGTCAAGATCTACATGTCCAACCCCAAACCGCCGACGCGCTGGTCCCAACCCGTCCCGGTGCCGCAGATCGAGCGCGCGGCGCGGATCGTTACGACCGGCACCCCCACCAGCAGCGGTGTCGAAACGGCGCTGCGGCCGCTCTCGTCCACCGGCGAACAGGTGGTTCTGGTGGCCGGAACGCTCGACACCAAGGGGCCGGAACTGCGCTACATGCGCGACCTCATCCGCGCCGCGGGTCTGCCGGTGCGGATGGTCGATCTGTCCACAAGCGGCAGGCATTCCGGCGCCGAGATCCCGGCCCACCAGATCGCGGCCTTTCATCCACGCGGCGCGGCTGGGGTCTTTACCGACGACCGCGGCCAGTCGGTGGCCGGCATGACAGAGGCCTTCCGCCGCTGGATGGCCCGGCAGGACGGGGTGCTGGGCATCCTGTCGGCGGGCGGATCGGGCGGCACGGCGATCGTGTCCCCCGCGATGCGGTCCTTGCCCGTAGGCGTGCCCAAACTCATCGTCTCGACCGTCGCCTCGGGCGAAGTGGCGAAATACGTGGGCCCGTCGGACATCACGATGATGCATTCGGTTGCCGACGTCCAGGGACTGAACGCGATCACCGAAGAAGTGCTGTCCAACGCGGCGCAAGCCGTCGTCGGCATGGTCAAGGCGCGCAAGGCCGCGCCCGCCCGCGTGGCGACCAAGCCCGCCATCGGGCTGAGCATGTTCGGCGTGACCACGCAAGCGGTGCAGCAGATCACCAAGGTTCTGGACGAGAGTTTCGACTGCCTCGTGTTCCACGCAACGGGGATCGGCGGCCAGTCGATGGAGAAACTGATCGACAGCGGCAAGATCGAGGGCGTCATCGACCTGACCACCACAGAGGTCTGCGACATGCTCTTCGGCGGCGTCTTTCCCGCGACGGAGGACCGCTTTGGCGCGATGATCCGGCGGCGGATGCCCTATGTCGGCTCGGTCGGCGCGCTGGACATGGTGAATTTCGGCGCGCCCGACACGGTGCCAGAGCGCTACGCGGGCCGGAAATTCTACGAACACAACCCGCAGGTCACGCTGATGCGCACCACACCCGAGGAAAGCGCGCAAATGGGCCGCTGGATCGGGGCGCGACTGAACGAGATGGAGGCGCCGGTGCGCTTTTTCCTGCCCGAGGGCGGGGTCTCGGCGCTGGATGCGCCCGGCCAGCCCTTCGACGACCCGGCGGCCCGTCACGCGCTCTTCACGGCGCTTGAGGATACCGTGCGCCAGACCTCGACGCGGCGTCTGATCCGGCGGCCGGAGAACATCAACGATCCCGCCTTCGCCGCTGCCGTGGTGTCGGCCTTTCAGGACTTTCACGACGGACGGCCCCCGAAACGGCCTCAGAAACCCAAGGAGGCGCGCCGATGATCGACCGCTCAACCATCCTGTCCAAGTTCCGCGACATGGTCGCACGCGGAGAGCCCATCGTCGGCGGCGGCGCGGGCACGGGCCTGTCGGCCAAGTGCGAGGA
>CAZRZN010000243.1:0-6462 GCA_964604565.1 uncultured Rhodobacterales bacterium
AACGGCCCCCTGCCCGCCTCCGATCCCGCAGCGACGGTCGACATTCGCTGTTGCACTTCGGCATGGGGTCGCCGTGGGCCCCCATGGCGCGGGCCGACCCGACCACCGGGACGGTCTGTTGCCCCACGTTGGCCGACCCGCAGGAACATGCCGTCAGCCCCAATCGCGGCAGAGATACTTGATCTCCGTGAACGCCTCCAATCCGGATCGCGCGCCTTCGCGCGCGAGGCCCGATTGCTTCATCCCGCCGAAGGGGATCGGCGCGCCTGTGACTTTGGTGCGGTTCACCGCAACCATGCCGAATTGCAGCGCCCGGCTGAGCCGGTAGATGCGGCGCGGATCCTTGCAATGCAGATAGGCCACCAGCCCGTATTCGGTGGCATTGGCGCGGGTCACGGCCTCTTCCTCCGTGTCGAAGGGGGCGATTGCGGCCACGGGACCAAAGGTTTCCTCGGCAAATATCTTGGCCTCTGCCGGCACATCGACCAGGACCGTCGGCTCATAGAACAGGGGGCCAAGCGACGTTGACCGGTTCCCGCCGGTGACGCAGCGCGCGCCCTTTTCCAGCGCATCGGCCACGTGATCCTCCTGTTTGACGACCGCATTCTCATTCATCAGCGGGCCAAGGTCGCAATCGTCCACGCCACGGCCAAGCGTCAACTCCTTGGTGCGGGCCGCAAAACGCTCGCAGAACTCCTCGTAGATCGGGCGCTCTACCAGAAAGCGGTTGGCACCCAGACAATCCTGCCCTGTCGTCGCGAACTTGGCCTTGATCGCTTCATCAACGGCGCGGTCCAGATCGCAATCGGCGAACACCAGAAACGGTGCATGTCCGCCCAATTCCAGCACAAGACGTTTGACCGTATCGGCGGACCGGCGGTAAAGCAGCCGACCGATTTCGGTCGACCCGGTAAAGGACAGCGCCCGCACCCGGCTGTCGGTCAGCCACGGCTCCACAACGTCGGGTGCGACGCCTGTGACAACGTTCACAACGCCCGCGGGAAGGCCCGCCCGGTCGGCCAGCTCTGCCAGCGCAAGGGCCGAATAGGGTGTTTCCGCCGAGGGGTGGATGATGACGGTGCACCCCGCCGCAAGCGCCGCCGCCGCCTTGCGGGTGATCATGGCGGAGGGAAAGTTCCACGGCGTGATCAGCGCGGCTACGCCCACGGGTTCGCGCCACAACTCCATCTCCGCATCGGGCAGATGAGAGGTCACGCCCTCGATATTGGGGCGCTTGGCCTCTTCGGAATAAAACTCCAGAAACGCCGCCGCGTAGTCGATTTCGCCGCGCGCTTCGGACAGGGGCTTGCCCTGTTCGATGGTCATGATCTGGGCCAGATCCTCCCGGTGGGCGATCATCAGGTCGAACCACGCCCGCAGCAGGCGTGCGCGCTCCTGCGGGAGCAGACCGGACCAGGCGGGAAAGGCCCCGTCGCCCGCGTCGACCGCCGCGGCACTGTCCGTCCCGGACATCTGGGCCACTTCGCCGATCGTTTTTCCGTCTGCCGGATCAGTCACCTCAAAGGTATCGCCAGATTCCGCACCGACCCAACGGCCATTGATGTAGGAAAAGCTTCTGAAAAGTTTCGCGTCCGAAAGAGTGATGCCCTTTGGGCGGCCAAGCAAGGCGTTGAGAGCCATGATGATGTCCTGCAAGTTCGAGTGGGTTTTGCCCATACTACGCGGCACATCGCAGAGGGTTCCCTTGAATCCGGGTCCGGCAGCAGAGGCTTTGTCTTAAAACATGGGCCGGGACGGTCAATCCGTCTGCGGGCCAAGCAATGCCGCCAAAGGCGGCGCCAAGGATTTCACGGTCTTGGTCACGATGTAGGTGAAATATCGGCTGAGCCCGATACGTGCCTCAAGAAGCTCGTCTATCATCCTCTGGTAGCTGTTGATGTCTGACGTCACGACCTGCAACAGGTAATCCACGCCGCCGCCGATGGCCCAGCATCCGATGATCTCGTCCCGTTGCCCGACCGCGTTTTCGAAGATGCGAAAGCTGCTGGCCTGATGGCTTTCCAATTCGACGACTACAAAAACGACAACATGCGCCGCCACCTGAGCAAGGTCGAACTCCGCCTTGTAACCCTTTATCAGTCCGGCACTTTCCAGCCGCTTCAGGCGTTCCCAGCAGGGCGAGGCGGACAGGTTCACACGTTTGGCAAGCTCAGCCTTGGAAATACGCCCCTCTGTCGAGAGGATGCGCAGGATCTGGATGTCACGGGGATCGAGTTGCAAGGCCACAAATTCAACTAGAGACGTGGGAATGTCTTGTCAAACCATGCGCTGCCGCCACAATTGACCCATGACAATGTGGCCCCCTCCGCGAGAAACGCTCGAACGCCCGGTCTATCATTCGCTGGCGCAGTCCCTGATGCGCGCGATCGACGCCGGGATCGTAACGCCGGGCACCAAACTGCCGCCGCAACGCAGGCTTGCCTTCGATCTGGGGGTCAGCGTCCAGACCATCGGCCGCGCCTATGAGGAACTGACGCGCCTTGGCGTGATCTCGGGTCAGGTCGGGCGGGGCAGCTTCGTGCTTGCGAAACCGACGGATGCCACGATGCCCTGGCAAAGGCCCAGGCAGGGCGAAGACGTCGTGGATTGTTCGATGTTGCTGCCCGTGACCGGCCAGATCCAGACCGATCACATGTCGCGGGTGCTGCGGGAGATGGCCCGCGGCCTGCCGCAGGAGGTCCTGTTTTCCTTTCGCCCTCGGCAAGCCCTGCGGGATCACTGCGATCAGGCCCGCATCTGGCTTTCGGGATGCGGGCTGGACCTCGACGGGCCAGAGCGCATCGTGCCGACCAACGGCAATACATCTGCCATGCTGTGCGCCTTGATGACGGTGGCCAATCCGGGGGACACCATCGTCGCCGAAAACATGGGGCATCACACCCTGCCCCCCCTGACGTCCAGCCTCGGGCTGAAGCTTCAGGGACTGGAACTGGACGATCAGGGCATCCTTCCGGACGCCTTCGACCGGGCCTGCAGAACAGGCTCGGTCAAGGCGCTGTTCGTGATGCCCGCCGGTCTTGGCCCGACGGCACATCTGATGGGAGCCGAACGCCGACAGGCGCTTGTGCAACTGGCCCGCAAGCATGATGTCTGGATCGTCGAGAACGACGCATGGGGACCGTTGCAGGAAAACAGGCTTCCGCCCATCGCAACGCTCGCGCCGGAGCGGACATTCTATTTCACCGGGTTGTCGAAATGCGTTCTGCCGGGATTGCGGATCGCGTGGCTTGTCACGCCCGGCTCGCACGTGCATGCCGCCCGCACGCGGCATCTTGTGACAAGTTGGGTCGCAACCCCGCTGATGGCCGAGATTGCCAGCCGCTGGATCGCGGATGGCACGGCACAAGAACTGTTGCTCTGGCAACGCGCGCAACTGGACCGCCGCCGAATGCTGGTCACACGCCTCTTGCAGGATCAGACACACCGGTTGTCCGCCGCCGGAATGCATGTCTGGCTCCCGCTTCCGAACCCTTGGCAGGAGGACAGGTTCGTCGCCGCCGCCCGCAGCGCCGGTGTCGCCGTAACAGGGGGCGCCCGCTTTGCCGTGGAGGGGGGCACGCACCGTGCGGGCGTCCGCATCTGTCTTGGCGGGCCTTCGGAAGCAAGGCTTGAAACGGCGATAAAATCCCTTGTCCATCTGGTCAACGCAGATCCCGCAGCCGTTCTGCCAGACAATTGAGCAGGGGGTGCAGACCTGTGCCTGACACAGCTTCTCAAATTGTACTGGTTCAAAATATGAATTGACTTGGTTTTCCGCCTTCTCGACGGTCGATGTATCGAGGGGATAGACCGTGCAGCCCATTGGCCCGGCGTCACGGTCCTGCCGCACTGCCCGCTGACGACCGCGTCGACATCCGGCGCAGCCGATCGAAAGACAGTGACCGACACTCCGCACAACAGAGAGGGAAAACACATGAAAATCACGAAAATTCTTGCCGGAACGGCGATGCTCGCCTTGATGTCCACCGCTGCGGCAGCGGACACGTGGCGCTACGCGTTCGAAGAGTCGCTGACGGACGTGCAGGGACAATTCGCCCAGAAATTCAAGGAATATGTCGAGGCCAACTCCGACCACCAGATCCAGTTGTTCCCCTTTGGAACGCTGGGGGAATCGGCCGACATCATGGAACAGGCCCAGGCGGGCATCCTGCAGTTCGTCAACCAGTCGCCCGGGTTCACCGGCGCGCTGATCCCTGAGGCACAGGTGTTCTTCGTGCCTTATCTGCTGCCCACCGATCAGGACCAGCTGGCGAAGTTCTTCCGCGAGAGCGAGGCGATCAACGAGGACTTCCAGAGCCTTTATGCCGATCAGGGCCTTGAGCTGCTCCAGATGTATCCGGAGGGCGAGGTCGCCATGACGACCAAGGAGCCCGTGCAGACCTGCACCGATCTCAACGAGGTCAAGTTCCGCGTCATGACGAACCCGCTGCTGGTCGAAAGCTATCAGGCCTTCGGCGCGACACCGACTCCCCTGCCATGGGGCGAGGTCTACGGCGGTCTCCAGACCAACATCATCCAGGGACAGGAAAATCCGACCTTCTTCCTGTATTCGACAAAGATGTATGAGGTGACGGATTACATCACCTATACAGGGCACAGCAACTTCACCACGGCCTTGATGGCAAACCTCGATTTCTACGAAGGCCTGCCCGACGAGGACAAGATGGTGATCCAGGATGCCACGGACGCGGCCTATGACTTCATCATCGACTACCAGTCCGAACTGGCGGAGACGGAGCTTGCCAAGATCATGGAAGCCAAGCCAGAGATGACCGTCACGGTTCTGTCCGAGGAAGAGCGTGCCTGCTTCAAGGAAGCCGCGAAGGAGGTCGAGGCCAAGTTCATCGAGATGACCGGCGACACCGGTGCGGCCATTCTCGAACAGATGAAGGCGGATCTCGCCGCGGCGGCCGAATAAGCGCCGAAACTCTTGCGATCCCCGGCGGGCGACCGCTCGCCGGGGACGTCTTCTTCGCGACGTGAAGGGAGCCGACCTTGGCCGACAAGTCTTCCACCTCCGAACATGCCTCCAGTCTGCCAGGCATCCTTGGTACCATCGACAGTCTGATCTCGCGCATCGAATCCATCGTGCTTGCGGCGGGCGTCCTCTTGATGGCCACCAACACCATCGCGAATGTCATCGGCCGCTTCGTGTTTCAAAGCAGTCTGTTCTTTTCCGAAGAACTGAACCGGATCCTGATCATCCTGATCACCTTTGCGGGCATCAGCTACGCCGCGCGGCAGGGTCGGCACATCCGGATGTCGGCGATCTATGACACCATGCCGCCGCGCGCGCGGAAGGTCATGATGATCGTCATTTCGCTGATCACATGCGTCTTCATGTTCGGCCTCTGCTATTATTCGATCACCTACATCGGCACGCAGGCGGGCCGTGGCCGTCTGCTGCCATCGCTTCAGATCCCGGTCTGGTGGACGCTCGTCTGGGTGCCTGTCGGGTTCTTCATGACCGGCATGCAGTATCTGCTGACCGCCATCAAGAACATGACCGAAAAAGACATCTATCTCTCGACCAATGTGCTTGAGGGATATGACAACGACGAACTAGAGATCTGAGGAGAACGGACCCATGGCTCTAACGATCTTTTCCATCATGATCGTCCTTCTGCTGCTTGGCTTTCCCATGATGATTCCGCTCATCACGGGGGCTTTCGTGGGCTTTTTCATGCTGTTCGGCGGGTTTTCCCAGATGGAAACCATGGTGCAGCAATTCATGGCGGGCATCCGGCCCGCCTCCCTCATCGCGGTGCCGATGTTCATCTTTGCCGCCGACATCATGACCCGCGGGCAGTCGGCCAATCGCCTGATCGACATGGTCATGAAATTCATGGGGCATCTCAAGGGCGGGTTGGCCATCTCGACCGCCGCGGCCTGCACGATGTTCGGCGCGGTGTCCGGATCCACGCAGGCGACCGTGGTTGCGGTCGGCGGTCCCCTGCGGCCCCGCATGCTGAAGGCCGGATACAAGGACAACTTTGTTCTCGCGCTGATCGTGAATTCATCGGACATCGCCTTTTTGATCCCGCCGTCCATCGGCATGATCATCTACGGCGTCGTGTCAAACACCTCGATCTCAGAGTTGTTCATCGCCGGGATCGGCCCCGGATTGCTGATCCTGTTCCTTTTCTCAATTTACTCGGTCATCTATGCCATTCGCCACGACGTGCCGACAGAGGAAAAGGCGAACTGGATGGCCCGGCTGGTCGCTGTGCGCCGCGCGGTGTGGCCCCTCGGCTTTCCGCTCATCATCATCGGGGGCATCTACGGCGGGATCTTCTCGCCCACAGAGGCAGCGGCAGCCTGCGTGTTCTATGCGCTGCTGCTCGAGGTGGTGGTCTTTCGGTCGATGAGCCTGGCGGATGTCTATTCCACGGCGAAATCCACCGGCCTGATCACGGCTGTCGTGTTCATCCTCGTGGCGGC
>CAZRZN010000244.1:0-2846 GCA_964604565.1 uncultured Rhodobacterales bacterium
CGCAAGTTCGACCCCGTCGCGCGAAAGCATGTCGAGTACAAGGAAGGCAAGATCAAGTAAGCTGCCATGCCGGGATCTCTTGGTGGGCCGCACGGGATAGACCAGGCGGTCCATTTGGTGTTTCCGGAACATGGCGGCTGCTGTGTCTTGTCTGAGGACCGGGGCCATGTCGGACGGGATCACCCTGCGCATTGCCCGGCAGGATGATATAAGCGCGTTGGACCGCCTGTTCCGTCGCAGCTACTCACGATTGCTGAAAGCGGATTATTCACCGTCGGTCCTGACCACGGTTGTGCCGATGATTGCCCGTGCGCAGCCCGATCTGGTCATCTCGGGCCATTTCTATGTGGTCGAGGAAGAGGGCAGCGCGATCCTTGGTGCGGGAGGATGGTCGTTGCAGCCGCCCGGCGGGCTGCCAGCGACGCAAGGCATTGGCCATATTCGGCATGTCGCGACCGATCCGGATACAACGCGGCGCGGCGTCGCGCGGCATATTCTGAACCATATCGTGACCGTGGCGCGCGAGGCTGGTCTGTCCGCGTTGCATTGCCAGAGCACGCTGACGGCGAAACCCTTTTACGAGGCGGTCGGATTTGTCACCCAGGGTCAGACGACGTTGAAGTTGCGCGGCGGGATCGAGTTTCCGGCCGTCCAGATGGTGCGGCTCCTCTGAACGGTCATTTCATTTTGGTAAGGGATCGGCAGGCGCGCCGTTCTCATGCGACCAGCGCATGTCTCCGGTGGTCCGTTCGACATGGCGGACCCGGTCTTCGCCGGGGTAATGCACCCGGTCGCGCGGGGCGCGTGTCCCCACCACCAGATAACGCACAATCCGGTCAGAGCGGTTCTCCAGGCAATGGCCCTGATCCATGCCGGCGGGAAATGTGGCCGCTGCGCCGGCTGTGAGATCCTCCTCCCGCTCGCCCTCGATCAAGGTGGCATCGCCCTCAAGGACATAGATCATCTCATCCTCGCTCTCGTGCCAGTGCTTGTAGGATGAGCGGGCGCCCGGCGCCAGAATTTCGACCCGGGCGCTGAATTGGGTCAGACCGCCGGTGTCACTGAACAGCAAGGCCTCACAGGCGCCCAATGCGCCATCCGTGGCTTCGCGCTTTACGGTCTCTTCGGAAATGATTGGCATGTTGTCTCCCCACGATCGAACGCCCAACACGAAAAAAGGGCCGGTCCGGCGACCAGCCCTTTCGGTATATCATGTTTAGCGCGATGGGTTACTCTTGTTGGCCCATAAAGAACAGCAGGAACTGGAACATGTTCAGGAAGCTGATGTAGAGGCTGAGCGCGCCGTCAAAGGCGGCCTTGTCCATCCATTCCTGATCGCCATGCGCGGCATGCTGCACGTAAGTGTTCTTGATCTCCTGCGTGTGATAGGCTGTCAGGCCGGCAAAGATCAGCAGACCAATGGCCGAAATTGCCATCATCCAGACCGAGGACTGCAGGAACAGGTTGATGATCATCGCGATGATCAGACCGACCACGCCCATGATCAGGAAGGTGCCCATGCCGGACAGGTCCTTCTTGGTGACATAGCCCCAGAGCGACAGGCTGGCGAAGGCGATGGAGGTCACCACGAAGGTCTGCACGATCGAGAAGCTGGTGAACACGATGAAGATCGAGCTCAACGAGATGCCGATCACGGCCGCGAATACGAAGAATCCGAGCTGCACGGCAGAGGCCGAGCCGCGTCTCATCAGGCTGCCCCAACCGAAGAAGATAAAGGCCAGAGGGGCGAACATGATGACCCAGCGCAGCGGGCTGGTGTAGATCGCCGTGCCGAGCCCGGTCAGCAGGGTGCCGTTGCCCAGTTGCGCCGCCGCCATCGACGGGTCGTTCGTGGTGGCCAGCCCGGCAATGGCCCAAGCGGCCAGAGCGGTGATCAGCATGCCTACGGACATCGTGCCGTAGACCTTGTTCATGTGGGCGCGCAGCCCCTCGTCAATCTGGGAAGCGCGGGCGCCGGAGACGCCAGCTGCCCGGATCGTTTTATATTCAGCCATTAAAGCCTCCGTTGTTTTCCTAGCGAAAACGGGCGCGACCGCACCCGGACTTTCAAGTCGATATATTGTAGGCCCCTGCGATATTTTCAAGGATTACAGACATCAGTGGTCCCATAAACATGACTCCTTATATCAACAATCTGGATGAAGTCATGGCATTCTCGCCTGTCCGTCCGAATCTGACAGGTCCATGTCAGCGCAGCCTGACAGACAACGCAGTAGAGCGGCAGGCTGCGGCGGTTCTGGAGTCTTCCTGAGGCCGGTGCCGAAGCGGGCAGCGGCGGGGGACTCAGACGCCCACATCGGGACCGTAACACAGCATGGGTTCATCGTTTTGCTGCGCCTCGTAGAGAACGGTGCTTGAAGGATCGTTTTCAAAGACGGCGCGCAGGCCGTCGCCCTCCTTGAAGAAGCTCCAGCATTGCGGGTCCGGGCTGTCCTCATACACGAAACAGATCTGCCCAGCCTCCTCATACCAGAATCCCTCCTTGCACTCACCGTCCAGAAAGGACCAACGCACCTGTCGGTCAGGCAGATATTTCTCGACGCCGTACGCCTCGCCGTTGAGGCCGAAATACAGCGTTTTTCCAGTAACATAGCTTTCAAAATCAGAGGCCGACATCGGTTCTGCCGCCAACGCGGGCAGAGCAGTCAGGCAGGTCAGGGCAAGCGCAAGGATCTGTTTCATGGCGTGACCCTGCCAGAAACGAGCCGTCCTCGGAAGTCAGGTATTCATGATTGGTTAACCATGGGCGCCGTCCCGCTTTCTTGATATAAAAGGCGTCAGCGAGTGCGAAGTGCAGCCTCCGGGCGGTCTTGGTCCGCGAGGCC
>CAZRZN010000244.1:2946-6460 GCA_964604565.1 uncultured Rhodobacterales bacterium
AAAGGCGTCAGCGAGTGCGAAGTGCAGCCTCCGGGCGGTCTTGGTCCGCGAGGCCCGCGATGACGGCCGCCAACGGAACAATGGCACCAGTCAAGGCAGATCGCCAATGTGGGAGAAACTTGGCTGTGCCTGAGCGAACCGGAGATTCGGCCAGGTGCCGGATGGGCAAGGCTTGGCATGCCATCAGGGGCTGCAACGCGACGTGTCGGGACAGGCGTTCTCCCGCAAGATGGGGCGTAAAATAATGAATAAACAGGTATTTGTGGTCCATTCTTGATACCCTCGCCCTGCTTGGCTGGTTTCCTCACCGTTCCCGAGGGGTGCGCCCATGAGGTCAGGTTGAAACGCCTCCCGCGCAACGATCGGCCATCTTTGCCCTTTGCGCCGGAAAGAGCCGCCGCGCCAAAGATGGCGAGCGTTTCGCACATCTTGTGCCGAAACGGCGGCCGCCCTGTTTCGCGGATCGGCCAATCGTGACCCATCGGAGGCATTTGGAACGATAACGTGCGTTTTCTGGACGCAGAGCCGCGTCTTTCTGTCGTTTTCCGGCGTCGTCGCCGCCCCGGAAATCTATAGGGTCCGGCACAGGCAGCAGGAGGCAGACATGGCACTCGATCAAGGCAAGGGCGTCTGGAAATCCGGTTCCGGCAAGGGGCGCGTCACGCCAAAGGGCCGGCAATTCGACGATCAGGCCCTACAGGAGGTCCGCGACCTTCTGGGTGCGCGTCCGCGCGACCGCGATCTGCTGATCGAATTCCTGCATTTGGTTCAGGATGCACATGGTTGTCTCTCGGCGGACCATCTGCGCGCCTTGGCAGAGGAAATGCGCCTCTCGATGGCCGAAGTCTATGAAGTGGCAAGTTTTTACGCCCATTTCGATATTGTGAAGGATGGAGACACGCCGCCGCCCGCCCTGACCATCCGCGTTTGCGATTCGCTGTCGTGCGAACTTGCCGGGGCTGAACAGCTGCGCGTGGCCCTCGAAGACGGAATGGACCCGGCCAAGGTGCGCGTGCTGCGTGCGCCGTGCATGGGGCGCTGCGACACGGCACCTGTGCTGGAACTGGGCCACAATCACATAGATCACGCAACGGTCGAAAAAGTGGAAATGGCGATTTCTGTGGGCGATACGCATGTTCATATCCCTGATTATCAAGGCTTTGAGGCGTATTCTTCAGATGGCGGATATGACCGCCTGCGGGAGTTGCGCGACAACGGCGACTGGGAGGCAGTGCAGGAAACCGTCCTTGCTTCGGGCTTGCGTGGTCTGGGCGGCGCGGGTTTTCCGTCGGGGCGCAAATGGGGCTTCGTTCGAGGTAACGCGGGGCCGCGCTATCTGGCCGTGAACGGCGACGAGGGGGAGCCGGGCACCTTCAAAGACCGCTTTTATCTTGAGCGGTATCCACATGTTTTCCTTGAGGGAATGCTGATCGCGGCCTGGGCGGTCGAGGCGGCGCGCTGCTACATCTACATGCGCGACGAATATCCCGCCGTGCTCGAGATCCTGCGCCGGGAAATCGCCGCGCTCGAAAAGGCGGGTCTGATCGAAAAGGGCTATGTCGACCTGCGCCGCGGCGCGGGCGCCTACATCTGCGGTGAGGAAAGCGCCATGATCGAGTCGATCGAGGGCAAGCGGGGGCTGCCACGGCACCGTCCGCCCTATGTGGCGCAAGTGGGATTGTTTGGCCGGCCCACGCTGGTGCACAATGTCGAAACGCTTTTCTGGGTGGCACGAATTTGTCGCGAAGGCCCTGAAATCCTGTCCGGAATCGAAAAGAACGGGCGCAAGGGCCTGCGGTCCTATTCTGTTTCGGGCCGCGTCCGGGCGCCGGGTGTCCATCTGCTGCCCGCCGGGGCGACCATCCTCGACATCATCGACGCTGCCGGCGGCATGATGGAGGGCCATGTGTTCAAGGCCTATCAGCCCGGTGGCCCGTCGTCCGGGCTGCTGCCGGCAACGCTGAACGATGTGCCGCTGGACTTCGACACCTTGCAGCCGCACGGCTCCTTTATCGGATCGGCGGCGGTGGTGGTCCTGTCTGACAAGGACAGCGCCCGCGACGCCGCGCTCAACATGCTGCGCTTTTTCGAGGATGAAAGTTGCGGACAATGCACCCCGTGCCGGGTCGGCTGCGAGAAGGCGGTCAAGCTGATGAGCGCGGCGCGCTGGGACCAGGCACTGTTGGAGGATCTATGCGAGGCCATGGCGGACAGTTCGATCTGTGGGTTGGGGCAGGCGGCGCCGAACCCGATCCGCATGACGATCAAGCATTTCCCCGAGGAGATCTGATTGACCCGGGTGGATCCGATCGCTCCCAAGAACGCGCTGCTCCAGGCTCCGCCGTCTCTACACGGCGTGCCGATGAAATCGCGATGCGTGATCTCATAACGCTGACGGCTTTCCAGCCACCGACGTGCCTCTTACACATGGGTTCGACAGCGCCGGGGTGACGTGAACTGGCGCTTTTCTTGTGCGCGCAGCCGTATTAAGTGGGGATAACTCCAGCGATAGGCGCCCCCATGTCCTTTTTCGGCAAGCTCAGGAACAAGCTGTTCAAATCCTCCTCAAAACTCGATGAGGGGCTCGACGCGATCGTTCAGGAGGGCGGTTCCGAGGCTAAGCCTGATGCTGACACGACGGCAACGCAAGGTGGGCCTGCGCCGACCGCAGCCGAAGGGGCGCCCACAAGGCCGGATGAAAACGCGCCCGCCCCGGCCGCCAAAGATCCTGGTTCGACAACCCCGGAGCGGAACCCGCCCACGCCTCGGCCCGACCCGGAGAGGCGTGACTTCACGCCCGAACGCGCCCCGGAGGCGACTCCGCAGTCGGCCCCGCTGCCCCCCGCCGCGGAAGTGCCCGAAAGCGCGGGCCGTCAGGCCGCCGGGCGCCCCGCCGGAGGATTGCTGGGCCGCCTTGTCGGCCGGCGCGGCAGCAGCGCGCCCGTCGTGCGTCGGGTGTTGGACGACGACATGCTCGAACAACTCGAGGAACTGCTCATCGCGTCCGACATGGGTGTCGATACCGCCCTGCGCGTCACCGCGAACATCGCGGAGGGGCGCTACGGCAAGCGTTTGTCGGTGGAGGAGATAAAACAGGCGCTCGCAGCCGAGATCGCCCGGATCATGGAGCCGGTGGCGCGCCCGTTGCCGCTTTACGCGAAGCGCCCGCAAGTGGTTCTTGTGGTGGGCGTGAACGGGTCCGGCAAGACCACGACCATCGGCAAGCTCGCCAGCCAGTTCAAATCGGCGGGCAAGCATGTGGTGATCGCGGCGGGCGATACCTTCCGCGCCGCGGCGGTCGAACAGCTTCAGGTCTGGGGCGACCGCGCCGGTGTGCCCGTGCTGACCGCGCCAGAGGGATCCGACCCCGCAAGCCTTGCGTTCGACGCGATGACACGGGCACAGGCCGAAGGCGCGGACCTGCTGATGATCGACACGGCGGGACGTTTGCAGAACCGTGCCGACCTGATGGAGGAACTGGCCAAGATCGTCCGCGTGATCCGCAAGAAGGACC
>CAZRZN010000245.1:0-6444 GCA_964604565.1 uncultured Rhodobacterales bacterium
CTCCCACAGCTCCAGTTCGGTCAAGAGCCGTCGGCCCTTGTCGTTCTTGGTGGCTTTCAACGTGCGGTATCCGATCGATAGCCCATCGATTGCTCCGGCCGCGATCAGTTCTGCGGCCTCCTGCCCGCGCGCCACACTCGCCAGCAATCGACCCTTCACATAAAGACCGCGGGAGTCTTCGTGCACCTCTTCCCATATGCCGATCGGTTGCGCCGGATCATGCTGCCAAAGCATTTTTACCGACCGGCCCTCGGCCTTCAGACGTGCCAGTGAGCGGGCATAGGCGCCCTCGGCTACGACGTCCCCGCCCTGATCACAGGCTCCGAACAAGGAGGCATACCCCTCGATCTTGTGCCCCTCGACCGTCACATCGGCGTCGAACCGGCAAAACTTGGTTTCCAGGTCCATCCTCGTTCCTTTCTTAAGGGGCCCCTTTTGCCCATTTCCAGCCCGGAAATCGCAGGGGAGGTTTGAAAGCATGTCATCGCCGGTCAGGGTGCCGCGTTCGCGAACCCCTGTATGACATCCGCCAGGATCGCTCCGGTTACCCCGTAGACCGTCAACCAGAGCCGCCGCTCCAGCCGTTCCATCAGGGCTTCGAGCCGGTTGAAACGGTCGGCCATCGCATCAAATTGCAGCTTGCTCATCCGCTCGTGCGCGTCCAGCCGAAGCCCCGGCGCACAGGAGAAACTCTCATGTCTCGATCGCAATTCAGTCACGGTTCGTCTCCTCGATTTCCACTGGCAGTCCCAGCATCCGTCGCTTTTCCGAAGGGGTCAGAAAGTCGGCCTGCGCCACGCGGGTCCACTGCGCGTCCCGTTCCGCGGCCAGCGCGGGCACCTGGTCCAGGTCAGGCGTCAGCAGCACGTTCTCACCGGTGAACCCCGACAGCCATCGCCCGACGCTCGCGGCGACCTTGCTTGCCAGCGGCAGCACCGTCTGGCGATAGAACGCGCGATGCGCCTCGGCATAGTTGGCATAGGTCGCCTCACCCGGAATCCCCATCAGCATCGGCGGCACTCCAAAGGCCACCGCGATTTCGCGCGCGGCCGACTCCTTTGTCTTCTGGAATTCCATGTCCGATGGGGAAAAGCCCATCGGCTTCCAGTCGAGGCCGCCTTCCAGCAGCATCGGACGGCCCGCGTTGCGCGCGCCCTGATGATGCATCTCCATCTCGGTCTGCAACCGCTCGAACTGCTCAGGGCTCAACTGCCCCTGCCCGTCCGTGCCGTTCCAGACAATCGCCCCCGACGGCCGCGCGGCATTGTCGAGCAAGCCCTTGGACCACCGCGAGGCCGCATTGTGCACGTCCACCGCCTGCGCGGCAGCCTGTAGGGGCGACAGCCCGTAGTGATCGTCCTGTGGGTGAAACGTCTTGATATGGCAGATCGGAGAAACCGCGCCCGTCACGCCAAACCGATGTTTCCGCCCCCCGACCAGATACTCATAGGCCACCGGCCAGCCGTCCGCACCGGGAACCACGCTCATGCGATCAGACCGCAGGACATGCAGTTCAAAGGGCGCTCCTGTTTCGCCGGCCACCGCCTCGACATAACTGTCGCCCGACAGCAGCAACTGACCGTAGAGCGCCTCGAAAAACTCCGCCCGGCCCTGCGCCATGTTCGGCGCAGAAATCAGGCTAAGGATCGGATGCGCCGCGAAACGGGTGTCATTGTCCTGCAGGACCATCGGCAGGGCGGCCGCAGATTCCGCAATCAGCTTCACCGCTCGGAACCCAACCGGATTGCCCGCAAAGGCCTGTTTGGTCAGGGAAACGGTATCCCGCGGGCTCCAGGCCACACGTCCCGAGCTCAACTGCGCGACCAGCCGGCCCGTGGCCGAGGCCTTGACCTGTGGCGCAGACCGGGATTGCCCCGCCTGCCCGTTCCGCCGCAGAAAATCGAATAGCATCCCTCGTGGCTCCTTTCTTCGGCCGGCCCGGAATCCGCGGCCGAACCGGTCCCTTCGCGAAGGGCCAAGGCCCCCGCGCTTCAGGTTGTCAGTCTCTTGATTGATCAGACGATTGTCGTCTTCCGCGTCTTGAAACCCACATTAGGCTCTGTGGATTAATGCCGTGTCACGGCACCGTCCGCCGCTGGCGCAACAGCGTGCAGCGCGGCAAAGAATGCAGGCCGAACAGTCACTTGAGCACCCTCAGACGCGGTGCCATGCGGCCCTTGCGGGTTTCCAGCATCAATTCGCTCAACGCCCAGACCAGCGCGTCGACGCGATCCGGGCTCCCCGCTCCCTCGTAGCCCTGCGGCGTCATCAGACACATCTGCGATTCCAGCGCATCCAGTCCCTGCGCATGTTCCACGCGCCCCTGTTCGTAAAGCGCGGCCACAGGTTCCGCGCGGGCACTCTTGCCGAGGGTGGCATGCACCTGTTTGACCGGCAGCAAGGGATCCACCTGCCGCAGCACGGTTTCCACCATGGCCCCGCCCTGGTTCACCTCGGCCACCACGCGGTCCGCCTGCCACCGTTGCGCCGTCCGCGCGACCGCCTCCGCCCAGCCCAGAGGGGACAACCCCTGGACGGAGGCATCCTCCAGCACATAGGCCCGCCAATCCCTCGGCTCATTTGTCTCCACGACGCCCGCGACCACGATCCCGCAGGCGTCGGACCGTCCCCCGGCCCCCGCCGGTGGGTCCACGGCCACCACGATCCGGCTCAACCGCGGGATCTGCCCGGATCGCGCGTTGTCGAACATTTCCCGCGTCCAGAGCGCACCATCGACCTGCTCCAACAGCACCCCATCCAGTTCCTGCAAACCCAGCGACGTGCCCGCATAGCGCGCCCGCACTTCCTGAAGAAAGGATTGCGCCAGATGGGCCCTGTTCGCCTCTGTCGGCGCCCGTGTCACTTTGGTCGATGGCAGCGCCAGCAATTCTTTCAGAACGGAGATGTTGCGCGGCGTCGTCGTCACGCAGACCCGCGGCGCCGTGCCCAGGCGCAAGCCGAACTGCAACATATCCCACAGATCCCGGGCCTTCTTCCACTTGGCCAACTCATCGGCCCAGGCCGCGTCGAATTGCGGGCCGCGCAGCGCCTCGGGATCCTGCGCCGAAAACAGCGTCGCCTCCGCGCCATTGGGCCAGACCAGCTTGCGCTTGGACGCGATGAAACTTGGCCGTCGGTCGAATGGCGTGCAGGCCATGATCCCGCTGTCGCCATAGATCATCACCTCTCGCGCCTGATCATAGGTTTCGCCGATCAGGGCCAGCCGCTTGCACCGTCCCTTGTCCAGCGGCTTGGGCCCTTCCACTTGCGCGCGGACCCATTCGGCCCCAGCGCGGGTCTTGCCCGCGCCTCGCCCGCCTAGGATCACCCAACTGCGCCAGTCGCCACCGGGCGGCAACTGGTGCGGATGCGCCCAGAATTCGAAAAGGTAGGGGAGCGCAAGGCGCTCCCCATCCGTCATTTCAGCCAGGAATCTCTCCCTCACGGCAGCAGGCGCGGAGGCTATCCAAGCGGCACCCGATCTGAGATCGGGCTGCATCGAGATCGAGCCCGTAGGCTTCGCCGATCCCCTCTTCCTTTCTGATGATCGCTTCAAGTTCCAACTCCGTTTCGCGGGCTGCACGCAGCCAATACTTCAATTCGCCCAAGACCTTTCCAGCCTCGGACTTCTTGTCCACTTCGCCTCTCCGGATCCTGTCCTGCGCCTCCTCGATCTGGTCGAGAAGATCCGCAATTGTCGCTGTCGCCCGATCCCGCTGCCTGCGCAGACGGTCGCACCGCTCATTGGCGATTATGACGATTCTGTTTTGCTCTTCTTGTTGTTGTGCACTGCTCATGCTCGACACCTTACTTGCCTGTTAGGTTGCCCCTCCATCGGGCGGCAAGGAACAGAAACGGCCCCAAGGGTCTCACCCGGGGGCCGCTTGCCAAACCTCGTCCAGCATAGGCAGAACCATACGTTCGACCGTGCGTAGGGTCAATCCCGGCTCCGACCGCAACCATCTGAATTTGTTCATACTTCTCAATAATCGCCTAAGCCGGGGATTGGCCGCTTGCCGCCTGCTCATGGCTCTGGCAAGAGTTTTCGCAAAGAGGACAATGACATGCCCAGGCTTTCAGAACGCATCACCACCCTGAACGAAGGCGGCTCCGACGGGTGGGAGGTCTACTATCGCGCCCGGGGCATGGCGGCGGCCGGCACCCCGGTGACCGAACTCACCATCGGCGAACATGACATCGGAACCGATGCGTCGATTCTTCAGGCGATCCACAATTCCGCCCAAGCGGGCCACACCGGCTATGCCATGGTCCCCGGGGTCGACGCCCTTCGAAGGGCCGTCGCCGCACGCGTCGCCGCCCGGACGGGTGTGCCGACCACAGCGGACAACGTGCTCATCACACCGGGCGGTCAGGCGGGGCTTCTGGCCGCGCATGTCGCCGCGCTTTCGCACGGCGACGCGGCGCTGTTCATCGACCCCTATTATGCGACCTATCCTGCCACAATCCGCGCCGCGTCCGGACGTCCCGTGGCCGTTCCAACCCAAGCGGCCCGCGCCTTCCTGCCCGAACCTGCCGCCCTCAAGGCCGCCGCACAGAAGAACGGTGCCAGAAGTCTGTTGGTGAACACGCCCAACAACCCCACCGGCGCCGTCTATCCGCCTGAAATCATCGCAGAGATCGCAGAGATCTGCGCTTCCGAAGACCTCTGGCTGATCTCCGACGAAGTTTATGAAAACCAGGTCTGGCGGGGCACCCATACCAGCCCCCGCAGCCTGCCCGGCATGGCGGACCGCACCCTCGTGATCGGGTCCATGTCGAAAAGCCACGCCATGACCGGCTCGCGCATCGGCTGGATCGTGGCGCCCAAACAGACCATCGCCCATCTTGTCGACCTTTCCACCGTCACGACCTACGGCGTGCCCGGCTACATCCAGGACGGCGCGCTTTTTGGCCTGAACCAGGGGCCTGACCTGGAACGCAAAATCTCTGCCCCCTTCCTGCGCCGCCGCAATCTGGCCCAATCGGTTCTTGCGGAACAGGACGTGATCAACGCCATTCCCGCCGATGGCGCCATGTTCCTGATGCTCGATATTCGCGCAACCGGCCTGTCGGGCCGTGAGTTTGCCGATGCGCTTCTGGACACCCACCGCATCGCCGTCATGCCGGGAGAAAGCTTTGGCACCTCCGCCGCCGGTCATCTGCGCGTGGCGCTGACGGTAGAAGATGACCGTCTGGAGGCGGCGTTGCGCACCCTCTGCGCCTTCGCCAAGATCTGCGCAAGAGCCGCCTGAGGGTCCGGTGGGCACGCCCGTCAGCAGCATCCGCAACCTTGGCCCCGCCTTTGAGGCGGCCTGCCATGCGGCCGGGATCCCAGATGCGGAAACCCTGCGCGACCTCGGCGCGCACGAGGCCTACCGAAGGCTGCTCGGCGCCGGGCAACCCCCGCATTTCATCGGCTACTACGTGTTGCACATGGCGCTTCAGGGCCGGCCCTGGAACGACTGCAAGGGCGCGGAGAAGGACGCCCTGCGCGACCAGTTCGACAGGCTCAAGGCTGACAGTGCGGCCAGCCCGCGCAGCGCGCTGGACCGGATCCTGAATGAGATCGGCGTGATCGAGAGACCCGGAAAACTACCGAAGTGACACCAGTGCCGTATCCGCCGCGAATGCCATCCACGGTCGCAGGTATATCTGGCCAAGGTCGGATTCGTCACGCACCACGCGCACCGACAGGATCCCGTTATCGCGGCGCTCGATCTGGCAGACCACCTCGAAAAGCTCGCCATATCGTAGCGTCCATTGGCCATCGGCACCTTCGACCGAGGTGAAATCCCCCGCCAATTCCCAATCCTGAGGGGCAAATTCCATTTTCGGACTGTCGTTCAGCCAGCGCGCCACGGCCTTGCAGACGCGCGTCAGGGCGGTCCCGTCCAACTGGGGCCTCTGATCGGTGATCAGCCAGACATCCCATGCACCTGCCTTTTCGACCGTATCGATCCAGAGATAATCCTCGCCCCTGTGCACCAGCATTCCGGCAAGCAAGGACCGCGGAAACCGGTTGGTGACGCCCGTCAGATAGGTTTCGTCCAGATCGCCCGCGATCCGCGCAATCGCGTCGACGGCAACATCGAAGGCGCGCATGACCGATGCACCATCATAGGCCCCATCCGATATGGTCAAGCCGGGCGCATGAAATCCGACACGCGCGGTCGGATGCATCACACGCATGTTGAAGATGTATTCGTACCAGCCAAATGTCCCGCCCATGAAGGCCACGGCACAGGCCGACAGGCATTCGGCGCCCGCAGGCACGACAGTCGCGGTGAACCGCTCTCCCAACAGCTCGGCGATCCTGACCCCCTCGTCCAGTGACCCACCCGGACTGTCCAGACACAAGGCCGGATTCAACTCATCATGCGCCAGCGGGAAATGCGTATCGATCAGGCTGCGAAGACGCTCCGCATCGCCAGAGACGATTGGCCC
>CAZRZN010000246.1:0-6394 GCA_964604565.1 uncultured Rhodobacterales bacterium
ACCTCGATGGTGAAGTCGACGTGGCCGGGCGTGTCGATGATGTTCATCCGGTACTTGGTGTCGTAGGTGCCTTCGGCGGTCGGATCTTCCTGCCACTGCCAGAAGGTGGTGGTGGCGGCGGATGTGATCGTGATTCCGCGCTCCTGCTCCTGCTCCATCCAGTCCATCGTTGCGGCGCCGTCATGCACCTCACCGATGTTGTGGGATTTGCCGGTGTAAAACAGGATCCGCTCCGAGCAAGTCGTCTTGCCGGCGTCGATATGCGCCATGATCCCGAAATTCCGGTAGCGCTGAAGGGGGTAGTCGCGTGCCATGGTCTGGTCCTTCCAGTCCTTGAATTACCAGCGGTAGTGGCTGAATGCCTTGTTGGCGTCGGCCATCTTGTGCGTATCTTCGCGCTTCTTCACCGCAGAACCGCGCGATTGCACGGCATCGATCAGCTCACCTGCGAGCCGCTCTTCCATGGTGTTTTCATTGCGCGCCCGCGATGCGTTGATCAGCCAGCGGATGGCCAGCGCCTCACGGCGTTCGGGGCGCACCTCGACCGGAACCTGATAGGTTGCACCACCGACACGGCGCGAGCGAACCTCGACCGACGGCTTGATGTTATCCAGCGCCTCGTGGAAGATCTCCACCGGAGCGCGCTTGACCTTGTTTTCGACGCGCTCGAGCGCGTTGTAGACGATACGTTCGGCGGCCGATTTCTTGCCGTCGTACATAAGGTTGTTCATGAATTTTGTCAGGACACGATCACCATACTTGGCGTCGGGCAGGACTTCGCGCTTCTCTGCGGCGTGACGACGAGACATTGATATATCCTCTTATTTCGGACGCTTGGCGCCATATTTCGAACGGCGCTGCTTACGGTCCTTGACGCCCTGGGTGTCCAGAACACCGCGCAGGATGTGGTAACGCACACCGGGAAGGTCCTTGACCCGGCCGCCACGGATGAGGACCACAGAGTGCTCCTGAAGGTTGTGACTTTCCCCGGGGATATAGCTGATCACCTCGTAACCGTTGGTCAGACGCACCTTGGCAACTTTCCGCATGGCCGAGTTCGGCTTTTTCGGCGTGGTGGTGTAGACGCGGGTACAAACCCCACGCTTTTGCGGGCACTGCTCGAGGTGCTGCGACTTCGAGCGTTTGACTTTGGGCTGCCGCGGTTTGCGGATCAGCTGTTGGATCGTGGGCATTCCGGTTTCTTCCCCGTGCTTCTCACATGTGCGTGGCACGGGTCTTCCCGTGCGGCGTTTCAGATTTTGGCCCCCCGCGCGTCCGCGAAAGTCCGACTATAGAGCATCGTTCGACCGGGCATGGCAGACGACGCAAAAAACCGCATTCGTCCCCGATACGTGGGAACGACGCGGTGGGTTTCCAGAGGATCGGGGCGTGTGGCCCGGATCGTGACCGCTTGGTTCTGTAAGGCCGCAACTGGCAGGGCCAATGCGGATTAGACGCGCGTATAGGGGGAGTCGGACGGGTTGTCAACAGCGCACCAGAGCTGGGCGCAGCTGGCGCCAATACCATGAAGAAAAATGGTTTTCCGGGTCCGGAAAACGGCCAGTGCAGGCCCACGAATTTGGCCGATTCTTGCCTGACAGGGAAGTGTGGATTTCGGTGTGAAACTTGCGCCGGGGACGCTTGCCAACCACCCCTCTCGGCCTTGGCGCTTCGGATCACCGGGGGTGTTGTGGGCGCCCTGTGATCGCATGCCCGCATGATCCGCAACGCGATGTCTGCCGCAGGGACCATCAACGGGGTTCGGTATCAGCCCCCAAGGGTCTCAACGAAACGAAGCGGACCCGAAGGCCCGCTTCGCCATGGACGCCGTTCTTATCCGGCGTGTGCTTTGACGGCCGTTCAGCTTTCGCCTTCGCCGCGTGTCACATGCACGATCTGGCCATCCTCATAGTCCGTGGCAATCAGGAAGGAGCCGTCATCCAGCACCTCGACGTCACGGACCCGGCCAAACTGTGTCAGCAATCTTTCCTCGGCGGCGACGCGGTCGCCGTCCCAATCAAGACGCACGATCCCCGGTGACACAAGTCCACCGATCAACAAATCGCCATCCCAGTCAGAAAACATCTCCCCTTCGTAGAAGGTCATGTCACCCGGGGCGATCACCGGATCCCAGTAGTAGGCAGGCTGCTGCATGCCATCCATTTTGGAAATGCCCTGCCCGACATCGCTGCCATCATAGTTGATGCCATAGGAGATGATCGGCCAACCATAATTTTCGCCGGGCACGGGAATGTTGATTTCATCACCGCCGGCAGGACCGTGTTCAAGCGTGAACAGTGTTCCATCGTCCCGCATGGCCGCCCCTTGGATGTTGCGATGGCCATAGCTCCAGATTGAATCCATCGCGTTGGGATCGCCGACAAAAGGGTTGTCCTGCGGAATGGAGCCATCCAGATTCACCCGCACCACCTTGCCGTAGGTATTGTCGAGCGACTGGGCGCGCTGCCGCTCTTCGACCGTGAAGTGTTCGCCCGTGGTGATGAAGGCGTGCCCGTCGTCATCAAAGACGATGCGGCTGCCATAGTGCATGGGCACCGGGCTTGGCGGAGTCTGGACGAAGATGTCTTCCACTTCGGTCAGCTCGGTCATGTCCTCATTCAACTTGCCGCGCCCCGCGGCAGTCACCGAGGAGTCACCCTCGATCCCTTTGGAATAGGTAAAGTAGATATAGCGATCCTCCTCGAAAGTCGGGCCAACCTTCACGTCAAGCAGGCCGGCTTGCGTTCCGCTGGAGGTGCCCCTGTTGAAGATTTCCGGCAGGCCCGAGATCGGATCAGACACCGTGCCGTCCATGCTGACATGACGCAGATCGCCCGGCCGTTCGGTCACCAGATACCCGGCGTCTGCCGGAAGCGCCTCGATCGCCCACGGATGTTCGACCCCTTCGACAAGCGGGTTCGTTGCATAGCTGTAGTCCGAGGGTTTCAGCGGCGCGCGCGTCTGGTTTTCGAATGCGGGTTCGAAACCTGCGCTTTTCTCGCCCCAGGAATGGGTCTGCGACATGGCGGGTGCCGCGCCAAGGGCGGCGATTGCAGTCAGCGTCACAAAAACGGGTCTCATGAGAACCTCCTTTCGTCTTTGCATGTCAGAGACCAACGCAAAGGCCGCGGCAGGGATCCGGATTTGACAAAACTGTGAGGTCGAGGCCGCGCGGGACAGCAAAAAGCCCGCTCCTTGCAGAGCGGGCTTTTCACAAGTCAGTCCGTTGGCCGATGTTATTCGCGGCTTTCGGGCGTGTCGACGATCAGCGTGTCGAACTCGTCGCCGCCCACCGCGTCATCCGTCGCGTCCGGGGCAGCGAGGGCGGCGGCCGCCTCGGCCTCCTCCCGGCGTGCTTCGATCACGATGCTGTCGCGGTCCTGCGCGACGCGGCGCACCTTCTGGGTCGCGCCACCGGTGCCCGCCGGGATCAGACGGCCCACGATGACGTTTTCCTTCAGGCCGACAAGCTTGTCCTTCTTGCCCTGAACCGAAGCTTCGGTCAGCACGCGGGTGGTTTCCTGGAAGGACGCCGCCGAGATGAAGGAGCGGGTCTGCAGGGACGCCTTGGTAATGCCCAGCAGGATCGGTTCGCCCTGTGCGGGACGGCCCTTCTTCTTCTCCGCCTTCTCGTTGGCCATGTCGAATTCCATCTTGTCGACATGCTCCCCCTTCAGCAGCGTGGTGTCGCCACTGTCAAGAATCTCCCATTTTTGCAGCATCTGGCGCACGATGACTTCGACATGCTTGTCGTTGATCTTCACACCCTGCAAACGGTAGACGTCCTGCACCTCGTCGATCATGTAGTTGGCAAGGGCCTCGATCCCCATGATCGACAAAATGTCGTGGGGGGCGGGGTTGCCGTCCATGATGTAATCGCCCTTCTGGACGAAATCGCCTTCGGCCACCGGGATGTGCTTGCCCTTGGGGATCATGTACTCCTTGGTGGACATGGTATCGTCGGTCGGCTCGATGGTGATGCGGCGCTTGTTCTTGTAGTCCTTGCCAAAGCGCACATAGCCGTCGATTTCGGCGATGATGGCGTGATCTTTGGGACGGCGCGCCTCGAAGAGTTCGGCCACACGCGGCAGACCGCCGGTGATGTCCTTGGTCTTGGCGCCTTCGCGCGGGATACGTGCAACCACGTCGCCCGCATGAATCTCCTGACCTTCCTCGATCGACAGAATGGCATCCACCGACATTGGATAGGTCACCGGGTTACCCGCGTCGTTGCGGACCGGCTCACCGTCTTCGCCGACGATGATGATCTCGGGCTTCAGCTCGTTGCCGCGCGGCGCAGCGCGCCAGTCGGTGACGATCTTCTGTGTCATGCCGGTGGCGTCATCGGTCACATCACGCACCGAAACACCGCTGGTGAGATCAACGAATTTCGCCATACCCGACTTTTCGGCAAGGATCGGCAGGGTGTAGGGGTCCCATTCGAACAGCTTGGCGCCGCGGGTGATCTTGTCCCCGTCCTTGACGAACAGCTTGGTGCCATAGCCGATCTTGTGGCTGGCCAGCTCGACATCGTTGTCACCGATGATCCGCAACTTCATGTTACGGCCCATGACAAGCGTTTCACCTGACGAATTCTCAAGCGTCTGTGCGCTGTCGAACACGATACGGCCGGACTGGCTTGCTTCGAGGAACGACTGCTGGCCACCCTGAGCCACGCCACCGATGTGGAATGTCCGCATCGTCAACTGCGTGCCGGGTTCACCGATCGACTGCGCGGCGATGATACCCACGGCTTCGCCCGTGTTGACCATCGTGCCACGCGCCAGATCACGACCATAACACATCGCACAGACACCATCGTCTGCCTCGCAGGTCAGCGGGCTACGGATGCGCGCGGTCTGCACCGCGGCCTCCTCGATCGCGTCTGCGGTACGCTCGTCGATCAACTGGCCTTCGGCGACGATCACCTCTTCGGTCACCGGGTTGAGGATATCCTCGGCCGCGACACGGCCCAGAACACGCTCGCCCAGAGACGCGACAACCTCACCATCATTGACGGCCGGTTCGGCAGTAATCGCAAGATTGGTGCCGCAATCATGCTCGCGCACGATGCAGTCCTGCGCCACGTCGACCAGACGACGCGTCAGGTAGCCCGAGTTCGCCGTCTTCAACGCGGTATCCGACAGACCCTTGCGGGCGCCGTGAGTCGAGTTGAAGTATTCAAGAACGGTCAGACCTTCCTTGAAGTTCGAGATGATCGGCGTCTCGATGATGTCGCCGTTCGGCTTCGCCATCAGGCCGCGCATCGCGCCCAACTGCTTCATCTGCGTGACCGAGCCACGGGCCTTGGAGTGGGCCATCATGTAGACCGAGTTCGGCTCCTCCTCGCGGCCGGCGCTGTCGTAGCGCTTGGCCGAGATGGTGGCCATCATCGCCTCTGTGACCTTGTCGTTGCACTTCGACCAGGCATCGACGACCTTGTTGTATTTCTCACCCTGGGTGATCAGGCCGTCCATGTATTGCTGTTCGAAATCCTTCACGAAGTCGCGGGTTTCATCCACGATGGTCCATTTGTTGTCGGGGATCACCATGTCGTCCTTGCCGAAGGAAATCCCGGCCTTGAACGCCTCGACAAACCCGATCCGCATGATCTGATCGCAGAAGATGACGGACTCTTTCTGACCGCAATAGCGGTAGACGGTGTCGATGACCGTCTGCACATCGCCCTTGCGCAACAGACGGTTCGCAAGTTCGAAAGGCGCCTTGGCGTTCAGCGGCAGCAACTGCCCCAGACGGACGCGGCCCGGAGTCGTTTCGTAGCGTTTCCAGATCTCGTTGCCGGTTTCGTCGATCTGCTTGACGCGGCAGGTGATCTTGGCGTGCAGATGCACCTGACCGGCGTTAAGGGCATGTTCGACCTCCTCCGGGGAGGAAAAGACCATGCCTTCGCCAGTCATACCCTCGCGGGCGATGGTGACATAGTAGAGGCCAAGGATCATGTCCTGCGACGGAACGATGATCGGCGCGCCGTTGGCCGGCGACAACACGTTGTTCGTCGACATCATCAGGACGCGCGCTTCAAGCTGGGCCTCAAGGCTCAGCGGCACGTGCACGGCCATCTGGTCACCGTCGAAGTCGGCGTTGAACGCCGAACACACGAGCGGGTGCAACTGGATCGCCTTGCCTTCAATGAGGATCGGCTCAAACGCCTGGATGCCCAGACGGTGCAGCGTGGGCGCCCGGTTCAGCAGAACGGGATGCTCGCGGATGACCTCGTCAAGGATGTCCCAGACTTCGGGGCGTTCCTTTTCCACGAGCTTCTTCGCCTGCTTGACGGTGCTGGAAAGGCCCTTGGCCTCCAGCCGCGAGTAGATGAACGGCTTGAACAGTTCCAACGCCATCTTTTTCGGCAGGCCACATTGGTGCAGCTTCA
>CAZRZN010000247.1:0-6377 GCA_964604565.1 uncultured Rhodobacterales bacterium
ACGAGGAGCTTCTGCGGCTTTGGGCGCGGACGGAAAAGACCATCGCCTTTGTCACGCACTCAATCCCGGAGGCGGTCTATCTGAGCACGCATATCGTGGTCATGAGCCCGCGTCCCGGCCGCATCACCGATGTGATCGAAAGCCCGCTGCCGAAGGAGCGCCCGCTGGACATCCGCGACACGCCGGAGTTCATCGAGGTGGCCCACCGTGTCCGCGAAGGGCTGCGCGCGGGGTATCAGGAATGACGCGCCGGGATGTTTCCCCTGCGCCTGCGGAGGTGCGCCGTGACTGACGCGGCAGCGAACAATGGCCAAGCCGGGCAATGGCCCCGGTGGCTGCGCCTGCCCCCCGTATTGGGCGTGGTCTGCGTGCTGATCGCGCTGTGGTATGTCGCGGTGGTGCCGATGAACGTCAAGGAAGTGTTAACGGCGGCCGAGCGCGCGGGGGCCGAAATCTCGCCCCCCTCGGCGATGGAGCGGCGCGACATGGGCAATTGGGCGCTGGTGCTGCGCAATCCCGGGGCGCTTGGCGAAAGCTGGAGCTATGACCGGCCCAAGCTGCCCGCGCCGCATCAGGTTCTGGTGGAGCTTTACGAGTCCACCATCGACGAGGAACTGAACGGGCGGCGCGGATTGGTGCGGTCGGGCACCCTGTCGAACCGGTCGTTGATCTATCACGCCGGGGTGACGCTGAACGCGACCTTGCTGGGCTTTGTGATCGGCACTCTGCTGGGTGTCACGCTGGCCGTGGGCATCGTGCATTCGCGCGTGATGGACATGAGCGTGATGCCATGGGCCATCGTCAGCCAGACCATTCCCATCGTGGCGCTGGCGCCGATGATCATCGTCGTGCTCTATTCCATCGGGGTGCAGGGGCTGATCCCGAAGGCGGTGATCTCTGCCTACCTGTCTTTCTTTCCGGTCGTCGTGGGCATGGTGAAGGGGTTGCGCGCGCCGGACGGGATGCAGATGGACCTGATGCGGACCTATAATGCGCCCACCTCTGCGGTGTTGTGGAAACTGCGCCTGCCTTCCTCGATCCCCTATCTGTTCGCCTCTCTCAAGATCGCCATCGCGGCCAGCCTTGTGGGCGCCATCGTGGGCGAATTGCCGGTGCAGAAAGGCGGGCTGGGCGCGCGGATGCTGGCGGGCAGCTATTATGGCCAGACCGCGCAGATCTGGGCCGCGCTGCTGATGGCGGCGGCGCTGGCGGCGCTGCTGGTCTGGGCGACCGGCTGGATCGAACGGCGCATGTTGCGGCGGATGGGGATGCGGACATGACGCTGGTCTGGTTCGCCATCGGGCTGTGGATCCTTGGCTGGGGCGCGAATGTGGCGCTGGCCAATGGCCCGGCGCGCGACACGGCCGCGGTGCGCCTTGCGGTGCCGCTGATCTTTGGCGCGACGCTGCTGGGCATGTGGGAACTGATCGTGCGCGGGCTGGAGGTGCCGTCGGTGATCCTGCCGCCGCCCAGCCAGATCGCCGGGAGTTTCGCGGCGAACCTCGGCCTGCTCTGGGGCGATTTCGTTCAGACGATCCTGAAGGGGGCGGTGTCGGGCTACGTGATGGGCTGCGGCGCGGCCTTTGTGACGGCGCTGCTGGTCGACCGGTCCGACTATCTGCGCCGGGGCCTGCTGCCGCTGGGCAATTTCATGGCAGCACTGCCGATTGTCGGCACGGCGCCGATCCTTGTGATGTGGTTCGGGTTCGACTGGCAGTCCAAGGCGGCGGTGGTCGTCCTGATGGTGTTCTTCCCGATGCTGGTGAACACGGTGGCCGGCCTGTCGGACACCAGCGCGATGCAGCGCGACCAGATGCGCACCTATGCCGCCACATGGGGGCAGACCCTGACCAAGCTGCGCCTGCCCGCCGCGCTGCCCTTCATCTTCAACGGGCTCAAGATTTCGACGACGCTGGCGCTGATCGGTGCGATCGTCGCCGAGTTTTTCGGCAGTCCGACGCTGGGTCTGGGGTTTCGGATCTCCACCAGCATCGGTCAGCTTGACCTTGGAATGGTCTGGTCGGCCATTCTGGTCGCGGCGCTTTCAGGGACGGCCTTTTACGGGCTGATCGCCCTGCTGGAACGCCGCATGACATTCTGGCACGCCTCTGTCCGGGGCGGCCGATAACCGGTCCGGGATCAACCGGACCGAACACAAACACCACCAAGGAGGTACTGAACGATGAAACAGACATGGATCGCGGCCGTCGCGGCGCTGGGGCTGGCAACGCCCGCCCTTGCGCAGGACGAGGTGACACTGCAACTGAAATGGGTCACGCAAGCGCAATTCGCGGGCTACTACGTCGCGCTGGAGAACGGCTATTACGAGGACGCGGATCTGGACGTGACCATCATGCCGGGCGGTCCGGACATCGCGCCGACGCAGGTGATCGCAGGCGGCGGCGCCGATGTGATCGTCGAATGGATGCCCGCCGCATTGTCGGCGCGGGAAAACGGCCTGCCGCTGGTCAACATCGCGCAGCCGTTCAAATCCTCTGGCATGATGCTGACCTGCTGGAAGGATGCCGGGATCGAGTCGCCGCAGGATCTGGACAACCGGACGCTGGGCGTCTGGTTCTTCGGCAATGAATTCCCCTTCCTCGCCTGGATGAGCCAACTGGACATCGCAACCGACGGCAAGGCCGAAGGGTCGGTCGAAGTGCTCAAGCAGGGCTTCAACGTGGACCCGCTGTTGCAGCGTCAGGCGGATTGCATCTCGACGATGACCTACAACGAATACTGGCAGGTGATCGACGCGGGCGTGACGCCGGAGGAGCTGATCACGTTCAAATACGAGGATCAGGGCGTGGCCATGCTGGAGGACGGTCTTTACGTGCTGGAAAGCGATCTTGAGGATCCGGCCTTTGTCGACAAGATGGCGCGCTTTGTCGCGGCCTCCATGCAGGGCTGGAAATGGGCCGAGGAAAACCCCGAAGAGGCGGCGATGATCGTTCTGGATTTCGATGAAACCGGCGCCCAGACCGAGCAGCACCAGATCCGCATGATGGGCGAAGTGGCCAAGCTGACCGCAGGGTCGAACGGTGCGCTGGACCCGGCGGACTACCAGCGGACGGTCGACACCCTGCTCGCGGGCGGCTCCGACCCGGTGATCACCGAGACGCCCGAAGGCGCTTGGACCCATGCGGTCACGGACGAAGCGCTGAACTGAGGCGCGGCGCGGCCCGCATGTTCACGGGCAGCGGGCCATGTTTCGCGAAACCTGCGAAAAAGACACCTCTCACCGGCCCCGTTTCGGGGCCGGTTTGCGTTTGGCGAAGGGATGCGGGCAATTGCGGTGTCTGGCCATCACGATGCCGGCATGGCGCGGAACGCGCCTGCCCGACAATGGCCTGTAACGGCATCTGTCCTGCGCGCCCGGTGCCCCCGCCGCCCGGTATGTCTGCCTGCCCTGTCGCGGCTATGACCCGGCCTTTGCAAGATCCTTCAGGATGGGACAATCGGGGCGCTGGTCCCCGTGGCAACTGCCGATGAGGTCGGCAAGCGTGTCGCGCATGGATTGCAGCTGTGTGATCTTGGCGTCGATCTCTTGCAGATGCTCCTCTGCCAGCGCCTTGACCTGGGCGCTTTCGCGGGTGTCATCCTCATAAAGCGCGATCAGCTTGCGGCAATCCTCGATCGAAAAGCCCAGCGCCCGGGCGCGGCCCAGAAAGGCCAGCTTGTGCTGGTCGCTGTCGCGGAAGCTGCGGTAGCCATTGTCGCTGCGCAGGGGGCTTACCAGACCGATGTCCTCATAGTAGCGGATGGTCTTGGCCGGGACGCCGGTGCGCTCGGCCACTTCACCGATGTTCATGATGCTGTCTCCTCATTCCGCCGGTTGGGGCGCTGGGCGCGCGCGACGCGCGGGCGGCGGGGCCGGGTCGTCCATGGCTGGCGCGATCCGGCGCAGGCGCAGCGCGTTGCCAAGCACCGAGACCGAGGACAGCGCCATCGCCCCTGCCGCGAAGACCGGCGACAGCAGCAGCCCGAAGGCCGGATAGAGCACCCCCGCCGCTACCGGGATCAGCGCCGCGTTATAGCCGAAGGCCCAGATCAGGTTCTGGCGGATGTTGCTCAGCGTGCGGTGCGACACCTCGACCGCGTTGACCACGCCGCGCAGGTCGCCCGACATCAGCACCACATCGGCGCTTTCGATGGCGACATCCGTGCCGGTGCCGATGGCGATGCCGACATCCGCATGGGCCAGCGCGGGCGCGTCGTTGATCCCGTCGCCGACAAAGGCCACCTTGCGCCCACCGGCGCGCAGGTCGTCCAGCGCCGCCAGCTTGCCATCCGGCAGCACGCCTGCCACCACATGGTCGATGCCGGTCTCGCGGGCGATGGCAAGGGCAGTCTCACGCTTGTCCCCGGTCACCATCGCGACGTCGATGCCGCGCGCCTTGAGCGCGGCGATTGCGGCGCGGCTGGTGGGTTTGACCGGGTCGGCCACCGCGATCACCGCCGCGATGCGCCCGTCGATGGCCGCGTAGAGCGCGGACCGCCCCTTTTCGGCCAGCCTGCGCTCTGTCTCGGCCAGCGGGCCGGGGTCGATGCCCTCTCGCGTCATCAGGCGATCCGCGCCGATCTGGACGCGGTGACCATCGACCAGCGCCTCGACCCCGTAGCCGGTGATCGACACGAATTCACTGACCGGCGCCGGCTGGATGCTTTCGGCGCGGGCGCCGCGCAGGATCGCCTCTGCGATGGGATGTTCGGACTGCCCCTCGACAGAGGCGATCAGCCGCAGCACCTCTGCACGGTCAAAGCCATCCGCCAGCACCAGATCGGTCAGTGCGGGCCTGCCCTCTGTCACGGTGCCGGTCTTGTCCAGCGCGATCACCTGAACGTCGGACAGGGATTGCAGGGCGTCGCCCTTGCGGAACAGCACGCCCATTTCCGCGGCTCGACCGGTGCCCACCATGATCGAGGTCGGCGTGGCAAGACCCATCGCGCAGGGGCAGGCGATGATCAGAACCGACACACCCGCCACCAGCGCAAGCGTCAGCGCCGGGTCGGGCCCGAGGATCAGCCAGACCAGCACCGTCAGCGCCGCGGCCGCCATGACGGCGGGCACGAACCACATGGTCACGCGGTCCACAAGGCTCTGGATCGGCAGGCGCGCGCCCTGCGCCTCTTCGACCATGCGGATGATCTGCGCCAGCGTGGTGTCGGCGCCGACGCGGTCGGCGCGGAATGTCAGACTGCCGGTGCCATTGACGGTGCCGCCGGTCACCTTGTCGTGTGCGGCCTTACGGACCGGATCCGGTTCGCCGGTGATCATGCTTTCATCGACGTTGCTGCCGCCCTCGGTCACCGTCCCGTCCACCGGGATCCGTTCCCCCGGGCGGACAAGGATCACATCGCCGGTGCGCAGCGCGGCAATCTCCACCTCAACCGGGTCGCCCGCCCGCAGGACACGCGCTGTGCGCGGTTGAAGGCCCAGCAGCGCCTCGATCGCGGCGCCGGTGCGGCCCTTGGCGCGGGCCTCCAGCCAGCGGCCCAGAAGGATCAGGACAACGATCACCGCCGCCGCCTCGTAATAGACGGCGCGCACGCCATCGGGCAGAAGGCCCGGCAAAAAGGTCGCGACCACCGAATACCCGTAGGCCGCGCCGGTGCCCAGCGCCACGAGGCTGTTCATGTCCGGCGCCCCCTTGAGCAAGGCGGGGAAGCCCGTCAGGTAGAATTGGCGGCCCGGCCCGGCGAGCACGACGGTCGTGAGGGCAAACTGGATCACCCAGGAGGTCTGCATCCCGATGGTGCCGGCGATCCACATGTGAAAGGCCGGGATCAGGTGCCCGCCCATCTCCAGAACGAAAACCGGCAGCGTCAGAATCGCGGCGAGGGCCATACGGCGTGAGAGGACGCCTGCCTCCTCGGCCTTTCGTTCGGTGCGCGACGGGCCGGCATCCTCATGGGCGGCGCGTGCCGGGTAGCCGGCCGCCGTGCTGGCGGCGATCAGCGAGGCCGGATCGGTCGCCCCTTCAAGGTAGTCCACCGTCGCGGTCTCTGACGCGAGGTTGACGGAAACACCTGTCACCCCGGGAACCGCCGCCAAAGCGCGATCCACGCGTCCGACGCAGGAAGCACAGGACATGGACCCGATCGTCAGCACAAGGCGCGCATGGCGGGGCGGGTATCCCATCTCCGTGAGCGTCTGTGCGGCCTGTCCGAGAGTGTCCTTGCTATCGACGCGAAACCGCGCCGTTTCAGTCGCAAGGTTGACCGACACGTCTGTGACCCCCGGCAACCCCGCAAGGGCACGATCCACACGTCCCACGCAAGAGGCGCAGGACATGCCATCGACTGCAAGTTCCGTGGCAATGGACTCTGTCATTTCGCGGCATCCTTCTCTTCCTGCCGTTAGATAGGGGTTCCAG